>NZ_JCAMOP010000007.1:0-290070 GCF_059512345.1 Bradyrhizobium sp. Unk1
GGGCAAGGCGGCCGTGGAGGCGCGACCCTAACGGATTACGCCGGGTTCTGGTTTCAAATGGGTCGGGGCGGACGTGCTACTACGGGACGCCCGCCACTAGAGCCGCAGGTTGCCTTCGGCAAGGCCGGCGGCGGTGGCCGTCGAAGCCACGAGTGAGCGCAGAGCTTTTCGAGCGCGCGGCACCTGCGAAGCTGACGCAGCGAGCCGAGCGCCTCGTTTAAGGAGTGCCCCTCGTTTAGGAACGACCGGCCGATTGCCGAGTTTTCCCGAGGCCCCCACGAGGGCGACCCGTCGTGACTGGCCTCACAGCGCACTGTCCGGCAACAGCGCGCTGTGAGGCCGTTTTGCCAGTCACCCGAGCGTGCACTCGCATTCGCCCGATGCCAAGGTGAACAATCCGAACAACAATCCCGATTGCGACAGTGACAAGTGCCGCTACTCCGCAGGTGAGGTCAGGATTTACCCCGGCACCCATCCTCCGCTGACCCTGTGCGCAACCTGCTGGGCTCATGAGAGCGCGCGACGGCGATTTAAGACCGGCCTGCCGGTGCTGAAATGGGCACAGGGAAAACCTGTCAGCGCTCTGCCCTCATATACGGACTGAACTCAGGCGCCGTCTGCGGAGCGGCATTCAAGGAGAGTGTTGCGCCACCACGCGGGTGCGCGGGTCTCGATGGCGAATTTCCAAAGACGCTCCAGAATACGCTCAACACCATCGAAACGGCGGCGAGGATCAAAAGGTCACGGATCATGATGCCCCTCCCTTTTGCTGGTTTAATGGGGCAACAAACCCAACGTTCCTAGACGAGCCGCTCGCCGCTTCGCGGCGTGGCCTGCGAGCCACACGTCCGACCAAACCGAGACGATCTGTCGGGATTCGAACAGACGCGTCAGCGCCATGTATTCAGCCTACAGCCATTGGAATGGACGGCGGGTCGGCCCAGTGGTCTCCTGCAGAGCCACCGGGTTTTTCCGGTCTGCGAGGGCGAGTAGCCGAGGGCGGTGTGTGGCTGAGGGCAAATGGGTTTGGATAGTAATCTTCATTTTAAAATCGCTGTCATCGCCCTTGGCGCGTTTACGACCGTCTTGGCGATCAAGCTGATATTTCTTCCTGAGGCGTTGAGGTTCCCGGCCGTCATTATTTGCACGGTAGGGTGCAGGCGCGCCGATGCTCTCGGTGCGCTGACGCAAAGGGTTTTGCGTTTCAATTCGTTGGTTAGGGCTCGTCTTTGATGTGGGGTGATCCGCTGCCCCGGCGCAGCGCGTCCAGAGCATTGCGAGCGTGGCGCACAGCCGCCTGGTTACCGGCTTTCTCGATGTGCTCTATGGCCCATATCAGATATTGCATGGCAGCCTGGGTAGAAGGATCAGTCATTGATGGTATCAAGTCAACGGTTCGGGGCTGGCGTTCTTACATCGCGCCGTCAGTTCATCTCCCTAGACGAGAGTCCGATGTAGCAATTGCGCTGAGTTGCCATTCGTTCCTGGCACTGTAGTTCATGCTGCTCGGAATTGCCTACGCGACGCGGCTGCATATTGCGCATTATGGATTTGCGAAAACCGCATTTGTCGATGCATCTTCCCGGGCTGTATAAGTCCGGAGCTTCTTCTCCCTATTCGAAGAGGCTATCATGGACGCATTGCATACGTGGCTTTCGCAACAGCACCACGGGTTGCAAACCTTCCGCGAATTCCAGCAAAGACTCTACGAAGCTTGCAAGGATGAGCCTGGCCACCAGGGTCTGTGTCGGCTGCTGAACACCGTCGTCGACAACTATGTCGATACGTTCGACGAAGAGCCGTTACCGGTCGCGGTCGCCGACCATGCCTATCAGCGTCTGCTCGATCTGGTGGCTGACATCGATTTCGCTGCAAGCGCCGAGCAGCGCCTCGCTACGATCAACCGCGTGGCAGCCAGCGATTTGCGGCACTAAAGCACGACAGCGCTATCGCCGACGGGGAGGCCGGCTTTCGCGCCATGTCAGGTCGTCTCCAGCCGCTCGATCGGCTGAGCGTCTGGCTGGCCAGCCTCGAACGACTGCTCGATTCTCTTTTCCAGCTCGGCGCTGATCGATCTGCCGTTGGCGGACGCGGCAGCGACGAGCTTCTCATAGACGGTGGGCGATAACCGGGTAGCGACGCTTGGTTTCATGATTGCGGATGATGCCTTGTGTTGTTTTGTGCAGCAAGCCCGCTCGCGTCCCAAAACTCAGGCATCCTGACGACCAAGATGACAGGGTGCGGTCATTACTCTCGCCCGGCGGCAGTGACCCTCGACGAACGAAGCCAACGCTGCATTTCTGTGATCGCTTCCGATTCGAGCGCCTGCCACAGCAATTCGCCGCGCTTCTTGCCCGGTCGCAGCCGCTCCGCTGCGGCAAACAATGCCACACTTTCCGCCAACGTGACTTCTTCGAGTGAACTATTGGACAATGGCTTCCATGGCCTCGGCTGGCGCCAGCCTCCTGGGCCGCGGCGGGAATAGGCGAACCCATAAGCCCATTGTATTGGATGAGAAGAGCGAGCAAGCCAAGTTGTGATAATGACGGAAAGATTTCGCGCAGCAGTTCAATCCGCTTTCCATGAATGGATGGACCGGCGTCGATGCTCGCTCCCGTAAAATTGCCGCCCGGGCGAGCCAGACTTTCAGCAATCCCCGGTCGAACGGGGTCGCCAGTTATCGTCACGATCGGGATACGCGATGTCAGTTTCTTGAAGATGAGCGCGCCAGGAGCACCGAGGAGAATGACGTCCGGGTTGCTGCTAACGATCCGTCGCCAAGGCTTCAAGGCCGGAGGTGTTTTGCTCTCGGCCAAACTAGCGCGCTGGACCGAGGACCGTAACGACGATCTCTGGAGGGTGACCAGCAAGAAGCGGCTCCCCCTCCGGACCAAGCCAACGCGGCCGGGATCGAGCTGAAGATCGCCAAGATGAAGGACATTCAGCGCATCATTGGCGAGCCGCCAGAGGCGCCAGTATGGTCGTGAACGCAGTATTCGTCATTTGCGAACGACGTGTTCGCCAATCGGACATGGGCATTTGTCGGGATGCTGTCCATACCATCGAGCGAGGCGCCAGTTGATCGACCATCGCCGCGACGCCACGCGCCGTGCGCAGGTGGGTCAGCGGCGAGTTGGCCGTGCCGCGCCACATCGCGTTGCTTGTCAACCTGATGCTCGACACCGGCACCAAGCCCGAGGAGTTGCAGCCATTAGCGACCAGACTTACCACGTCATCATGGCAGTGCTCTTTGTCCTCGTGAGCGGCGGCTATTTCTTGGAAGCAATGCGCCAGCTCGACCTCGATGCGTACGGCGCGAACGACTTCCGCTATGCGCAGGTTGTCGCTGAAAAGCTCATAGGCTGGGCCCTCATCACGGCGTTATTCGCGTGGCTGTGGCTCTGAACCAGACGCCCGCTGAAAATGCCAAAGGCGCGAGGGCGACCTCGGCCCGTTTTCAATCCTCCATGGCTGGATGGTGTAGGTGTGTGCCGGGCGCTGGAGACCCTTTTGGGACCAAGCGGTGATCATTGAAATTCTGGCCCAGATCATTTTACATCTGACATCGTACTGTTGGGCGTTGTTGTGGTCGAGACTGCGCAGAGAACGCAAGCCACCGCGCCTTGAATGGCAAGTTGTCGAAGGAAGCTGCGTTGGTCAGGGTGCAGGAACCTCTCAAAGAGAGCAATCAAACATGAGCCAACCAAGGTTCACCTACGATCACACAGCCCTTAAAGTTACCGCTCTCGACGCGGCCAACGAGCTGCTCAACCATGTTGGCTGGGGCGCCGACGATGAGAGCGAACGTTGCGCGATCATCGGTGTGTGTAGATCGCATATCACGGAGGCCATCGACAGGATGGCAATGACACGCGCCGACGCCTTCGCCCTCATCGACAAAGTCGCCGAACAGATGAAATCGGATTGAGATGAATTGAACGAAATGGCCGAAAGCTGATGACCGATGCATCAGACACTGATGATGTCGCGCGCTACAATCACGAGCGCAACGCCATCCTGCTGTCCGGCGATCTCGCGCGCTTCAAGCAATGGGCAACCGGCAAGGGTATCGTTTTTCGCGATGAGCTGCAGGCCGAGAACACCATGCACAAGTGCATCACCGCTGTGCAGTCGCTGCCGATGGAGCTGCGGCGCAAGTCGAAGCGGTGGCTGGAGGAGCGGGGATTAGAAGCGCTGGATAATGGCGATGTCTAGGGCGTGTCCTCATAAGGAGGAGACGTCAGCTTTTTGGGTCTAAGCAGAAATTCGTTGCTCAATCAGAGTGTTGCCGGTTTTGACCCGGAACGGACATTATGAATGTTTTGAAAGTAGTTGCGCCCCAAGAGTTTCACCAACTCGGCGGGTTGCAGATATCAGCCCTGGCAATCGGTCTGACGCAACTGTCTTCGTTCCATTAAATGGAACCAATGGGCATTCTTCGAAGGTGCGCGAAACATTTTCGCATCCCTCTAACTTAAGTGGATTGTGGGGCCTAACCGAAAGGTCGCGATATGGAACCGACCAGTCGAATATCGGACCACATCGACCATAGGACTGCCCGGTCGGTCTGTGACGAGGTGTGTGACAGATTGCAACAGAACTTATCTCTTGAAGCCACGCCTCTGCCGCCCTACCTCGAACGTCTAGTCGATGAATTGCGCAAACAGGAGCGTCATCCAATTGATGGCGTCGCAGCGCCCGCTAACCGTTTCCTTCATGCGACGCGGCGGGTAGTCGCGGCCGTCTGAGCGCGTAAAGAAGAAGCCGTCGCGGCGCTTAACCCGGCGACGGCTTTTCCGCTAATCTTGTCGCTGAGGCATTCCAGGCTTGGCCGCGCCTGACGCGATCAGGACGTGCTCGTTCAGTGAACGGTCAAGCCGTCGGCGAAGCCGCGGCTCGCCCTTAGAGGACTGCTTCGCAGGGTCTAGCTGACGTGAATTGCTCGCGTTGCGCTTTTCACAGTTTGACCCATACGCGACATTTGCCTTGGCGGCAGCCCACTATATCGCAATTTTCAAATCAAGAAGTGGCCGCGGTGTTTCGCCCACACGATCAGTAAAGATGTCGTCGCCATGCGCCGGGGGTAACGCCGGTCAGCTTTGCGAAGAAGCGGGTGAAATGAGACTGGTCGTTAAAGCCGCAGGACAGCGCCACATCCGAAAGCGGGAGTGTTCGATCGCGTAATAAGCTTTTGGCTTGATCCACACGGCGTTTCAACAGTCACTTATGCGGCGAAAGGCGCGCCCGAGACGTTGCACTGTCCTTCGCTGGCACCGGGGGCTTTGAGCAGTCGCGACGTGAGCGCAAGAAGATTGAGATGCGGTTCGCACGCCTGAAGCGCATCCTGAGGCTTGGTCGATTGCGATTGCGTGGTCCGCGAGGCGCACAAGATGAGTTTGTCCTCGCCGCCGTCGCTCAGAACCTGCGACGACTCGTGGCCCTGGCCGCACGCCGCCACCTGCCAGGGCTCTGCGCATCGCGTAGCGTCAGAGTTGAGTAACGAGCGGCAGGGCACGGCGCGTCAAAGCCGTGGCCCGTAAACAACAGGCGCCAGTCGCATCGGTAGCGGCCAACTTTTGCTACGAAATCGGCCCAAGAGGCGACATCGCAGGAATTGGTGAGGTTCAGAAGCCGCAATCCCTATACTGTTTTCCGGCGAGACGAGACAGCGACCCCACTTCAACGAAGTCAACGTCCAGACATTGGTTTCCTCGACGGTATTCGCCAAGGCCGTTGCATTGAAGGTACTCAAAGGTTTATTCGCCAGCGCTTTTCGCGCGGAGAGTAGGTCGCAAAGCCATGCTGGGCGCGGGCCGGTCCTTTGCAAACTCCAGTGATGTATTGTCGGACCTCAGCGGGCAAAATCGTCTATATGACGAGGATCCCAAGGATCCTCCTTATTTGCGGCACTGCCTTTGGAAACAGCGGGCAGTTCACTGCAAATCAGAAGACAAAGAGCCAGCAATAAGGTCCGGACTGTCATTCGACACTCCCTCAAGTGCGTGCCTCTTACAAGCACTAGGACCAGGGTCAGCACGCGGCCCTACTTTCTTATGACAGGCAATCGATGCTCGGCGTCCATAGTTGCCGGGCAGAGCGGCAACTCAGAACGTTCGGCGATGCCGGCGCCTTCAACTGGCCCGGGCGAAATTCACCGGCGCGATGTAGGTGTCCTGCGCGCCCGGCTTGGCCGCAGGGAATGCCGGGAAGGGACTCGCGCGTCGAAGAATCTCGATCGCCTCGCGATCGAGGACATCGTTGCCCGACGACTTCGTTACAGTGCTGCCGATCACATCGCCTGTGCGGTTCAGCACAAATCTCACGATGACCGTGCCTGATTTGCCGCGCGCGGCCGACGGGTAGCGCTTGAACTTTTGCAGATGGCCGAACACCAGTGCGTTGTAGGCGTTTGAGCCTGCTTCGGTGAACTGTCCGATATGTTCGCTCTTTGGCGGCGCGCGGGTTTCCGGCGCGGGCGGTTGCGGCACCGGCTTCGGTTCGTCCACCTGCTTCTCGACCTTTGGCAGCGTGACTTCCGCCTCTTGTGCCGGCGGCGGCTGCACCACCGGCTCTTCCTGCTTCTCCTCGACCTTGGGCGGTTCCGGTGGCGCGGCCTCGGCCTGCTGCATGGTTGGCCCAACGGCGATGTCCTGGTCTTGAATCTCGGGCGAACTGCTTTCGACCGGCGCCAGTGTCACTGCGATGGCGGGCAGGATGTTCGGTTCGACCGGTCTGCGGGCATGCCACAACGCAACCGCGGCCACGATCGCAGCGTGCGCCATCAAGATCGTCACGCCGGCAAATGTCCAGCGGGAAAGTCCGCGCCGTTCTGGCAGATGCAGTTCAAACGCGTTCATGGCTTGGCTGTCGGCGTTTCCAGACCGACCAAAGCGAGCTTGAGATATCCGGCATCGCGCAGGCTGTTCATCACCTCCATGAGCGCGCCATAGCTGAGGGTCTTGTCTCCGCGGACGAAAATCGTTTCGTCCCTATGATTGTTGGTCGCGGAATCGAGCGCGGCCGAAAGCTCCCCACGTGGCACCAAGGTCTCGCCAACCGCAATGGTCTCGTCCGGCTTAATGGTCACGAAGACGGGCTTGTCGGGCCGCGGCTGCTCCGGCGCGGTACTGGCGGGCAGGTTGACTCCGATGTCGACAGTGGCAAGCGGTGCCGCCACCATAAAGATGATCAAGAGCACGAGGATGACGTCGATGAACGGCGTGACGTTGATCTCGTGCTGGATTTCGAGATCGTCGCTGCCCGAACGTTGTCCAAGACGTATGGCCATGCTGTCACTCCGCGGCCCGTGGCAGCATTACCGCGCTGCCGTGCTGTCCGCGGCTGATCATCAACAGGAGCTGCGCCGAGGCGTCGTCCAATAGGCTGCGGTAGCCGCCGACGACCCGAACCAAGTGGTTGTAGATCACGACCGCGGGGATTGCGGCGACCAGTCCCATGGCGGTTGCGAGCAGCGCTTCGGCGATACCCGGCGCCACCACCGCGAGATTGGTGGTGTGGGATTCGGAAATGCCGATGAAGGAGTTCATGATGCCCCAGACCGTGCCGAACAGGCCGACGAACGGTGCCGTCGCCCCGATCGTGGCGAGCAGGCCGGTGCCGCGCGAGATCTGCCGTGTCATCGCCGCCTGCACGCGCTCCAGCCGCAAGGCGACTCGCTCTTTGAACGCCTCGTCGACGATGCCGTCGGACAGCTCGGCCTCGCGCGCGGTGGTGAGGATGAGCTGGGCGACGGCGTCCCTGTCGTTACGGCATGCGCGGACCGCCTCCGCGAGGCTGCCGCCGCTTTCCAACAGCCTGGTGCGGCGGCGGGCCTGCCGCCGCGCGCCCGCCAGCTCAATCGTTTTGGCAAGCCACACCGTCCAGGTCACGAACGATGCAAACGCAAGCCCGATCATCACCGCCTTCACGATGATGTCGGCGTTGAGGAACATGCCCCATGGCGAGAGATTGCGGGGGAGCAGCGGATTTGATGTGTCAGCCAGCGCAGCCGTCGACATCGCGAGCGGTGCAAGACTCACGATGGTCAGCGTGACGATGCGGGCGAAATTTCCAGACTTCGCCCGTGATTTGCGATCAGGCATATGGTTCTCTTTTTCGTTGTCCTCGTGGATCACCCCCGGCTCCCGCTCATATCTTCTGTGAGATGCCGACGAAGAAACCGCGCCGCGGACCGAATTGCGGAGCGAACACGCCGATGCCGGATCCGTCCCTGATTTCGTAGATCTTGTCGAAGAGGTTCACGACGTCGAACCGCACTGTGGTCGGCTTGTTCGGCGCGACGAGATAGAAGTCTTGCGATACGCCGACATTGACCTGGGTGTAGGACGGCACGTGGTCGGTATTGGCGAAGCCGGAACGAAGTCCGCTGCCGTAGATCATGGAAGCGGTAAACTTCGTGTCGTACCATTGATAGGATGCGCCGGCCGACGCCGTCACCCATTGACTGTGGTCGGTGTAGATGTAGTGGGTCGCGATGTAGGCCAGTTCGTCCGGATCGAACAGGAACTGGTTCGAGACGACATTCTTGCCGATCTGGCGCGCCCAAGCCACGTTGCCGTAGAGCTTAAGATTGCCATTGGTATAGCTTGCCTTGAATTCGAGGCCGATATTGTTTGCCTTGGCATAGTTGAAGCCATTGAGCACATAGGCTTGGCCGAACTGCCCGTCATCGAGCAGATCTCGCGCCAGCTTCACGTAGCCGTCGAGGCCGACTTCGAGGCCGGGAATCGGCCAGATCTTCTGAACCACGCCTGCATCGAAAATATGGGCTCGTTCCGGTAGCACCGGATTGTTCTGCGTAACTGCCGGCGCAGCCACCGTGCCCTGAAACAGCGCAATGTTGGTCGGAGCTGCAATCACCTGCTGCGGCGGCGTGAAGGTCCGCGCGTACCCGGCATGGACGGTAGTGCCGTCCTGAGGCACCCAGGTCAGGCTGATGCGCGGGCTGAACTGATTGGCGTCGACGTATTGCCACATCTGGTCGAAGCGCAAGCCGGCATTGAGGGTCAGGTTGTTGGTGATCTTCCATTCGTCCTGCACATAGGCGCCGAACAGCCAGCCGAGCTTGCTGGAGGAATCGTAGATGGTGACGGGCGGAAGCGGTGCGCCCGTGGTGGGGTCGAACGCCTGACCACCGCTCACCGGATCACTTGGGAACGTCGCGTTGATGCCTGTGACCAGGGACCGCTCGGCGCTCGTGGTGAACCCAAACCGCAGCGTGTGCGCGTCGGCGATCCGCCAGGCCGTGTCTTCCTGGATGCCATTGACGTAGCTCTGACGATACACGCTCGATGAAATGCCGTTGATGAGCAGGTCACCGGTCGGGTCGGGCCAGAAGTGGAGCTGGCTGTAGCGGTTGAAATAGGAAAGCTGGTAGTCGATGCCTTCGGCCGAGTGCTGGTAGGCCACGACGTTGAACTGATTGAGTTCGGACTGCCGCTCGTTGAGAAACGCGGAATCGAATCTGGTTATGTTCCCCAACTGGAAGTTGGACGGCTGCCCGGGATTATTTGGAATCTGGTACAGCGCGTTGGAGACGCCGCCGATATAGGTAATGCGGCTGTTGGGGTCGATCACCGTCGAGACGTAGGCAAAGCCCTTTTCCTGTTGCGTGCGGTCGTGAATGGCCTCATTTGCGGGCGTCGGGTTCTCGATGCCGAGATTATTGTAGAGATAGCGACCCGACACGTAATACTGCGTTTGTCCAACCGTGCCACCGTATTCGGCGAACGGCGTGATGGTCTGGTGGCTGCCGCCATAGACGCTGACCTTGCCGGAATTATCGAATGCGTCCGCCTTGGTTGTAATATCCAGCACGCCGGCCGTGCGCAGGCCATATTGCGCCGGCAGCGCACCCGTCAGCAGCGCCATATTGCCGACGATACCCGTGTCGAGGATTTGCCCGAAACCGCCGACGCCATCGGGCAGCATGATGCCGTTGATGCGGTACTGAAGATTGGCATGCTCGTTGCGCACATGGAGTTCGCCGCTCGCCGCCGAATCCTGGTGGACGCCCGGGAACTGCAACAGCGCCTTATCCAGCGTAGTGTTGTTGCCCTGCGGCAAGGACTCGATGGCCTGACGGCTCATCTCATACGAGCCGGCCCCTACCGGCGGGAAGATGTTTTGGCGGGCCGCGTCGAACCTCTGGTTCTGCTGGGCGACGACCTGCGCTTGGGTCGCCGCCTCGCGCGGTACCTGGGTCTGTGTCGGCGACGCGGACGGCTGGCGGCGCACCACCTGGCGCGGTAGTGGCGTTCGTGGCCGCCGCTCGGCGGGTGCGACCACGCGCGTTTCGGGCAGGACATTGCCGCCCTGCGCTTGGGGCGGAGGCGACGGGGTCTGTTCCGTGGCGGGAGGGCTCTGCTGCGGTAATGGCTGGGTCGGAGCCGGCGTTTCGGGCGCGGAAGGGGAGGATGGTTGCGGCGTCTGCGAGGCGGTACCGGCTTGCGCGAGCACGGGGACATCTGGCGCTGCGACCAGCGCAAGCGTCGACGCAGTTAGGAGAAGGCTGCGCGGGATGCGCAAAGGGGCGAAGTACATGAGATTCCTGACTGAGCTGATGCAAGCTGCGGGGCAAAACGACGCAAGCCCTGAGCGATGGAACCTCGGCCGATGGCGACGACAGTTTTAGTGCAGCGCTACGCGACCGAGGCAGCGGCGTCAGGAAATCGGGGGGCCGCGGGATTGAAAGGCCGAGCGGTGCGGCCGAGGGATTGCATACTCGTGCTCGACCGCACGATCGACCGACACCTCGGCGACCGTGACGAGTAGCGCAGGCGGTGTCGCCGCCAGCGCGTTCCCCATCGCCGCGTTGGCGATGCAGATCGGACAGAGATAGTCCATCCCGTCGGCAGGATGTTTTGGCGTCCGATCGTGATCGTCCAGCGTGCTTGGCGCGGCGAGGGCAACCTGGCTTAGACCTGAGCCCGTACCGCCAAAGGCATGAACGTGACCAAAGGACAACGCAAAGTTAATGGCGAGCGCAATCAGCGCCGCCCACGAACCCTGTCTGATATTGTCCTTGAACCAGCCCATTCGAAACCGAACCATCACCATTCTGGATGGGCGCTCGTCTGAGCATCTTATCTGACCTGTCGGCTCGGTCAATCTGCGCGGGGAGACGAAGCCTACTCACTGAAGCTTGCGGCCTGTAATCAGCGTGGCCGGCGTCGGCGAGCAAAGCCCGCAATGAAGCGGAGACCGATCGTCGTGTGGGATGTCCAGCTCGGTTTTCCACCTCCGCCGCTCGTGCAGTTGCGACGCCGCCACGTGCGTCGAGACACGTGCCGTCCAGAAATCGAGCGAAAGATGCGAAAAGCGGGCAGACCGGCAGTTCCGAATAGGACCGCTTTGGGTCAAAAACACGAAGAACTCAACGTGAGCAAATCTGGTCTGCGATTCCTCCGTAAGCGACTTCGTGGAGGGGCGCTGCCACGTCGCCGACGGGCTACAAGCGGACATCTGCGGAAGTCGGGGTTACATGCTCAGGGCCATTGGCAGAAACACCGTCGCTCAATGACAAATCATAGGCATACCGGAATAGATCCACAGTGCGCCCGTTGCGATCCCACAGAGCCATCCTATGAACGACCAGGGTCCTGCTTGCCACGACCAGTGCGCAAACCGTGGCCGCCTTAGTGGCGAACGACTCTCGGTTGGGAAATCATCCGAACAGGACGTCATTGAAAGTGCGCCGACGCTTTACGGATGCCAGCGAACGAATAGCAAGCGCCAACCACGTAGATGGCTATACTGAGCCCTTGCGCCGCAAGCCACACATTCTTTCCGGTCGGAATCGCATGATAATAAAAGTTAGGCCAGAAATAGTTGCAAATTACGTAGCCTGCGGCTGCTGATACGAGCGTGCATATCAGACCGAACGCACAAAGCGTAGGCGCAATCCGCTCGTGGCTCGAAATATCCAGTGGCGCACCCTGCCGATGGATTGCCTGATAACAAAAGCCGATGGCAACCATGCCAAGGCCGCCTGCCTTGAGGGTCAGTTCTGCCAGGACCGCCGGACAGCCCCACCAGAGCGTGATGTTTCTCAGAAAATCCGGACCCACGTCTCCGGCTATAGCGCCAACCATGTAGTGCGCGATGGGAATAAAGCCTGTCAGAAATCCAGTAATAAACAGCCCCAGACCCCAACGGATAAACTTCCAACTAAGTTCCGTTGGCGTAACGGCAGCACTGCCGTCCATTGCAATAGCTGCGTTGCTCATCTAGATCCTCCGGCGTGTGACGCCCTTGAAGGCACTTGGCGCGCTTGCATGTTAGCATGGCGCGCTAGTTCTCAAGCTCCGACCTTCTTGGCGGCAGGCACCGACCATGAGCCGTTGATGATCGACGGGTCTGTTTCTTGCGGCCAATACATGCGTAGCATGAGGATAAAATCTCCCTCGGGCGCGGGAAGCCAGTTTGATTCCTTGTCCTTGCCCGGGGAGTCCTTCTGGATATAGAGATCGGTGGAGCCGTCCGCGTTTTCCTTCAGCTCCTCGCGAGCGCTGACCGAGTAGCGGTTGATCGGATTCTTCACAAAGAAGTAGCCGCTATCGTACATCGTCAGCGACCAGAATCCCTCCACAGGAGGCAGATCGCCCTTGGCAAATCGCATGACGTATTTGTTCGCACCATTGTACTTGCGGCCGTCCGCATCTTTCTCCGAAGTCGGATAGACTGCATCCTGCGGTCGATTGCAGCCAAGTCCGATTGCGGTAATTAGGGCCCGCATCAGATAGTCGGTGCCATAGATTCCGCCTTTCGTTGTGAAAGCGAAGCCATTTTCGTCCTTGATGGCTTTGTTGATTTTGAATTGAATCATAATCCTGTCGACTGACAGTTCAGGCAGCCGCTTGAGGAAGTCCGCTTTCAGCTTGCTTTCGTCGAAATCCTGCCCAGGAACGATGCCGATGCGGGCAAACTTGGCAAGTTGGGGCTTGTCTGCTGCATAGGGCGGATTGCTCTTCATGAGATCGCACAGCAGCTTGAAATAAGTCACTGCGTCCATGCGATTGACCTGTTCGCGGACTGCTGTCTTCATGTCGATGGACGGATCGACCTTTCCCGGAGGTGGCGTGTATGCCTTGCCGTAGGCACTGAGCGGAACAAGCTTGCATTCGTCCTGCAACTTGTGGACGGCGGCATAATCCTCCGGCGTGCCGGTGCAATAGATGCGGCCGAGCAACCACACAATGTTGGTCTGCGATTTATACTCTTTCACGCCGGCCGGCAGCGTGCCTTTCCACCCGGGTCCGGTAATCGCATAAGTCTGAGCGCCGGTGCCGGTAGTCCGCTTTCCCGGCACCTGAAACACCGTCGTCCAACCGTCCAGCATCGGCATCAGGAAATAGCGCCCCTTCATATCCGGGATGCTTAGAACCCACGGCTCCTTGCCGACGTCGAAGAAGGAAGTCGTGTAGAGCGTGTCCGCGTTAGGCGCGGTGACGTCCCGGAACGAAGCGTCGGGATACTGGCGCAACTTTATGATTTGACCCATTGGCCCCCGCGTCCCCACGGGCTCGGCAACGTTGGTAATGACCCGGCGCGTCATCTCCATGGTCACCAAGGGATAGCCGAAGATGTAAGCGTCGCTCGCGAGCCAGAACTCCTCCAGGCCCTCTCCCACGCCAAGGAAAGCATCTTGGCCGAGTGCGGATCGACTAGCAGCTCCTGCGAGCAGGCCCATTCCTCCAAATGCGAGGGATCGGCGGGTGATATCCATGGTATTTCCCTTTCAAAAGAATTCAAAACTGGCGGGCAGCGAACGCAAACCTCCAGCCCAATAGGTAGCGGCTACCTCACGTGGCGGCATTTACGGCTTGGCCGCAGCACAAACGCCATCAACGTTGACGGCGAAAGCCGCTACCGCACGATCTGTGGGCGGAACAGGAGTGACGTTGAGATAGATCAAGGCTTCTGGGCCTGAAGCTTAACTTCCGTATTGAGGTAAAAGCAGCAGCAAACGTGGAGGTTATCCGCTAAGGGTCAAGATGCGAAGAACTCGATCTGCGCAAAACTAGTCCGCTGCTGAGGGTTCGCCACTTCGCTGATGGGCCAGGAACCGACTTGCGAGAAGTGGCAGCTTTGGGCGGCAAAGCGGCATCGGCCGACGAGTTGCTTTCGACCTCCATCCTTTCCTCCACCCCCAAAGTTCCCTCTGTGGACCGGATTTTCTTGGTTTCTTTTGCAGGTGACGGAAAGTCGACTCGCGCGGGCTTTTAGGCGCTCCTCATCCGCGAGACATTCTGTCGCTGAACCATTTGTTTTGCCGGAGGACTAACCTCTAGGCGGAAATCTGCCGTTCGCAATGTCGAACGGCCGTGCAGCGGGGTGCTTCTGCGCCACGTCGGTTGCAACAGCCGTGGCGTGGTCGTCCTTTCCGCTGATCCGTCTAAGTGCATGAGAACTGACTGCCGAAATACTACCGCTAGTCACGGAGGAGATGCCATGACGCAGATTCGGCTGGCCTCGCTGCAGGGCGAGGCGATTACGCTTGAAAGCGATGCAATTGAGGCCTTTCGCCAAACCTTGCGGGGTAACGTCTGTCTGGCCGAGGAGCCGGGCTACGATGAAGCACGTACGATCTGGAATGCGATGATCGATCGCCGTCCAGGCGCGGTCGTGCGCTGCAAAGGGGCCGCAGACATCATTCGTGCCGTACGGTTTGCGCGTGAGCACGGCCTCTTGGTCGCCGTGCGCGGTGGCGGCCACAACATCGCGGGCAATGCTGTTTGTGACGGCGGGCTCTTGATCGATCTCTCGCTCATGCGTTCCGTCCGGGTTGATGCATTTCACCGCACGGCGCGCGTGGACCCGGGGGCAACGCTTGGCGACTTCGACAAGGAGGCACAAGCTTTCGGCCTTGCTACCCCGCTCGGGATCAACTCGACGACCGGCGTTGCGGGATTGACGCTGGGCGGCGGCTTCGGATGGCTTAGCCGCAAGTTCGGGCTTGCCGCCGACAACCTGATCTCGGCCGACGTGGTGACGGCCGAAGGTGAGCTCGTCCGGGCAAGCATCGCCGAGAATACCGACCTGTTCTGGGCTCTGCGCGGAGGCGGAGCCAATTTCGGGGTGGTGAGCTCGTTTGAGTTCCGCCTGCACCCTGTTGGTCCAATGGTTCTGGCCGGGCTCATCATCCATCCCTTTGCCCGGGCGAAGGAACTGCTCGCGGGCTATCGTGACGTCGCCGCCAAGGCGCCTGATGAGTTGACAGTGTGGGTGGTGCTCAGGCAGGCGCCGCCCCTGCCGTTCTTGCCTGCCGAGGTTCACGGCAAGGAGATCGTCGCGTTCGCCGTCTGCTACGCGGGAGATGAGAACGAGGGCAAGCGTGCATTGGAGCCGTTGCGCGCGCTCGGAGAGCCGATCGCGGACGTGATCGGCATGCAGCCCTTCGCGGCGTGGCAGACTGCGTTTGACCCACTGCTCACGCCCGGCGCCTATAATTACTGGAAGTCGCACAATTTCGTTGAGCTCAACGACGGTCTTCTCGACACCCTGGTGAGCCATACGACAAGCCTACCGACCGGGGAGTGCGAGATTTTCATTGGTCAGCTTGGTGGCGCCACCAGTCGCATGGCCGTCGACGCCACGGCGTTCCCCCACCGCGATACGAAGTTTGTCATGAACGTTCACACGCGATGGCGCGACCCGGCGGATGAGCGACGTTCGATCAGCTGGGCGCGTCAGCTCTTTGCTGAGACAGCATCCCACGCAACCGGCGGCGTTTACGTCAACTTCATGCCGGAGGACGAGTCCGATCGCGTGGCGGGCGCCTACGGCCCGAACTATGCTCGTCTCGCGGCGCTGAAGGCCAAGTACGATCCCGGCAACCTGTTCCGGCTAAACCAGAACGTCAGGCCGTCCGCCGCACAGCGACCGGCCGCCTGACAAGAGACCGTAGTTGAGGGGGCAACGGAGACGAAGTTGGACATCGGAGAATGGCTGCGCACCCTGGGCTTGCAGTCCTATGAGCAGACGTTCCGCGACAACGGAATTGACCTTGAGATCCTATCCCACCTGACGGTTGAAGATCTCAAGGAGATTGGAGTCCAGGCCGTAGGCCATCGGCGGAAGATTCTCGATGCAATCGGCCTGCTGCCAGCGGACCTGGCGGCGACGCGGACCCCTGCGTCGGTCGAGCGACGTCAGCTCACGCTCATGTTCGTCGACCTCGTCGGATCGACCGATCTCAGCCGCCGTCTCGATCCCGAGGAACTGCGCGAGGTCATGCGGGCCTACTCGAACACGGTGGCGGGAGAGATTGCGCGACTGGAGGGCCACGTCGCGAAGTTTCTGGGAGACGGGGTGCAGGCCTATTTCGGCTGGCCGCGCGCAAGCGAAGATGCGGCGGAGCAAGCTGTCCGGGCGGGACTTGCCGTCGCAACAGCGGTCAGCGGCATGTCGTCAGGCGCAGGGGGCCTGCTGGCGGCACGTATCGGCATCGCCACCGGGCTTGTCGTGGTGGGCGATCTGCTCGGGGAAGGTGTTGCGCAGGAGGAAACGGTCACCGGGGAGACACCCAATCTCGCTGCCCGTCTGCAACAGGTTGCGGATCCCGGTACGGTCGTTATCGCCGACAGCACGCGCCGCCTGGTCGGCGATCTCTTCGAATTTGTTGAGCTCGGTCCCCTTCAGCTCAAGGGCTTTGCCGAGCCGGTCCAAGCGTGGCGGGTCATCGGCGAAGGCAGGGCAGAGAGCAGGTTCGAGGCCCTGCACGGCGCCCACGTCACGCCACTCGTCGGGCGCGGCGAGGAACTCGATCTGATGCTGTCACGGTGGCGGCTTGCAGAAGGAGGGGCTGGACAGGTCGTCTTGCTTTTTGGCGAGCCGGGAATTGGAAAATCACGATTGGTGCTCGCACTGCGCGAGCGGCTACAGACCGAACAAATCGCGCTCGCTAGCTATGCCTGTTCGCCGCATCACCTGAACAGCCCGCTCTTTCCCTTCATCTCGCAGCTCGAGCGCGAGGCGCGGTTCGCACCTGAGGATGCCGCGGAAGCACGGCTCAAGCGCCTCGAATTACTCCTTGGCGAAAACGGCGAAGGGCTGTCTAGCGATGCAATCCAGCCTCTTGCCGATCTGCTTGGCATTCCAACTGAGAGACCGAGCACCCAGCCAGAGATGTCGCCGCAGCAAAGGAAGGCGCTCCTGTTCCGCACATTCCTAGCCCGGCTCAATCGACTTGCCGCTTGTGGCCCGGTTCTGATGGTGCTTGAAGACGCGCACTGGCTCGATCCGACCTCGCGCGAGCTGTTCGACCAAATCGTGGATCGTCTCCAGGACTTACCAGTGCTGGTCGTCGCCACATTCCGCCCGGAGCTCCCGCCGCCATGGACCGGGTTTCCGCACGTTACGTTGCTCATGCTAAACCGCCTGCCACAGGCGCAGGTGGTCGTGCTCGTCGACCGGATCACCGAAGGTAAAGCGCTTCCCGCCGAGGTTCTCGATCGGATACTGGAGCGGACCGAGGGTGTGCCGCTTTTCACCGAGGAACTCACGAAGGCCGTTCTTGAAGCCGGGATTCTCCGCTACACCGGCGCTCGTTACGTGCTCGCCGGAGCATTGCCGTCCCTGGCGATTCCAGCGACGCTGCACGATTCGTTGATGGCGCGGCTTGACCGTCTCGCTCCCGTCAAGGAGGTCGCCCAAATCGGAGCCTGCATCGGCCGCGAGTTCGATCACGAGTTGCTTGCTGCAGTCGTGTCGATGCCAGAGGTGGAGCTCGCCGCGGCGCTTGACCGCCTGGTGGCCGCAGAGCTCGTTTTCCGGCGGGGCCTCGCGCCTGCCGCTACCTATGTCTTCAAGCACGCCCTGGTGCGCGACGCCGCCTATGAAAGCCTGCTCAAACGGCGCCGCCAGGAATTGCACGCACGGATTGCCACGTCGATCGAAGCGCTGTTTCCGCAACTTATCGAAGCGCAGCCGGAGCTCGTCGCCCGTCACTTCGGCGAGGCCGGATTGGCAGAGAAGGCCATTCCATACTGGCTGAGGGCCGGTCGCCTCGCAGCCGCTCGATCGGCGAATATGGAGGCAATTGCCCATTTGAGATCAGGGCTCGAGTGCGCCCGAACTCTTCCCCTCGGCGCATCACGCTCGCGCTTCGAGCTCGACCTGCAGCTTGGGCTTGGCGGCCCGTTGATTGCAACGAAGGGATTTGCGTCGCGCGAGGCGGAAGCGGCGTTCCAGCGCGCGCAGGAGCTCAGCCGCGAGCTGCAGAGCGAGGCTGATCTCTCCGCCGCGTTGAAGGGGCTCGGCCACGTCTATCACGTACGCGCCAACCTGCGCGAGGTCACAAGCCTCGTGGAGGAGACGGAGTTGCTGGCCAAACGAAGCGGTGATCCCGTGCGTCAGGCCGAAGCCGATCATCTTGCGGGAGTGCTCTCGTTCCACCTTGGCCAGTTTCAATTCTCGCGCGATCGGCTCGAGAGGAGCGCACAAGCCGGCGAATACCGCGGCCGCTATTATTCCGAGGTTTACGGAATTAATATGAGCGTATTCTGCCGTGCCTATATGAGCCATTGCGACTGGCATCTCGGCTATCCCGTTCGTAGCCTCAGGATTGCTGAGGAAGGGCTCGCAGTGGCGCGTGAGATTTCACATCCATTCAGCATCGCGCTCGCGCTCAACTATCTGGCGATGCTCCATCAATTCCAGCGAGAGCCAAATGCCGCACTGCAAGCCGCTGTCGAGTCACGCGAAATCTGCGCCAAGTACGGCTTCGACTACTATGGCGCATGGGCCAGCCTCGTTCGCGCCTGGGCGATTGCAGAATCCGGCCGGCTTGACGAAGGTCTTGCAGACTTTGATGGGGGGCTTGAGGATTTCCGGCGTACAAGTGCGGGGCTACGTATTCCGCACCATCTCGGC
This sequence comes from Bradyrhizobium sp. Unk1, assembly GCF_059512345.1. NCBI lineage: Bacteria > Pseudomonadati > Pseudomonadota > Alphaproteobacteria > Hyphomicrobiales > Nitrobacteraceae > Bradyrhizobium > Bradyrhizobium sp. Unk1. The sequence continues at coordinate 18,895 of NZ_JCAMOP010000007.1, forward strand.
TTGCTCGCCGCGCTTCGTCGCAAGGCTGGATACGCCATGGCCGGGCTTCGGGTCATCGACGAAGCGGTCGCACTTGCGGACGCAAGTCTCGAGAACTGGTGCGCCGTCGAACTTCACCGGGAGCGCGGTGAACTGCTGTTACTCGCAGCCGGGGCGGAGGCCGAAAATCAAGCGGACGCGGAGTTCGAGGCTGCGATTGAAATTGCCGCTGCCCAGGGGGCAAGGCTGCCCGAGCTTCGGGCAAGCGTTGCGCGCGCCAGACTTCAAGCGGCACGCGGCATGCGGCAAGAGGCGCGCGACACTCTTGTGCCGATCTACAGCTGGTTCAGCGAGGGCTTGGAAACACGCGATCTCGTGGAAGCTCGCAAGTTGCTGGCAGACTTGTGACCAAGTTGACGATTAACCAGTCGATCTGGGCGCCGGACAACAGAGCATCTCGCAGGCTGACTTTGGGGTCAAAGGGCTACCAAGGCCGAACCGACCGGTTCAGGCCGCCGGGCAAAGCGGACATCCTGCAGACACGCCACTTCTGCTTCGGGTCTTGGTTGTGTGCAAACCGATAGGTCGTCACGCGGCCGTGGTCGCCAATCATCGCAGGCGGCCGATGCTCTCGCGTAGGATCGTCCAATGTCCGGCCAAAGTGGGTATCGCGACGCGGTATTGCGCGTTTGGACGCACTTTCCGGCCTTCAGGCGGCGCGGATGGCTGCAATCAGGCTCGGTTTGCCGACGATGTTCATCACCCGTGTCAGGTTAGCCGACATCCGAATTGGCTTCGCGTTGTTCAGCTAAGGGCCAGCAACGGACTCAACATCGCAAACGCTACTCTACTCGATTACTTCGTCGGCGCGAGCGAGGAGATAAGGCGGGATAGGCGCGGGCGCTCGATCGGGCGGAGCCGGCGGCGGCGCGGGGGCTGGGGTGCTGGATCGGGCGGCGGCGGCAACTCTCCGGCGGCCGCTAGTGTCAAGGCGCTTCAAACAGCCCCGGATCGGCCAACCTGGGCGTGACCATGAATGACCCGAAGGTGAAGGGGAAGTAGCCCCATCGCGAACAGCCCGATGGCCTACGAATCCAGCGGGCTGTCTTCATGATGCGTTCGCTTATGAGCAGGAGCAGTCGGAGGACCGAATTCGTTGGAGCGATTGCCGTGGTTTTGAGGACCGGTGCTAGATCGCCGACGAAGAGGAGCGCTCTCAAACGAACAAAAAGTCATTCGCCGTCATCAAGTGCGTGAAGTTTGCAAGCGTAACTTGATCAGCTCCCGCCATGATAATGGTGCTAGTTCCGCTTTGGGTGATGACAAGGTCATTGAACGACTGCACGCCCGCAACATCAATGAAAGCTATCTTGTCATCCTGGCATTGGCTGAAATCCCGGATGAGATTGTTGGCACCGACGGTCATCAGACCATTGTCCTTGAATACAAACGTATCGGCACCTCCATGAGCATTGCCGCTCAGCTCGCCATCTCCCCACATCTCATTGCTGACCGTGCAACCTTGCCCAGCCGTCCCCGCGTATAGTGCATCGCTGCCGCCCTTGGCACGACCGGACATTTGCGCCGCATCGCCCCACAAGAAGTTGTCGACCCGGCCGATTTCAACGGCGTGGCCGCCGACGAGAAGATCATCGCCTCCTTGGGTCGCCCCGCCCATGGCCTGGGCGTCGCCATAGAGCTGGTTCACAACATCAGTCGCCGACCTGTCGCCGCCGCTTAGACTGTCATTACCTCCGCTGGCGGCGTCGAGCATCGTAACAGCATCGCCGACGGCGAAGTTCTTGCTCCCCTGCAACGTCGCAACGTCGTCGCCGCCTTGCGCATGGCCGGACATTGTGGCGCCGGCGTCCCCGTAAAAGGACACTGTAGAGCCGCCCTCGTTGACGAAAGTATCGTTGCCGCCCTTGGCAAAGCCGGAGATGTTGCCGCCGGCGTCGCCATAAAAGGTCTTTGACGTTACCGCCCCACCGGAGCCCATGAAACTGTCGTCGCCTCCCTCGGCATGGCCGGACATGTTACCTCCGGCATCACCATAGAACACCTGCGTGGCGAACAAGGCCCCGTTGAAGGTGTCATTGCCACCTTTGCTGTAGCCGGTCATGTCACCGCCGGCATCTCCGTAGAATGTGTTGCCAGACTCCGTTCTGGCTGTGAATGTGTCATCGCCGCCCTGGGCGTGGTCGAACATGTTGCTCCCGGTGTCCCCAAAAAAGATATTTGTAGCCTGCCTGGAGCCCTGGAAGCTGTCATTGCCCCCCTTGCTGTGGCCAGACATGTCGCCGCCCGCGTCGCCATAAAAGGTGTGGGTGCCACCCTGTACCGTCTGAGTTATAAAAGTGTCGTCGCCGCCCTGAGCGTGACCCGACATGGCGCCGCCGGCATCGCCGAAGAACGTATTGATTTGCTGTCTGCCAGTTCCACTCAAGAAGGTGTCGTTGCCGCCCTTACTGTGGTCCGACATGTCCGCGCCAGCGTCCCCGTAGGCAGTGACACCAGCCAATGGGAGTCCGTTGAACGTGTCATCGCCGCCCTGCGCAAAATCGAAAATGCTGCCAACCACGTCGCCATGAAATGTGTAATTGGAAAGTCCGATTTCATCGAAGGTGTCGTTCCCTCCCTTCGAAAAGTCAAACATGCTACCACCAGCATCCCCGAATAGGGTCGGTGGGTCAGGGGTGCCTATCAGGTTGTCGTCGGTGCCAAATTGACGATTGACTAGGTCACCCGGAGTAAGTGGAACAGGCTGCCTGCGCATCGGAAGTCCTCCTCGACTGCATCCAACACAATCTTAAGGTGTTTCGTCAGGCGGCGATCAAACTATAAGTGGGTACATCTTTGGGCCACCCGGTTCTTCACGCTAGATAGTCAGCCTGGCAGACCGAGTGAACGTCACTTTTTTTCTGTGGCCTGTTTATGGATGCCGAGGCCCTATCCAACGTCAGGCAAGCCTATGTGGAGCGCTTGCACTGTGGCTCGGCACGCGCGCGACATTGGTGCCCAGCACGGAAGGACCGAGCTTGTGCTGGCACAGTTTGCGGATGACACGTGCGAGCTCGCACTTTGAAGGTACGGCCAGTAATTCGCACTATGTGGCCGCGTTGCAGGCCGTAACGCAAAAGATGGGCTTGCCCGAATCCTATGTCGCAGGATTAGCCAACTAGGCCGCTACAAGGTGGCCCGCCGGCCCGCAAGATCGGAGATTTTCTTTTTCGCTAGCCGTCCCGGCAAGATATGCCGAAGTTGTCGCAGGTGATCGCAAAAGCTTCTTTCGACTTCGCATCTGCAAAGCAAAAGCGGGTGCCGATCTCTACGCGATCGCTCCACCAGTCGACAGTATTTTGTTTTGCAATGCGGGAAGCCTCTCCGCGCAGCAAATCTAACTGTCTTCCAGCGGCATGAACGATCAAGCAGTTTTCCTTTGCCATGAATGCTTACCTCAAGAAAATGAAATCGCCGCGCAAATTGATGCGACCGCGGAGCTAGCTGGCAGGCCTATGTCTTGTATCCGTGGGACCGCTTCCAGTTACCTAGCCAAGGAGGTTATCTGGGCCAGTCGATTGGTCGCGGTTCACTTTGCTTGAGAGCGACCGAACAAGCATCTCCAGCTTCGATTGCTCTTCGCTCAAGCGCTTTTCTACAAACTGGCGCTCGAATTTTGTCAGAGTGGTTTGCAATAAGAGGCGATAACGTTGGATATTGTTGCGATGTGCCTGTGCCAAATAGTCGTCAATCATCGTCGTCTTCCTCTGGCGGATACCAACCATTCCACTTTTGCTTACGAGGGTGAAGCGACCCGAGGCAACATTGAGTGGAGTATCTTCGCTCTCGAAGCCGGCATACCCGGCGGCCCCGGCCATCTAATTTCTGACGGATTCAGATAACAGAAACAAAAAAGTCCCCGAAATGACGATGCCCCGCGCTCTCGTTCAGGGTAGTGCGGTTTGCTGTTCCGATCTGTGAACTACTTCACAAGCTCCATGGTCGTCGCTTTTATCGCTCACTCGTCAGTTATGTCAGATGATTGCTTCGAAACTCCCCCGGCCGTTCGCGCGCTGAGTTTTGCTTGTTAGCCCAACGCGCTGGACCTTGGCTGCTGTCATTGTTCAATCGGGAGGCGGACGTGGCGAAAGGCATTGTGAAAGGTTTAACGCAACCAAAGGGTTCGGTTTCATCCAGCCTGATGACGGCGGCCAGGATGTTTTCGTGCATATTAGCGCAGTGGAGCGCGCCGGCTTATCGGGCTTGGCTGAGGGGCAGAAGGTCTCTTACGAAATCCAAGTTGATCGCAAGCGCGGAAAGAGCAGCGCAGAAAATCTGCGCGTCTGACGGCGTCCGCGACCATAGCGAAGCGCTGCGGTTTTGATCACGGCACCTTTTGTCCGAGGTCACTTAGGAGCGCATGGAGATGCGCTCGCCGGAGAAGCAGGTCGACCAGCCGTCGTGGGTCTGGGACGGCAGCCGACGCTTTCGTCCCGCATCCGAATTTGCCAAGCATGGAAGTCTCGACTGCGGCGCCACGCCAAGAGATTGTCCTCGGCCAGCGTCGGTCTCAGACGTGCCAAGCCACCTCGAATGCAGCCGGGCCGCCTCGAAGCTTTCAGCCGAGCCAATCTGGTGCGTGCCCGGTTCGGTGCGGGGATAGAAGCCAACACTCCAGCCCCACTGATCACCGCTTGTCGGGACACGGGCGCGCTTGCCGATCGTGCCCACATGCATGTCGTTGTAATAGACGTGCCAAGTCTTTTGATGCTGATTGTCGTTGCGGGCTGTCATGCGGGGCTTTATGGCACCTCGGCGACCCCAGGGAGCTGGTGCTGCGGCTCACCAAGATTTCCACCGCCGTACCGCCGCCGTTTCGTCGCGTAGCGTCAAAGTCCGCTAGGCCGCGCCGCGATACTCGGCCGCAATGATGGGTGCATAAGAACAAACGGGATTGGGAAGCGTTTATATCGCACAGTTCAAACCCAGGGAGGTTGTCATGGTCAAGAAGGCGTTTTTCGCTCTCAGTGCCGCAGCGGTGCTTGCCCTGGCGCCCGGTGCAGCGTCCGCCCAACGCGGCTTTCATGGAGGGTGGCACGGCGGCGGCTGGGGAGGCGGGTGGCGCGGTGGCGGTTGGGGAGGACCAGCGGTGGTGGGCGTAGGTATTGGCCTCGGGCTCGCCAGCGCGGCCGCTTGGGGACCTGGCTGGGGGTGGGGAGGACCCGGCTGGGGAGCGCCTGGTTGGAGTTACGCAGCGTATGGCGGTTGCACGCGATGGCGTCGGGTCTGGACGGGCTGGGGTTGGCGTCTCGCGCCGGTGAACGTATGTTGGTGAGGCGCGTGATCGACTGATGGCCATGGCAGGTGGATCGGTCGACTAACTTGATTATTCGAGAATGTCTTGGCCGGCCTCCGAAGCTGCACATAGGTGCCGCTCTCGTGCATTCGAGCCAGCCGTGCTCAATCGCCCGGCAAGTCCCGCCCCGAAGCCGGGGCCGCTGCCCTGGAGCGTGTAAAGGAACGCGTCGATCTTTTCGACGTGGACGCGCCCGTCTTGCGGCTTGCGGCGAACTCGACGAAGCTTGCGCGCGGCGGCTTTCGGGTCTTCGTTCGGTGACCAGCTTCATAAATTGCCTGATTCAATGATCCAGCACGGCTCAGGAATGAACGGCCTTAGCCCGTAGTCCATGAATAAGCTCTCATGTCCAGACGGCAGGGAATACGGGCCTCAGAACTTCCGTTCTTGGGATCCACGTGCTGCGGCTTTAAATTGGGACTTCACTGCCCGTGAAGCAAACGACGAGGTAGTAGGAACATTGAGATGGCCAAACCGAGCGAGAAAGAAATTGCCGCCCGCGCATACAAGCTTTGGGAAGAAGCAGGCATGCCTAAAGGCAAGGACGATGAGTTCTGGCATGCCGCCGAGCAAGAGCTTCTGAATGAAGACAAGTCTAACCCAATGCGGACACCGGACACGTTGTGAGAAAGACCCGCTTCTTTTTTCGACTACCGCTCTTCAGTCGGAAGCCCCACTTGTAAGGTGTGATCTGCCGGGTCTCGGTCAACTTTGATCATGCGACTGGCGGCGCATAGCGGGCGTGCGGCACGATCTGCACTTTATAGAGGTTTTGAGCTTCCAAAGCGGCGTGTGTCGTGGCCGGCGGATGGCCTTAAGCGGAAAGGCTGGCGCGGGTTTCAGCGGGCGCATTCGACCTCCAGCTGACCAAGCCCCACATTCAAGCACAGACCGATAGTCGGGAAAGGACTGGGCAGGCCGCCGCGGCCTTCCATGCGACGGCACAAGCTTCGGCTTCCGCTCGATCGGGCTCGCGAACAGCCGCTTGGGCGCGCTCACGGGCTCCCTGACAGCAGCGTCTGGTGAGCTGGCCCGTCCTGCCTGCGCTTGGGGCGACGGCGCGGGCAAGCCGAGAAGGCATTGAAGCCCGTGCCTGCACCATCCGGCCGCGATATTCTCTCGCTAACCCGTCCCGCCCGGGCGGCGGCGGCTGCCGGCTATGGCATTGGCGAGGTCCTGCTCGAAAAAGGGCTTCGCAAGCCGCGGCAGTTCCTGGGCCGGGCCCTTGGGCAATTCTGCGTAGCCGGTCGCTATGATGATCGGAAGGTCTGGCCAATTGCGATGAACCGCTTCTGCAAGTTCAGATCCGGTCATGCCGGGCATCCCCTGGTCGGTGATCAGGAGATCGATGTCCCCTTTTTCTCTGATGAGGCTCAAGGCTTCCGCGCCGCTTGATGCGGAGAAGGCGGTGTGGCCGAGATCCTCCAGCATTGCGAGGGTATTAAAGGCGACAAGGGGATCGTCGTCGGCGCTGACGATCCTCAGAGCGCGCGTGAAGGTGGCGGGGGGAGGTGTGATGGACTTCGTGTCAGCCCTTTCATCGGTGAGGGCGATGGGCAGGCAAAGTTCTGCCGTCGTTCCCACGCCGGGTTGGCTCTTGAGATAAAGTTTGCCACCCGATTGCTCGGTCATGCCGAGCACCATCGGCAGTCCAAGACCCGTCCCCTTGCCGACGCCTTTGGTCGTGTAAAAGGGTTCGATCGCGCGCCGCAAAGTCTGCTCATCCATTCCGGTGCCGGTGTCTTTCACGGCGATGCAAAGATAACGGCCGGGCTTTAGTCCGGGCTCGTTCTGGACGGTCCGCTCGTGCGCGGAGATGACGATGGAGCCGCCGTTTGGCATCGCATCCCTCGCGTTCATCGACAAATTCAGAATGGCGAGCTCAAGCTGGTTCGCATCCGCCGAAACTTTTGGTAGACCCAGCGAAAAATGCGTTTCGATCTGGACGGTTGAGCCGAGGGAGCTCCGTAGCAGCTCGCTCATGCCATTGATAAGTTCGGTGACATCGACGGTCTGGAGCTTAAGCTCCTGACGCCTCGCAAACGCCAGCATCCGCTGCGTGAGCGCCGCGCCGCGCTGTGCGCCCTGCAGGGCGTTGTCGAGAAACTGCTGGACCTGGGCATCGGCGCCGGGCAGGCGGCGTTTCACCAGCTCAAGACTGCCCTGAATGGCCATGAGCAGATTGTTGAAGTCATGCGCGACGCCGCCGGTGAGGTGGCCGATCGCTTCCATCTTCTGCGACTGCATCAGCGCTTCGCGGGTGCGCTCAAGTTTTTCTTCGGCGATCTTGCGCTCCGTGACATCCCGGGTGATTTTAGCGAAGCCGACAAGCTCGCCCCCGGTATCGTGGATGGCGTCAATGACGACATTCGCCCAGAACCTCGTGCCATCCTTGCGGACGCGCTGGCCTTCTCTTTCATATCGGCCTTCTCGCCGGGCGGTCTCAAGCGCGACGGCCGGAAGCCCGGCTTGCCGGTCTTCGTCCGAATAGAAGACAGAGAAGTGCTGGCCAATGATCTCCTCCGGCTTGTACCCCTTGATCCGTTCCGCACCAGCGTTCCAGCTGGAGACCAGGCCATCGAGGCTGAGAAGATAGATCGCGTAATCCGTCACTCCTTGCACGAGGAGGCGGAACTGTTCCTGGTTGCGGCGGAGCTCTGCTTCGGCCGCCCGGCGCTCTGTCAGGTCGCGCGTTACTTTCGCAAAGCCAACCAGCCTGCCGTCATTGTCGCGAATGGGATCGATGATGACATAGGCCCAGAACCGGCTGCCGTCTTTACGCACACGCCAGCCTTCGCTCTCGAATTTGCCATCGCGCTCGGCTGTTTCAAGCGCGCGCCGTGGTAGCTCCGTAGCGCGGTCCTCTTCAGTGTAGAAGCGGGAAAAATGCTCGCCGATGATCTCGGATTCTTCATAGCCCTTGAAGCGCCGCGCACCGGGATTCCAGCTGGAAACGATACCTGCCGTATCCAGCATATAGATTGCATAATCCGTCACCGCCTCAACGAGCATACGGTATCGGCCCTCAGCCGACTGAGAGTCTTCGAAATATTTCCGGCTGTCCAAAGGTTTCCTCGGGGGGTCGGTGTTTACGGAGTTTAACAGGAGTAAACCCGCGTAGCCGCAAAAAGTTCCATCGGCGCGCTTCTTGCGGTGGCCGTGCGAGCCCAGCGTCGTGTATTGCGTTTCAGGCCATAGCTGCAATCACATCGGCAAAGCGAACCTCTCTGTCCAACGCCACTGCATCACTGACCGTGTGCCTTGTGCAAATAGTGCCGCAATGCACTTAGTGTACCACGCGCCTCTGCTGCCTCAGCCAAAAGGTCAGAACATGCATCTGTACGCGTGCATGTGGCCGTTGACTGATGTCTTGCGGAATTTCTCTGCGCTGCGCTTGGCATTCGCTTCATTCAAGCAGCTGCTTGCCGGAGGTTGAACGTTGAGCATTGCCAAATCGTAGCACGCTGGTAGAAGGGCGCTTCACTGAAGGAGCACCATGTGGCTAAGAAGACTACAAAGAAGCGTGCACGTCGCGAATACACCAAAGAGGATATCAAAGAGCTACGCGCTCACTCGAAGGCAAAAACGCCGGTAGTGAAGATCGCTAAGTTGACGAAGCGGACGGAAGGTTCGTTGCGCCAAAAAGCACAGTCACTTGGTATCGGATTAGGCCACCAGCGCTAAAGGTTGGTGGATCTCCACCCTCGAAAGCTTGATAGGAACAGCTTCGGTCTGCGCCCGTTTCAGAGGATCGTGTATCAAATCAACAAACTGAACACAAAAAACTCCAACCCCGGCTCGTATCAAAATCAGTGACTTTCAGGGTTCACGCCTGGCTCGTTCTCCAGATCGAGAAAACGGGAGTGTAAGGTCATTTCATTCTTAGACCCGTCAAGCAAAACGCGAACGCGGTGGCGCGTTCCGCCAGATCCCCGAACAACGCCATGTCGGCCGGCCATTCTGGGACCCGCCGCTGCGTTCAAGATGATCCGTTGCCCTTTCACCAGCTCGTTTTTGACGAGTGTGAGATCCAGTAAGTTCGGCAGGCTGCGTCTGTTTGGCGGGGTCATGGTGAAAACTTAGCGCCGCCGGACGCGGCGCAAAATGTCTCGTCGTCGTACCGTGTGGTTTGCAATCAGCAGCCCGACAGCCAAGACGGCGAGAGGACAGCAACAATCTCGCAGATCATTTTGGACCTCGAAACGTTCATTTACTTCACGAGATCATCGAATCGTCAAGGCTCGTTGTGTTGCGCGACGGAATTACGTTAGAGGATCGTTTGGAGACAAATTGACCAAAGAGGATTTCCCGGTCAGCTACCAATCAAGCTTAAGCGTCAGCTCGCAACGGCGACCGAGCAGGAAGCATCAAGAGCATCAGCGAGTCGAGCGGCGGTTTTGGGTTCAAGGCGGAACAGGCTTTATAGCCTGTGCGACACGGGTCGTAGGCGCGTCTCACTGCTAAACTTAGGCCTTAGGCTCGTCCGGAAAATCGAAGCTGAGAAAAATGAGGGTGACCGCTCCGACGATCAAGAGTACGACGCACAGCGCCGCGATTCCGTAGGGCCACACTTAGGTCTCCGTTGGAAAGAACGAAGCCGACGCGCCGAGTATGATGACGCGCCGACTTCGCCATGCTTAACCCGGACAGGGGCAACTCGTCCGGTGATGACAGCGTAACTGGGAAGCCGAGCGGCGCAATCGAAGCCCGAAATTAAGCTTGAGCGGTAGGGTAAATGCGGACACCAGTTTCAGTGGCCGGATAGACCTGATCGCCGTCCTAATCCTTAGATTCCCTAGTCTCGCATGCTGAGGAGCCAAACTGTCAAACGATCTCGTCGTTCAGCTCGGCGCGAAGCTAGACCAATTTCAAACCGACATGAACCAAGCCGGCGACATCGCGGAATCCGCAATGGCGCGTACCATGGACGCACTCAAGTCTGCGGGCCTCAACCCGCTGGGTAAGATCGACGACAAACTGGCGCAAATGGCCGCGGATCAACTTTGGTCAACCGCGTCTGGCGGCGGGGGCGGGTTGTTCGGACTGCTGTTCGGTGGCTTCGACGCAGTCAACGCCAACGGCTCTATTGGTGGGCTATTGGGTCGACGCCGGTGGGCGGGGCTCCGGTGGTTAACGCATTTAACAGCGGCACCAATTTCGCACCGGGCGGCATGTCGTTGGTCGGCGAGAATGGCCCCGAGTTGCTGAACATCCCTCGCGGATCTCAGGTAACGATGCGCCGCGCAATGGCGGGATGGGCGCTGGCACTACGGTTCACGCGGGCAGCACCGTGGTCATCCAGGGCGACGCCAGCGAGAAGACTGTAGGCCTTATCAAGGCCGCGTTGGCACAGCGTTGCCGGCGAAGGTGGTCTCTGCGGTGAAGCGCGCTAAGTCGGGAAGGAGTTTCTGATGGCGTTGAGGGACGGGGCGGTGAAGGGTGCTAGCGCTGCTGTACGACGGGCCCTGTCGCAGACAGCCGACATAGCGGCGGCCCTTTCGTTGTTCAGCTGAGGACCAGAAGGCGAAGTAGCCACACAGGCCTAACGCACAGGCTGGCCTGGCTCCCAAGGTAACGGCGGCTCAGGTCGAGCAGGGGCGGCCGACCTGTAATCGAGGCAGCGGTGAGCAGGCGTCGGGAGGGACGCAGCTGACTTCATACGATCCGCGAGCTTCTCGCAGTCGTCTAGCGTGGCGATGTTCGGGACGACAACGTTGGTTGACCCAATGGCGATCATTAGCAGGTACGCAAGCATTACAACTACCCCCCGGGTTGTATGGAAGGCTGTACTCGCGCGCGCCAGATTAGCCAAGCGAAATATGACAGATTTGTTTCAGTGGGCCGGCGCCCCTGGACCCTGTGGAAGCGGTGGATAGGTGAGGAGGCGTGATGCGCTAGCTGGCGGCGAGTAGGCGGAACAGAGCGCTATTCCCATCAATCTGGGCTGTTTCGCGCGAGCCCGCAAAGCCCGCCTTCACTGGCGTGTCGCCGTTGTAAACTCGCCACTCCCACAACGTCGGCTTCAATTGGATCACCTCGACTTCAAGCAATGATTTCCTTTCCATCCGTCGAGTATGCACGGCGAATGATGATCATTCGAACCCAGAAGTTGGGCACAACCCGTTCAAGGAGCAATCCAGAACGCAACAACGATGACCGCCAGCGACGCGGCGATCAAAACCAGATCGACTTCAAGCCAGTCGGGAATCCGCTTCGTAGGTTCTTTGGGCATCGCATCGCCCTCTATCGGATTGCCGGAATTCTACGGTGAACGGCCGCCGGCCAATATGAGCCCATTCACACACGTGCGCGTTGCGTTGCGTACTTCCTCTAACAACGGACCCATATGAAACAGTTGGGCGAACCGCGAACCGACCCATATGGATCGGTTGATCCTGAGGAAGCGGTGGATAGGTTCTCGCGTTACGGCTGGGCGGGTGGTGCAACTTGCCGGGGGATGGATATCCGTAACGCCATGACCGCATTCTATCTCAAGGCAGGCTGCTGCACTCGGTGTCATGAACCCACGACCAGGGCATTCATGGTTGATGAGCAAGTCTACTGGAGGGTCAGCGCCGGGCTTGCGTTTTACCAAAAGCAGAAGGCGCCAGTGTGTGAGCCGTGCGCCACCGTCAAGGAAGTAGCTCGCTGCACATCCGAGGATCGTGTGCGTCGTGTGGAATGCTGAGCCGCACCGATGCCGGCACGATTGAAGCGAAACAAGCGCCGCCATTCCACTCACATCAGTCCCGAAGCTGTCGAGTTATTTAAGCGCGGCTTCGACCTGCAGCGCGGCCCGCACGATCCGTGCGCGTTGCTCGACATAAAGGTAGCCATTGCCACAGCGTTGGGCCGCAGCAAGTTCGCCGCCTGTCCACTAGATCGCGAGCCGCGGTCATTGATCGGCTGTGACCGCGAGCCAGTTGGGGTCGTGCTGGAGTTCAGGGCGGAATTGCTGAGGAGGAGCCTGAAGACGAATTCGTCGACTGCCGCCGCCCCCGTGTGAAGGCGCGGGTTGCGGCCAGCCTTTCTTTCGTCGAAATTCGGGCACTAGTTTTGCTTTTTGGAAAATGGAGAATTCAAAGTGGCTATGGGGACAGTAAAGTGGTTCAACCCGACAAAGGGTTATGGATTTATTCAACCGGACAACGGCGGCAAGGATGTGTTTGTCCACATCTCCGCAGTTGAGAAGGCTGGTTTTACTTCGCTGGCAGAGGGGGCGAAGGTTAGCTTCGACGTCGTGAATAATCGCGGAAAGGACTCGGCGGAAAATCTACGCGTCGGGTGAGCCTGCCAGACCGCGATGCGACGGCTTCAATTCGTCGATAGTCTATCGTCGAATTTCCTCTTGGCCATCCTGCGTTGGTTCGCTGGGGAGTCAGAATGATGAGCGAGGAAGAAGCCGACCGCTATCGAACCGAAGCTGAGGAATGCCGCCGTTTGGCCGATAGAGCAATGAGACAGCCGGACAAGGAAGCCTGGCTGAGCCTGGCGGCGGATTGGCTGAGCCTAGCCGAAGGCGCTAGCATGCAAGTGGGGCGTAGGGGATAAGCTTGTTGTTTGGTTCTGTTCGCCTAGCATTCGTTGACGCGAAAAGGCCGCAGCGGTTTTTCACTGCGGCCGGCCGGGTTAAAATGAAAACGTGAAATATGGAGTCCAGCCCCGGCGACATAAAGCCTACAGCGACGGCGCCGGGGCGCAATGTCAGCAATGTCACACTCTGGAAAACGTTTCCGCACGTCAGCTTCACTGACTGAGGTGGGGCTCGCCGGGGCTGGCGAAGGCGAGCCCTAACCCCAAGGCCGCGAAAGCTCCGGCTGCCTTGACGGATGCAGCAGTCTGCACCTGACCGGCGCAGATGCGATCGTTAAAACAATATCGAAATTTGGTGGCTCCCTCGACGAAGCCAGCGTCAATTTACCGCTGGTGCCCGAGGCCGATACCCAACACGATGGCCTTCTGACGCAGCGCGCCCTCGGTTCGTTTGGTCATCTTGGCGATTTTGACGACCGGCGTCCGAGCCTTGGAGTGCGCCTTAAGTTCCTTGATATCCGCAACAGTCCACTCGCGGCGAATTACTTTTTTCTTTTTAGCCAAAAACGGCGCTCCTTCAACGTTGAGGGCGCGGTCTAACAACATGGCGCGTGCCGCGCAAGCCGCGCACTTATGCGACGCGGCGCGACGGCGATGTAACCGCGCGCCTTAACATGCGGGACGCCATCGCGTGAGGAGTTTCAAGGGGCAGGCTTCAGGCGGCGTGACGCAACGCGTCGCGCATGTGTGGCCGGAAGATCAACCTTGGCAAGAGGATTGAGCCGACACCGATTGATTGGACCGCATGGCAGGCGGAGCGCGCGGTGCATCGTTGGCCTGTAAGGCCGGCAAGCCGCTGAGAGCGCGCGACGGCGGAGCAGGGTGCTGAGGTGGATGACTTCGAGCCCGTTTGCTAGCGCCAATGTCTGCGGACCCTGTCGTTTTGGACAGGTGCTAACCTCCCGAAACGAGCACATGATCGCGGCTAAAGAACGGAGGGCTGCGGCTTTGCAACGTTACTACTTCCCAATCTTCCACAACGGCGAGACGCAGGCGGACGAGGTGGGAGAGCTATTTGGCTCTGCTGAACTGGCGGTCCAATACGGCGCCCGTGTCGCTGAGGATATCGCCAGCGATCCCGACTATGACCCTGGTGTGGGCACGGTTGTGATTGTGGTTGACGACTCCGGTGCGGAGATCGCGCGGCAAAGGGTCGGTCGTGTTACCTACAGGGGCGAGGAGATCGATTGATAGGATGTCCCGGCGTCGGATGCCACAGAGTTGGTCGACTATTTAGGACCGGTGATGTTGTCGGGTCGCGCAATTGATGTGGCATCCAAGATCGTACCGCCGGAGCATTGGATAAAGGAGGGCCTGCATACCTGGCTTTCGAAGCATGATCAAAAGACGGTATCCGATTTGTCCAAAGCTGTGGACTGCGAATGTCACGTCGGACCCGCAGTGCATCCCGGCGTGGTTTGGCAGGGAATAGTTCCGCCTCAGATTTTTCAGTGACACCGAGTCTGCCCAGCGGACGCTTACAGGGCTTGAAAAACCTGAGGTAGTACCGTTCAATCGCCGGCTGGGGAGTCGGCGCATGATCACGCTATTCATCGATACCAATGTCCTCCTATCCTTTTACCACCTCACGAGTGAGGACATAGAAGAACTGAAGAAGCTCGTCGCTCTCGTGGAGAGTAAGGACATCGAGCTTATCGTCCCCAAGCAGGTGGAAAACGAGTTCTGGCGCAATCGTGGCGCCAAGATCGTCGACGCCATGAAAAAGCTCCGGGAGGCAAAATTCAATGCTTCATTCCCATCCTTCTCCAAGGACTACGGTGAATATGCCGAGATACGGGAGCTCCTGAAGAAAGCCGATAAGCTGCATGCGGACCTAGTCAGCAAGATCACGACGGATGCCAAAAAGATGTCCCTGGCCGCCGACGAGATTGTCACCGGTCTATTCAAAAAGGCGACTAAGCCGGCATTCGTCCAGGAGCACTACCTTAGCGCGCTCATGCGCACACGCCTGGGCAATCCGCCCGGTAAGGATGAGAGTGTCGGCGACGCGATGAACTGGGAGACCTTGCTGGCGACCGTCAAAGAGGGAACAGATCTCCATCTTGTCTCGGAGGACAAGGACTACCGCTCTCAGCTATCTGAGGGCATTTTCAATGAATTCCTGCGCCATGAGTGGCTGTCAAAGAAGAACTCAGAGCTGCGCTACTATTCCAAAATCTCGGACTTCTTCAAAGAGTGTTTTCCCACCATCAAGATCGCCAGTCAGATCGAGAGCGATCTTGCTATTACGAGCCTGAGTAATAGCGGAAGCTTCGCCTCTACGCACCCCATCATCGCGAAGCTGGATGCGTTTGACCAATTCACTCCCGAGCAAGTGGAGCGTCTTATTCAAATTCCGGCGCAGAACAGTCAGGTGGGCTGGATCATCGACGACTCGGATGTCCATTCGTTTTATTCAAAGCTATTGGACAAGTACGCGAAGTCCCTCAAGGCCGAGGATTTGGAGACGTTGAAAGAGCTGGTCGAGAAAGGCAAGGATAAGCCGAAGCCGCCAAAGCAGATCGACGATGATATTCCTTTCTAAAAAAGCGCCCTCCGAAGAAGGCGCTAGTCTGAGGTGAGGATTGCTCAGCTTGGTTGGAGCGGGCCATCGGCTGCACTCCGCCGCAACGTTCTCCGTGGACGCCACGGCATCGGCTCCAAGCCACGGCGGACGGGGTATCAGGTTCGCGCGATGCCGCAGGCGCGGAGAAAATTGCGGAGGGCGTTGCGCGTCAGCATGCGCGAGGCCGAAGCCGTCATGCATGAGCAGATCAATCGGGATGATGACTGCACCTTTATGGCGCAGGAAATCTCGCGGATGCGCGCCGTGATGAGTGATCTCGTTAAGGAGCGCGTCAGACTCGGCGATACCGAACCCATTGTGGTGGCGAGCCTCTTCATTGACCGCCGACTGCCGAGCCCGCCGCGCGGCCGTATAGCAAAGCGCCGCCTCGTGCTTGGCGCCGCGCGGGTGAATGGATAGACCGCAAGCTCCGCGAGATGGACGAGTAAGGTCGCTCGGCAGGATTCTTCCGTAGCCGTCTAACGCTGACCGGAAGCACCGCCCCCCGGGCCTCGTTTTTCCGTTTGGCCGGGCTCGAGCGCGGTGGGCGGCTGTAACCCCCGCGACCATTCTCTGACGTGAGCGCCAGTCTCAGCCTGCCGGGCGCGCCGGAGAAGGGCATCTTTCTCGACCCCCGGAGGCATCGCCTTAGCCCGCTCCCGCAGTTCCGCGGCTTGCTCAACCAGACGTTCTTCAGCAGATTGAATTTGTTCGAAGCGGCGGCGGATTTTTCGCATGGGGTTCTCCGTGCAGTTCCCGCCCGGCAGGAATCAAATCTTGCGGGCTGGTTTAGGTTCCTCGGGCTATTTTCCACTCAGCGCAGCGGCGATCTTACCGCCGATGGCCTCAACCGCGCGGCGGGCTGCCTCGTCGGCCAGGTGAGCGTATCGGTTTGTCGTACTCGGATCGGCGTGACCGAGCAGGGTGCCGATCACCGGGAGGCCCATCTGGTCACCGATCCCGACGCTGGCAAAACTGTGCCGCAGATCGTGGATCCTGACACCGGTCACGCCAGCCCGCTTGCAAATGGCTGCCCATGGGCGCTTCAGGTCCGCGCGCGGTTTCTCATTCTTGGTACCGGCCGATTCTCCAGCGATGACGAAAGCACCCAGCTTGGTCAGGCCCTTGATGATGTCGATTGCCGCAGCCGGTAGATAGATCGTCTTTCTGCCAGTCTTCGAGTCGGGCAACCGCAACACACCGCGATCCAGATCAGCTTCATCCCAGCGCAAGTGCAGGATCTCCCGCAAGCGCGCGCCGGTCAGCATAAGAATCCGGATTGCGGCGGTGGCGTAGGGCGACATTTTCACAAGCTGCCCGACAGGCGCGTGCTTGGCGTCACCGGCCTCAACAGGCAGGCCAACGGTCTCCGCCTCTATCATGGCGTTGCCAATCGCCAGTAGCTCGGCGGTCGTTAAATAGCGCTCGCGGCCTTCCTCTTCGTTCAGCTTCGCGCCGGAGGCAGGGTTCGTACCTTCCGGCACGTGGCCATGCCGCGATCCCCAACCGTACGCCGCAGACACCAGCTTGATTGCCCGGTTAGCGGATATGCGGGCCTCGCGCGTCATCAGAGCGTGCGCGCGTTGTACATCAACTCGGGTCAGCACCACTGCCTTAGTCGAGCCGATCCGAGGCTTGACGTGCTTCTTTAGGAGCATGCGGTAAAGGCCCGCGGTGGACGCTTTTTTGTGCTCGGCGACGTATTCCTCGATGTATTTCGAGACCAATTCCTCAACCGTTAGGCTGGCCCGCTCGTCGCTCCGATTTTGGGCAAGGTCTTTCCCCAATGCGGCGTTCGCGATCGCCTTGCGGGCCGCCTCGCGGGCCTCATTGGTCTTCAGGGTGCCGACCCGGCCCAACTTCAATCGCTTCTTGCTGCCGCCGGCTACGGGGCGGAATTCGGCGAAGTAGGTGCCGGTGCCCGTGGTGGTGCGGTAGAGACCGAAGCCCGCAAGATCGTTGTCGAAATAGTAGGTCGTCTTGTTGGGAACCGCAGACTTCATCAGCGCCGCTACGCTATCGGTCGAAATCCTGATCGTTGCCATGCCCCACCAAATTTATAGCCAGTATGTAGCCAGCAGTCTGGCTATTGGCTCGGAAAAGGCAAGGGGTCATTGGTTGGATTACGTTTGATTTACAGTGATTTGTTGCGCGCCATCCAACGTCAGGAATGGCTATAAATCAGGTCGTTTATAACTGGGAGACTAGGGGTCGGAGGTTCAAATCCTCTCGCTCCGACCATTTTTTCCAAATCATCGGGTGGATCGACCGGGGGCGTGGAGCCTGCTCCCGCTGCGCGACGCATGCGCGACGACCGGTAGCGGGAGCGAAGCCATTGGTGGAATGACGTTTTTCCGAAGCGATTTAACGCGTCGGGCAAAACAGGAGCATGATGTCACCATGTAAGCCTGTGGGACGGGGGAATATTCACGACAGCTGCTTCAATGCATTGCGTCGCAGGGACTTGGGAGGCGCGACGTCCGGAGCGGAGTTGCCTTCTCCCCGCGCTATGATGTGTAACCTGTCCTGGCGGCAAGCAAGTAGCGTCCGCGCCGCGCGAGTTTCACGGTAGTCAACCTCCCGGTTGCGAAGGCGCTCGGCCTGGTGCTTCCAACGTCCGTTCTGAGCCGCGCAGACGAGGTGATTGAATGACATCTTGCTGAAGATGAAGTTCACCAGACCTCATGTCTTGCGTCGGGGGGTGCTAGGATGGGTAGGTAGTCCGCTAGAGGTCGCGGACAGCTTTAAACGGTTTGGTAAGAATGGAGTCTTGATACTGGGACGGGCTTGGGGACTCGCGGGGTCCCTTAGATGGAGCGTTCAGCGCGATCTAAACGAAAAGTACGTCGAAGGCGCTGGGTTGTTTGTTACGGTAATTTCTCTATTGAATGTCGAGACGAAGATGGCGCGAAGGATGTGGCAGCCAAGCTGCATAAGCGCCGATACCGTGTCACAGCCCGGACAGCCGATGGCGTCTCACCTTCGTGGCGAGTAGAGCCAGACGAAATCGACGCGTGGATATCTTCACCCACGCGCCCTAGTCGCTCGCCGCGGGTTCGACCTTCGAAGAATCGATAATTTGCGAAACACTCGAGTTGGATAGCGGCTTCAGCGCGTTGGTTTCGCCCGCGTCCACTCCAACTTCGGACACACTCTAGCCCCTATTTGGCTGCTGGAATGCTGGCGAAACTCGCGACTCATCTGGAGTTGCAGCCAACTTGGGTCCGAGATTGGTTTCGCAGGAGGAGCGAGCGCTCCTGCAGCTATCCAGCGATCGGTCTTGCGTGTGATCCATCGCAAGGCCTGTAAAGGCCCCAGTCTTCCCCATTGGCTGGGGCCTTCCTTTTGCGCCAGATCACAAAAATATTGGCATCACGGCGTTTGAGGAACGACTCTCCAGGGGAGAGATTGAAAAATCGGTCTGTGGCGAATCTGGACCTCCTCAAGGTCTCGCCATCCACCCGGAACGGCCCCACCGTCCGACGCGCGTTTGGCGATGGGCCGGTTTTCGTAGGTATTCACTCAACCCCGCCGGCTCACAAAGTCGGCGGGGTTTTTGAGCTAGCCGTCTTGGTATCGGACTCCTAGGTTGTCGCAGGTGCGAGCGAAGGCATCTGTAGCATTTGCGTCTTCAAAGCAAAAAAGTGTGCCGACGTCGGCACGATCGATCCACCAGTCGACCTTGTTCCCCTTAGCAATGCGGGAAGCCTCTCCGCGCAGTAGGTCGAGCTGTCTTCCGGCGGCATGGACTATCAGGCAATTTTCCTTGGGCATATGTTTTGTCCTCAATAGGGAAAGCTGAATTGATCGCCATCAAAAATGGAAAACTCATGGCCATGGGCTCACGGGCGACGTTTTCGCAAACTACCTCAGATACCCCACCACCATCCGCGTCGTCTCATCCACCAGCGTCCTCACCGTCTTCTCCGACAGCATCTCGGCCTGGTTCAGCACTGTGTTGTGCGCGACCGCCTCGATCGCGCTGACGCAGATGAAGGTGGCTAGTCCCGGGTCGATCTTGCGCATCTCGTTGCGGCGGCTTTCGAGATAGGCGCGCACGAGGGTGTGGACCTCGCGGTTGAAGGCTTCGACGTCCTTGAGCTGGCCGGTGCGCGGGATCTGCTCGGCGAGCACCCGATGTAGTTTGGGGTCGATGCGGTGGGCTTCGATCGCGACGGTGACGAGGCGGCGCACGGCTTTGTCGATCGGCAGGTCGGCGACCTCGGTGAGGGCGGCGCGGACGATGCCCATGATCTCCTCGTTGTGACGGTCGATGACGGCGGCGACGAGCGCCTCCTTGCTGGGAAAATACTGGTAGAGCGAGCCGACGCTGACACCGGCGATTTCGGCGATGCGGTTGGTGCTGGCTTTCTCAAAGCCTTCGCGGACCAGAATGCGAGCAGTCGCCTCGACCAGCGCGTCGACGGTGGCGCGGGATCGCGCCTGCAAGGCATTTTTCCGGGGTTTTGTCGGCGGTTTGCGGGCCACGGCCTTGTGATCTGAATGCGAGTAGGAAAAGCGAGTGAATGCTCGCATTATATCCGCAAGTGGCGGCGGGTCGGCAAGCCTCTTTGTCGCCGTGTCGAAAGAGCCAGATGGGGATGTGGCCATGAGCGTTGCCAGAATCGTGTCGGCCTTGCAGTTCTGTCCGGGCGGTTGCGTCTTCGGCGCCCCGGCCCGGCGCGATCCTGCGCCAAGCCTGCAAAGCCGTGCCCTCAACCTGCTCCTGCGGCAGCTTCCGTACAAGCAACAGCTCGCGTCCGCCGGGGCCGTGCAGGCGCATGTCCAGAAGCTCGCCGTGCAGCCGGTCTCGTTCGAGCCGCCGAATCTGGGCCGCGGCGTCGAGGTGACGTTGACCAAGATGGGCGGATGGCCGGTCTATTACACGGCGCCATCTTCGGGCCATGAGGGCTGCAACCACGTGATGTTCCTGCACGGCGGTGGCTTCATCAACGAGATCGTGCCGGCGCATTGGCGTTTCGTCGGCCAGATGACGCGCAAGGCGCGCGTCGTCTGCGTGGTGCCGATCTATCCGCTCGCACCGCGTGCCACCGCCAAGGATCTCGTGCCGGCGACGGCCGAGCTGTTGCGGATGCTGCTGGAGGATGTCGGGTCCGCAAAGGTCACGGTGGTCGGCAATTCCGCCGGCGCGGGCCTCGCGCTCGCCGCATGCCAGTGGCTGCGCGACCGCGGGCATCGGCAGCCGGGCCGGCTGATGCTGATCTCGCCCGCGGCCGATGCCTCGGTCAGCCGCCCGGAGCAGGTCGAGATCGCGGCGCGCGATCCGATCCAGGACATTGCGGGGATACTTGAGGCGGGGCGGCTCTATGCCGGCGAGCTCGATGTCGGCCATCCCTTCGTCAGCCCGCTCAACGGCGCCTTCCGTTCGCTCGCGCCGATGACGATCTTCTCGGGCACGCGCGACCTTCTCTACCCTGATAGCGTCGATCTCGCGGAGCGAGCGAGGGCGGCGGGCGTGCCGATCGAGCTGCATCTGCTCCGTGACCAGCCGCACAATTTCGCGCTGATGCCGACGCCGGAAGGGCGACAGGCGCGTGCGATCATTCTGCGTGCAGTGGCTTAAAGGGAAGGCGTGATCGTCGTCACTGGGGCATGCCGCCGCAATGGGGGCTGGCGCTAGCGGTGCCCGCGCGGAGAGACCAGGCTACCTCCGGGGCGTTTCCTCATCCGTAGTCTTGCGGGGCCTTAGGCGTGGCCCTTGATCTCGTAGTGACCCGGCACGCATTTGTAGCGCTCGAGTCGCCAATTGGCGTGATAGATCGGGTGCTCGCCCATCCATTTGGCAAGCGGGGCCTGTGCGCCGATCGCGCACTGCATCATCGACATCTCGGGCGTCATGTTGCTGTCGGTCACGATTTCCTCGATGCAACTGCCTGAGCTGGCTGCGCTCAGCCGGCAGAGCACGGCAACCACGGTCACGAACATTCCTGTCACCTCATCGGTAGTTTCAGACCACGAAGAGGATGCAAGCGGAGTGCCAGAGCCTGTGACACAAACAACACGCTGGCCTGGCCGACTCGACCCAGCGTCCATCTCCATTCGATGATTCGGATTGTAAAAAAATTGCCCCTAAACCGAAGCCGGGCAAATACGGGTAATCCCCAAGGAAAAGGGGCGCGGAAGGATCGCAGTAATGAGCGATTGTGGGGGCAGCGCCGCGCGAACCGCCCCTTCACAAGGCCTGCGCAGCCGATAGGGTCGGAAGCGGGCGGATACTCGTCAAAAGAGCGGGACCGCCACAGAACCAAAGGAAACGCGAGGGCAGACCATGAAGGCACGACCGACCGGCGTGATCCCGCCGATGACGACGCCGTTCCGGAAGGACGGCGAGATCGACCTTGGGCTCGTGGCGCCCCAGGTCGACTGGATGATCGGCGCCGGCGCGCATGGCGTTGCGGCCGGCGGCTCGACCGGCGAGGGACACACGCTCGATCACGAGGAGTATCGCGACCTGATGGCCGCGACGGTCGAGGCGGTGAAGGGACGCATTCCCGTGATCGCCGGCATCATCGTGGACTCCACGCGCGATGCGATCCGCCGCGGCAAGCTCGTGCGCGACATGAATGTCGCCGCACTCCAGGTCACGCCGGTGCATTATCTGTTCAAGCCCGACGACGAGGCGATGGTCGCGCACTTCCGCGCCATGGCGGACGAGACCGGCATGCCCATCATCATCTACAACGTGGTGCCGTGGTCCTATCTGTCGCCGGCGCTGCTGGTGCGGATCATGACCGAGGTGCCGCTGGTGGTCGGCGTCAAGCAGAGCGCGGGCGATCTCAAGCTGTTCGCGGATCTCATGATGATGGCGCCGGACAAGCTGATCTACAGCGCGGTCGATGCCCTCATGTATCCGTCCTATACGCTCGGGGCCCATGGCTCGATCGCCGCGATCCTGACCGCGGCGCCGCATGCCTCCGTCGCGCTGTGGGATGCGGTGAAGGCGGGCGACCATCCGCGCGCGCTCGAGCTGCACAAGAAGCTGTTGACGCTGTGGAACGCTGTTATCGCCGACAATCTGCCGGCCTGCACGCGTTACGCCCAGACGCTCCAGGGCTTGCCCAGGACCTATCCGCGCGCACCGATGCCGGAGGCCTCGCCGACGCAGCAGGCCGCCACCCGCAAGGCGTTGGAGGCCCTCGGCGCGTTGAACGGGGCGCGCGTCGAAGCGGCCGAATAGTCCGCCAGCCGAAATTACTGATGTCGAATGGCAGCGCCGTTCCGCTTTTACCTGCGGATGCGGCGCTGCTACATTTTGCGCGCGCCCCGATGCGCGGCGCTAGCTGTGAAGAAACATACCGACAAGGGGAGGGACCGAAGTCCCATGAAGGATTTTGCAGGAAAGATCGCCGTCATCACCGGCGGCGGCACGGGGATGGGACGCGAGCTCGCACGGCAGCTCGTCGCCGAGGGCTGCAATGTCGCGATGTGCGACGTCTCGGAGGCCGCGATGGCCGAGACCAAACGGCTGTGCGAGGTCGAGAAGCTGCCGCAGGGCCTGCGGGTCACGACCCATGTCGCCGACGTCTCGATCGAGGACCATCTCAAGCGGTTTCGCGATGAGCTCGCGGAGCAGCAGAAGACCGATCGGATCCATCTCCTGTTCAACAATGCCGGCATCGGTGGCGGCGGCAGCCTGTTCACCAACACGCGCGAGCAGTGGGAACGTACCTTCAACATCTGCTGGGGCGGCGTCTATCTCGGCGTGCGGACCTTCCTGCCGATGCTGGTAGCGGCGGACGAGGCCCACATCGTCAACACCGCGAGCGTCAACGGCTTCTGGGCCTCGATTGGCATGGGGCAGGCGCACACCGCCTACAGCTCGGCCAAGTTCGCGGTGAAAGGATTTACCGAAGCGCTGATCAACGACCTTCGCCTGCACGCGCCGCATGTCAAATGCTCGGTGGTGATGCCTGGCCATATCGGCACCTCGATCGTCTCCAATTCGCGCAAGGTGCAGAGCGCCGACGGGTCGGAGCGGCTCAATGCCGACGAGGTCGCGCTGACCCGCAAGCGCATGGTCGCGGCCGGCGTGCCGGATGCTGACAAGATGTCGGACGAGGACATCCAGGCTGCGTTCGCCGAACGCGCCCGCAGCTTCCTCGAGGACGCGCCGACGACGGCTGCGCAGGCCGCGAAGATCATACTCGACGGGGTCAAGGCGGAGCGGTGGCGAATTCTTGTGGGCGAAGACGCAAAGCGCCTTGACGAACGCGTGCGCGCAACGCCCGAGCAGGCCTATGACCGCGCCTTCTATGAAAGCTTTACGCAGGAAGTTGGCTGGCGGCTCGGTTGAGTCGGTTTGGCTGAGACTGTCAACGAACGTCCGCGTATGTAGGTATGACGACCATCATGGCAAGAGGTGCGGACGTATTATTACGCAGGTAATTTACATGTTACGCTGGTAACTTTACGTGCCACCTCTTGCCAATTTCCGACGCCTTATGACGATTTGGAATGTCACGCATGCGACATGCTCCATCGTTCAAGCAATGTTCAAGTGATGGTGATGTGAAACGGGTCTCATTCGGCGCACGGCAGCTTGGTTGGTGAACCAAAATAGTTTAGTCAATCAGGGGTAACGCCATCATAAAGCGTAGCTCCGATGATACCCGCATGCCTCTCCGACGACTGGATCCTCTGCCCGGAGAGAGAGGATATTTCCGCTGAATTCACGCGGCTCCTCACCGCGGCGCAGGAGGGCGGCGCCACCATCGCAGAATGCCTGATGATCGCGCGGCAGCTCAAGCAGGGCGGCGAGCAGTCCTGGCACCGCGAGTGGAAGCGGCTGGCGCAAGCCAACCGGCAACGAGCCGAGGCGGCGTTCGCGGAAGGCCACATGGCGACCGCGCAGCGCAACTGGCTGCGGGCGATGAACTACTACGGCGCGGCCGCGATGCCGCTGGACCAGGCCGACGAGCGTCGCTGGGTCGCGGTGCTCGCCATGCAGGAATGTGCGCGCCGCTTCCTCACTGCGCGCGGTCCGGCTGGCGAGGTCGTCACGATTCCCTGGGCCGATGACGGACACGTTTTGCAAGGCTATTTCCTGCCTGCGTCGCCGGCCGGCAAGCGGACTCCGACCGTGATCTGCATCGGCGAGCCCGGACACCGCAAGGAAGAATTCCTGTTCAAGCTCGCGCCGCATGCGCGCGAACGCGGATTGTCGATGCTTGCGCTGGACCTGCTCGGCGACCAGCGCGACGACTATACCGACACGCTCTTGCAGCGCCGCGACCTCGAGAGCTCGATTGCCAGCGTCATGGATTATCTGGAGACGCGCGGCGACGTCGATTTCGATCGCGTCGCCATCGTGGCCGACGGGTGGGGCTCTTCCTTCGTCGCGCGCGCGGTGTTGCAGGAGCCGAGGCTCGCCGCGGCCGTCTGCGATGGCGGTCTGTGGGACCTGCACGAACGATCCTTCTTCGCCAGCCGCTTCGCGATGAGCGACCTCAGCATCGTCCCGGTGCCGTCGGCGCCGCTGATGGCCTCGAGCGTCGACTGTCCGGTGCTGATCACACTCGGCGAGGACGGCTGGCTCAAGGCCGACCGGGCGCGCCAGATCGTGCAGAAGTCGCGACTCGGCAGCTCCGACATCGTGCTGAAGGTGTTCACCGCGCAGGAGACCGGCGCGGCACAGGCCCACGCGGACAATCCCAGCCTTGCCAACGAATACATCTTCGACTGGCTGGAATCGCAACTGGGCGCCACGGGGCGGCGGATCTGAACGCCGCCGGCTGTCTTAAGGCGCGATGAGATTGGGATGAATCGTCATCGCGCTTTAGGTTTGTCGTTCGGGCATGATCTTTTCGGAAAACCGCTTCGCACTTTGCGCTAACGCGGCCATTCGGGTCCGGATCATGCTTTAGTAGTCGAGGGATATCCTGACGCAGGCCTTTTCGAGCCGGGTCTTCAGCGTCGCGAGCTTGCCGGTGAATTCGGTCAGTTCGTTCTCGTCGAATTCCTGGAAGACGAATTCGCGGATCGTCTTGTATTGCTCGTTGAGGCTTGCGATGTGCTTCTGCGTCTTCTCGACCAGCGACAGCCGGACCACGCGGGCATCGGTCGGCGAGGGCCGCCGCCGCAGCAGGCCCTTCTTCTCCAGCAGCTTGGACTGGGTGGTGACGAAGGACGGATCG
Source organism: Bradyrhizobium sp. Unk1 (assembly GCF_059512345.1). Taxonomy (NCBI): domain Bacteria; kingdom Pseudomonadati; phylum Pseudomonadota; class Alphaproteobacteria; order Hyphomicrobiales; family Nitrobacteraceae; genus Bradyrhizobium; species Bradyrhizobium sp. Unk1. The sequence continues at coordinate 44,543 of NZ_JCAMOP010000007.1, forward strand.
ACGTGGAGCAGCTTGGAGACCACGTTGACGGGCACGCCGTCGTCCTTGTCGAGGTCGGAGATCGCCATCAGGATCAGCCATTGCGGACCGCTGATGCCCAGCGTTCTCGCCCAGAACTGACGCAACTCCTCCAGATACATGTTGATCGACGATATTTCCCAGGTGAAACGCCTGATGATATCGAGATTGCCGATGGAGCGGAGGCGCGCCCCTTCTTTCCTCGTCGCTGACACAGCGTCACTCCCGTGATCTGATTCTTTTCCGGCCGGTGTCTTGCACGGTCATAGTCCACGCAAGTCTGCCCTGACGCAAGTGCAGAGCAGGGTAATTTTGTCACTAAAACTACAAAGATGATCAGCTCAGCATATTCCCTCGCTCGCGGTGTTGCGCGCGGGGCACAGGTTTAGTGAAACAACAAAGCTGACTAAATAAACTATTTTGATTAGCGGAACGGCGCAGGCATATTGGCCCGTGACGGTGGGGGGTACTCAATCGTCCCGTTGCAGGTGGTTCGCTCACGTCCCTCGCGTCGATGCGGGTGTGTCCAAAAGCGCGAAGCGGCCGAGCGGATTTGAAAAGACGGGGATCTGGGGGGCCTCACGGTCCGGTCTCCGTAAAATGAGCAACTTGGAGGTTTTATATGAAAGTGGTGAAGAGCCTTTTGCTCGGCACTGCGGCGGGTCTGATCGCCGTCGGCGGAGCACAAGCGGCCGATCTTCCGGTCAAGGCCAAGGCGGTCGAGTACGTCAAGATCTGCTCGCTCTACGGCGCGGGCTTCTACTACATCCCGGGCACCGACACCTGCATCAAGCTCGGCGGCTATCTGCGTGCTGAAGTCGCGCTCAATGCCGGCGGCAACTACAGCGCCGCCTACAACGGTGTTTCCGGCGCGAACAACCGCCTGTCGAACTACTATTTGGCGCGCGCTCGCGAGGACCTCAACATCGATACCCGTACCGCGACTGAGTACGGGGTGGTTCGCACTTACTTTGACGCGGTGTTCACCTGGACGACCGATAACTATACGGGAAGCGGCTCGGCAACAGGCGCGACCGTTTACTCGCAACTCGGAAGCACGGGCGTGTCTGCGCCGAACAACGCAAGCTCGGGCACGATCTCGGGTGGTACGCTCGGCGTCTACTATGCGTTCATCCAGTTCGCCGGCTTCACCATGGGTAAGTCCGTGTCGCAGTTCGACGCGCCCTGGACCAACTATCCCGGCAACAACTTCGACCAGCTCGTTGGTGGCAGCGGCTCCGTGAACGGCGTCGCCCAGTTCACCTACACGGCCGATTTCGGCCAGGGCGTGACCGCGACCGTTTCGGCGCAGGACCAGACCCAGTTCTTCACGACCAACATCTGGAACACCGCCGGCATGTCCACCAGCGGCGTCCTCGGCGGTGCTTACGGCTCGAACGATATCGGCGGCACTAGGTCGCCCGACATCGTCGGCATGGTTCGTGTCGACCAGGCCTGGGGCCTGTTCCAGGCGTCGGTGGCTGCGCACGACAACCACGTCGCCTACTACGGCGCGTCCGAAGTCACCGGTCATCCGGAAGACAAGTGGGGCTGGGCCGTTCAGCTCGCTCTGCAGATCAAGAACATCCCGACCGGTGCTGGCGACGTGATCAACATCTCGGGCGTCTATACCGACGGCGCGAGCCGCTACAACTTCCAGTCGCTGGCGGCGACCAGCTACTCGATGTTCGGCGGTTCGGGCAGCGCGTATCAGAGCATCGGCTTTGCCGGCGTGTCTGACGCGGTGTTCGGTCCCAACGGCCAGCTCGAGCTGACCAAGACCTACGGTTTCCGTGGTGCCTACACCCACAACTGGAACCCGTACTGGAATACGGCGCTCTACGGCGCGTGGGCTGCGGTCAACTACAGCGGCACGGCGAAGGGCCTGATCTGCGGCAGCGCTGCGTTCGCCTCGCTGACCGGCACCTGCAACCCGGACTTCAACATCGGCCAGATCGGCGTCATCACCCGCTGGACGCCGGTCAAGAACCTGACCTTCTCGGCTGACTTCGTCTACAGCCACCTCGACCAGAAGTACTCGGGCGTGATCACCACCCCGGCGCTGGCGTCGGTTGCCAAGCCTGCGGCAACCTACGAGCTGAAGGACCAGGACACCTACAGCCTGCTGCTGCGCGCCCAGCGCAACTGGTAAGCTGAAGACCGTTCCGATCTGATAGAGCCCCGGCGGGAAACCGCCGGGGCTTTTTCATGAAAGCGGCCTTCGGAAAATCCGGCAACACGTTGCAAACGACGAAGACGAGCTATGCGAATCGATCGCCCTCAAACTTATTTACTTACCTGAGTTGATCAGCTATCTTGTTTTCAGCCGATTACGAAAGTCACGGCTCTTAGCTTCATGCTAAGCCTCCAGAAACCTCCGGTGATGCCCCGCCGGAGGTTTTTCGTTTTGGGATTTTCCTTCAGCCGCGCATCACACGGGCGCGCGAGTTCGGCCGGTAGGCGAGGCGGCTGTGGCCGACGCAGTAGGACTGGCCGTCGGGCGCGGTATTGCCGCAGAAGCAGAAGTCGTCTGCGCCCGGCGTCGAGATCGGCCAGCGGCAGCGATTCTCGGCGAGCTCCAGCAGCGAGCAGCGGTTGGTATCGTCGATCGGACCCGCGACCACAGGTGTGTCGGTGTCACCGTAGATCGTGGCGAGCATCTCATATTGCAGCCGCGGTACGGCTCTCGTCCCGCGCCGCGGCGCGAGGCTCCGCTCGAGCTTGCGCTCGTCGCTTGTCCTGCCGCGCGTGAGATTGAGCCGGGACAGCTTGCCGATCACCGCGTTGCGGCTGACGCCGATGTCGGCAGCGATCTCGCTGCAGGTGAGGCCGGCCTCGAAGTGCTGCCTCAGAAGCTCAATTCGTTCGTTGGTCCAGGTCGGTGAAGAAGCAGTCGGTGAAGAAGTTGGTGAGAGAACAGGCATTGTAACGGTCCCAGGTTGCAGATGTCGGCCATCCGCCTCTCGAGATCCGTCCGCCTCACGTCCGGCGCGCGCTCACGTTCTGCCGTTGTCGCGAATCGACAGAAGCCCGTCCTTGATGGCGAGACGGATGCCTTCCTCGATCAGTGTGCGTGCGACGCCGGGAACGCTGGTGCCGTGGGTGCCCTGTCTCACCAGTTTTTCCAGATAGGTGATGGTCGAGAGCGCCAAGGTTACGGGAATGCGGTCAGTCTCGGCTTTTTCGGTGGCCATGGCCCGAACGCTAGCCTCTTACTCGGGTACATAAAAGTAACGATTAAGACTCTATTTAGGTTCGGGGGTGGGAGTCAAATCCGGGCGAGACCGGTGTTTTAGCTCATTGGAATCACTAGGGAAATCAGGCGCAGCTCCGCGCGCCGCGCGGGATGCCGAGCGGTGGTGGAGCGGAGACGAGGCCGGGCAGGCGGGTGCGGCTAGCCGTGCACGATCGCCTTTTCGATCATGCAATGGATGCCTTTGCAGCCGTTGACGGTCTGCGTCACCCGCAGGTCGGCGGCCAGGCTGCACAGCGTGTAGGCGTCCTCGCGCGACAGGTTTCGCGTCTCGCCGAGCAGCACGATCATGTCGCGCAGCGCGCGCACCACGCACTGGTCGAGGTCGGGGTCCATGGCCATGGTCATGTAATGCGTCGCCGTTTCGGCGCGGGGATAGTCGAACCTGAGGTCCTTGCGCAACGTCAGGCGGAAGCGGCCCTGGAGCGCGGTCTCGATCGCGGTGACGCAGACCTCGCCGTCGCCCTGCACGCCATGGCCGTCGCCGCAGGAGAACATCGCGCCCGGGACGAACACCGGCAAAAAGAGCGTCGCACCGGCCCCGAGCTCCTTGTTGTCGAGATTGCCGCCCATTGCGCGCGGCACAAGCGAGGAGATGCGGCCCCAGGCCGGCGGCGGCGAGACGCCCATCACGCCGAAGAACGGCTTGAGCGGCAGATCGAGGCCCCAGGGCATGCGGCCGACCATCCGCGACCGGTCGAGTGGGATGTTCAGGATGCGCGTCTCGTGGAAATCGTCGGGCAGCGTGCCGGACAGCGGCTTGATCATGTTCCAGCCCCAATCCTGCCGGAGCTGGACGTCGAGGATCTCGACCGCGAGCACGTCGCCGGGCTCGGCGCCCTCGACCGCGATCGGGCCGGTGAGGATGTGACCGGGCAGCATGCGCTCGTTTTTGGCGTGAACCTCGAACATCTCCGGCGGAATGTGAAATTTGTTGCGGTCGGGCAGCATGTCGGGCCCGCCGCTGATGGTGTCGACCGTCACCTCATCGCCGCTTTTGACGGTGAGGACGGGTTTGAGCGCGGCTTCGAAGAAGCCCCAATGGCAGGTCTCGGGGCTTGAATGCAGGTGGTGATGGGTCATTGGCCGCGTCCAATCGGGTTCATCAGAACTCGTCATGAGAACCTGTTATGCCCGGGCTTGACCGGGCGATCGATCCTCTTTCAAGAAGATTTCTGAAGATGGACGGGCCGGTCAAGCCCGGCACGATCATTTCAGCGAGGCTCCCCTGTATTTCGTTCTTTCCAAGACCCTCGGCATCGCTCTGCTGCCGATCAATCTCCTGATCGAGCTCGGAATCCTGTCGCTGCTGCTGATGGCGACGCGGTTTGCTGCGGTCGGCCGCAAGCTCGCCGTGGCCACGCTGGTGCTGCTGGCGCTGGTCGCGTTCTCGCCGATCGGCAATCTTCTGCTCTATCCGCTGGAGTCGCGTTTCCCGGCGTGGGACCCGTCGCGGGGCGCCCCCGACGGCATCATCGTGCTCGGCGGCTCGATCGACACCGATCTGTCGGCGGCGCATCGCACGCCCGTGGTTGCGCACGCGGCCGATCGCATGCTGGCGCCGGCCGACCTCGCGCGGCGCTATCCGAACGCGCGTATCGTCTTCACCGGCGGCTCGGCGAACCTGGTCGCGACGGAGGCGAAGGAGGCCGACTACACCGCGCCGATCCTGGAAAGCCTGGGCATACCGAAGGAGCGCCTGATCCTCGAGCGCGACTCCCGCAACACCTGGGAGAACGCGATCTTCACAAAGCAGCTGGTGACGCCGAAGCCGGGCGAACGCTGGCTTCTGGTCACGTCGGCCTTCCACATGCCGCGCGCGATGGGGATCTTCCGCAAGGCCGGATTTGACGTCGAAGCCTATCCGGTGGATTGGCGGATGGGCGGGCGCGACGGGCTCTTCGCCTTCACCCGCAACGGGGCCGATGGTCTCGGCAAGACCGACGTCGCCGTGCGCGAATGGATCGGCCTTTTGGCCTATCGCATCATGGGGCGGACCGGCGAGTTGCTTCCGGGACCGGGCAAGGACTAAAACGAGAGCCGCAAAACAAGAACAGAGTACCGGCGCGCGATCGCCGGTCGGGAGGACGCCATGCAACAGCAGAGCGCAGACAGGATCGATCTTGCCGGCCTCGTCGCCGATCTCAACAGCCTGCTGCGGCTGAAGACGACTGTGATCGGCATGAAGCTGTTCCCGCGCACCGCCGACATGGAGGCGATCCCGAAAATCCGGCGGCCGAACGCGGTCCATACCACCGACCAGATCGTCAGCATGGCTGCACGTCTGGGCTGGACGGTCGGCATCACCGCCGACGATCTTGTCGGCGCGCAGTGTCGCGCCGTGATCGGGCTTGCGCCGCAGGACGAAAAATGGCTCGCCGGCGAAAACTATGTCGGGGTCTGGCACGGCACCGCCGAGGACGCGCGCAAGCGCCAGGAGGCGCTGGACGTGGTTCCGTTCGGACAGTATCAGGCGCTTGCGGTCAGTCCGCTCGCGAGCGGGCGGCTCGATCCGCCCGACATTTGCCTGGTCTATGCAACGCCGGGGCAGATGATCATCCTGATCAACGGGCTGCAATATACCGGCTACAAGAAGTTCGAATGGGGCGTCGTCGGTGAGACCGCCTGCGCGGATTCCTGGGGGCGGGCGCTGAAAACCGGCGAACCCAGCCTGTCCTTGCCATGCTATGCCGAACGGCGCTATGGCGGCGTGCCGGACGAGGAGATGCTGATGGCCTTGAAGCCCTCGCATCTCGCCAAGGCGATCGAGGGCATGAAGGCGCTGGCCAAGAACGGCCTGCGCTATCCGATTCCGCCCTATGGGATTCAAAGCGACGTCCGCGCCGGCATGGGCGTGAGTTACGCGAAGAAGTAAAGGTCGACCATGAGCTCAGCAAAATTCGACATCGTCGTCTACGGTGCGACCGGTTTCACCGGCCAGCTCGTCGCCGAATATCTGACTCAGCATTACAAGGGCGACCACACGCTCAAATGGGCGATGGCAGGCCGTAGCCTCGGCAAGCTCAAGTCGGTACGCGATGCGATCGGCGCGCCCGGGAATACGCCGCTGATTGTCGCGGATGCGTCGGACGCGGCCTCGCTGAAGGCGATGGCGGAGCAGACGATGTCGGTGATCACCACCGTCGGCCCGTATCAGCTCTATGGCGAGGAACTGCTCGCGGCCTGCGTCGCCACCGGCACCGATTATTTCGATCTTTGCGGCGAACCGATCTGGATGCGGCAGATGATCGACAAGTACGAGGCGGGCGCCAAAGAGAGCGGCGCGCGTATCGTGTTCTCATGCGGTTTCGATTCCGTGCCGTTCGAGCTCGGTGCGTTCTTCGTGCAGGAAGAGGCCAAGCGCGCGTTCGGCGCTCCGGCCTCGCGTGTGAAAGGCCGCGTGCGCGACATGCGCGGCACGCTCTCGGGCGGCACCGCGGCGAGCGCCAAGGCGACCTTCGATGCGGTCGCAAAGGACATCAGCCTGATCGCGATCCTGAACGATCCGTTCGCGTTGACGCCGGGCTTCACCGGCCCGAAGCAGCCGAAGGGCAACAGGTCGCTGCTCGAGGAGGACCTGCAGTCCTGGGCCGCGCCGTTCATGATGGCACTGATCAACACGCGCAACGTCCATCGCTCCAACATGCTGATGGGCTTTCCCTACGGTCAGGACTTCGTCTACGACGAGATGGTTCTGACGGGTCCCGGCGAGAAGGGCGAAGCCAACGCGCAGCGCGTGGTGGCCGCCAACGCCGAGAAGACCGGTCCGAACGCGCCGAAGCCGGGCGAGGGGCCGTCGAAGGAAGAGCGGGAGAACGGCCGCTTCGACCTGCTCTATGTCGCGATCGCGCCCGACGGCCGCATGGTTCGCGCCGGCGTCACCGGCGACCGCGATCCCGGCTACGGCTCGACCTCGAAGATGATTTCCGAATGCGCGATGTGCATGCTGCGCGATGTGACAGACGTCCCGGCAGGATTCTGGACACCGGGCGCGGCGATGCAGCACAAGCTGATCAAGCGGCTGCGCGAAAATGCTGGGCTGACGTTCGGAGTGGAGAGTTAGGCGCGCTTGCGCGGTTAAATGACGGTGTCGTCGCCCGGCTTGACCGGGCGACCCAGTATTCCAGAGACAGCCGTGATGGAGTGAGAGGTCGCGGCGTACTGGATGCCCCGCCTTCGCGGGGCATGACAGTGTTTATCGCTACGCCGCCCGCGCGTCATACGCGTACATGAACTCCATGCTCTTCGATCCCAGCGGCAACAGCCATTTCATCATCTGATTGCGGACCCAGGCGCCGGTGGCGCTGAATTCGCGCTTGCTGTTGCCGTTGCGGCGGGCCATTGCGACGATCTTCTCGGTGCGCGGACGCCGCTCGGCCTCGAAGGCCTGGAAAGTGGCGCCGAGCTCCTGGCCCTCCTGCATCAGCCGCGCGAGCCGCATCGCATCCTCGAGCGCGAGCGAAGCGCCCTGGCCCGCGTGGGGACTGGTCGCATGCGCGGCATCGCCGATCAGCAGCGAGCGCTTGCGCGACCAGGTCGGCAAGGTCGCGACGTCGAGCGTGTCGGTGACCACGATGTTCTCGGCCGCGTCGATGATATCGGGGATCGGATCGTGCCAGCCGTGATGGAAGCCGCGCAGATGCTGCTTTAGCGTCGCGTGGTCGAGCGCGCGGAACATCGCCGCGTCCATGCCGTGCGCGGGCTGCGTGCTCCACCACATCACGCCGTCGTTCGGATCCGGGCTGCAATAGCCATAGCCGAAGAAGCCGCTCTTGCCGAACGTGGTCTCGACGTGCCGGCCGATCGGCCTGCCATCGAGGACGGCGTGCGGCACGAAGCCTCCGAACCCGATCAGTCCGGTGTCGAACGGTTGCGGACCGTCCGGCACGACCTGGCGGCGCACGACCGAGTGCACGCCGTCGGCGCCGATCAGGAAGTCGCCTTCGGCCGTGCTGCCATCGGAGAAGTAAGCGATGATCGGCTGGTCGCCGCGGTCCTCGATCTTGATCAGGCGCTTCTCGAAATAGAGCGAGACGCAGGCGCACCAGGCCTTGTCGATCAGGATTTCGTTCAGCGTGGCGCGGCAGACATTGACGGCCGGCTGGCCGAAGCGCCGCGCCATGTCGCGGTTGATCGAGCCGAGCCGTTCGCCGCTCTGCGAATAGAAATCGAAGGATTCGGCGATCGAGCCGCGGCTGATCAGCTCGTTCGCGAGCCCGATCTCGTCCATGACATGCATGCCGTTCGGTGCGATCTGGAGGCCGCCGCCGATGCCTTTCGAATAAGGCCAGGCCTCGTAGATCGCGGATTCGATGCCGGCGCGGCGCAGCAGGATCGCGGTGACGGGCCCGGCGATGCCGGCCCCGATGATGAGGGCCTTGCGGGGACGGTTGGACATGGCTTGCTCCCGACGTTTCCGTGGTGCTAGGAAAAATTACGATTGCTAAATCTCTTAGCAACTAAGATATATATCGAGTAAGATAAGGAGCCGACCTTGTCAAGGACGAAGGCGCGCGCGGCGCTGTTGCAGGAGCTCGAGGAGGCGATGCGGCGGTCGTCCGCGCAGGGCGTGCTCTATGGCCAAACGGTTGCGAACGTTGCCGGAATTGCCAATTCCGACCTCGAATGCATGGACATCCTCTATCTCGAGGGCCGCGTCACCGCGGGCCGGCTCGCCGAGGTCACGGGGCTGACGACGGGCGCCATCACCGGCGTGGTCGACCGGCTCGAGAAGGCCGGGCTTGTGCGCCGCGAACGGGACGAGAAAGACCGCCGCAAGGTCTTCATTTCCGTCGTGCCGGAGACGGCGATGAAGATCGGCCAGCTCTACGTGCCGATGCAGCAGGCGATGGAGAAGGTGTTTGGCGCCTATTCCGACGAAGAGCTGCGCCTGCTGCTGCGCTTCGCGACCGAGGGCTACAAGGGCGTGCTCGCGGCAACCGAGGCGCTGAAGGGACTGCTCGACACGCCGCCGGAAAAGCGGCCGGATCTCAAACTGAAGAAGCTTCGTCGGTAGGCTTCTTGTAGATTTGGGCCGCTGCGATCATGCCCCACATCGCGCCCAGCATCATCCAGAAATGCCGCCAGTGGTCGGTGTCGATTACAAAACTCTCGCCGACGGTGCCGACGAAGGCGGAGAAGATCGCGAGATAAGCGCGCTGCCAGGGCACACGGACGAAGATGTGCCTGATACCCATGATGACCGTGGTGAAGACCAGCGCGGGATAACAGACGCCGGAGAGCCAGCCGCCGGACATGAAGGCGTTGAGATAGGAGTTGTGGGTGTCCTCGGGGAAGAAGCGGTGGAATTGCAGGGGGCCGATGCCGAACGGCAGGTCGAGCGCCATCTCCGCGCCGAGGATGTGCCGGCCGAACCGGCCGAAGCGGCCTTCGTCATAGCTCTGGTCGAAGCTCGCGCGCTGCTTGAACATCTCGGCGGTGGAATCGAATGACAGCAGCACCGCGATCAGCGCGAGGCCCAGCACCGCGGCGACGATCGCCATGACGACGATGCGCGAGCGCTGCGCGTTGGTGCGGCTGGTCAGCACCATCAGCGCCAGCATGAAGGCGGAGGTCAGCACCAGTCCGCCCCAGGCGGCGCGGGAGAAGGCGAGCAGGATCGCCAGCGACATGATGCCGAAGGCGATGACGTTGCGGAACGCCTTGGCAAACTTGTCGGAGACCACGCTCTGGAGCGCGAACAGCGCCGGCAGGATCAGGAAGGCGCCGAGCACATTCGGGTCCTTGAACGTGCCGCGCGCGCGCCCGTAGAGGGTGAGGAGATCGTCTCCGCCGGGAACCAGATGGAAGTAGCCGGCGACCGCCGACAGCGAGGCGACCATCGCGCCGACCACGAGGCCGCGGCGGAGCATGTCGAGCCGGGCCGCGGTGTCTTCCGAGGTGACCATCGCGAAGAACACGACGGTGACCGCCATGTACCAGGAGGTCGCAATCCAGCTCGCCACCTCGGACTGTTCGTACAGCGGGACCGCGCTGATCGTGTAGCCGACATTGAGCAGGACCAGCATCAGGATCAGCGGCATCAGCACGAGCCGCAGGCGCAGGCCGGTCGCGAAGAAGGTGACGGCGGCCAGCAGCGTCACGATCTCGTAGGGGCTCGGCTCGATGAAGACGATGGCGCCGGAGGCGCCGACCAGCCACACCAGCGCGCGCTGGATGGCCAGCACGCCGGGCGCAGCCGGCGCGGCCAATTTCACTCCACCGGCTGTCGCCGCATACGCCATCACATGCCCATACGCTTACGCAACTTGTACGCCACAAACACGCTGTCATCGCCCGGCTTGACCGGGCGATCCAGTATTCCGCGGCGCGCGTTGCAGAAGACGGCTGGCGCTGCGGAGTACTGGATGCCCCGGTCAAGCCGGGGCATGACGGAGGAACTCATCTCAATACGCGTTGTCGTTCTTGGTCAGCAGCGAGACCGGCGTCTTCAGGAGAATGACGAGGTCGAACAGCACCGACCAGTTCTCGATATAGTAGAGATCGAATTCGACGCGCTTCTGGATCTTCTCTTCATTGTCGATCTCGCCGCGCCAGCCGTTGATCTGGGCCCAGCCGGTGATGCCGGGCTTGACGCGGTGACGCGCGAAATAGCCGTCGACGGCTTCGTCGAACAGGCGGCTCTGGAGCTTGCCCTGCACCGCGTGCGGACGCGGGCCGACCAGGGACAGATTGCCCGAGAACACCACGTTGAAGAGCTGCGGCAGCTCGTCGAGGCTGGTCTTGCGGATGAAGCGGCCGACGCGGGTGACGCGCGGATCGTTCTTGGTGACGACCTTGGAGGCGGTCGGGTCGGCCTGATGGTGGTACATCGAGCGGAATTTGTAGACATCGATGCGCTCGTTGTTGAAGCCGAAGCGTTTCTGACGGAACAGCGCCGGGCCGGGGCTGTCGAGCTTCACCGCCAACGCCACCAGTCCCATCACCGGCAGGGCTGCGAGCAGCGCAAGGCCGCCGACGATGCGGTCGAACAGCCACTTCATCACCAGGTCCCAGTCGGTGATCGGCGCCTCGAACACGTCGAGCGTCGGCACCTCGCCGAGATAGGAATAGGAGCGGGGACGGAAACGCAGCTTGTTGGTGTGCGCGGAGAGCCGGATGTCGACCGGCAGCACCCAGAGCTTCTGCAGCATCTCCAGGATGCGCGTCTCCGCCGAGATCGGCAGCGCGAACAGCACGAGATCGACCCGGGTGCGGCGGGCGAATTCGACGATGTCGTCGACCTTGCCGAGCTTGCGCGCGCCGGCGCAGGTGTCGAGCGCGCGACTGTCGTTGCGGTCGTCGAACACGCCGAGCACGTGGATGTCGGAATCCTCCTGGGCGTTCAGCGCCTCGACCAGTTGCTCGCCGTTGCTGTCGGAGCCGACGATGATGGTGCGGCGGTCGAGCCGGCCCTGGCGTGCCCAGGCGCGCACCAGCGAGCGCAGCACCAGACGTTCGCAGATGAGCGCGGCGAGGCCGAGGAAGTAGAAGGCGGCAAGCCACAGCCGCGACATTTCGCTGCCGAACTTGGCGAAGAAGGATACGCCGATGAACAGCAGGAAGACGAACGACCAGGAGGAGATCATCCGAGTCATCTGCCGGATCTGACCGCGGAACAGCTGCACCTGATAGATGTCGGCGGCCTGGAAGCAGATCACGGCGGCGACCGCGACGGCGATGATCTCCGCGGGATAAACCCAGCTGAAGGAGCCGGCGAGCGGCATGACATAGCCGACATAGAGCACGATGCCGACGAGGCTCAGCAGCGCGAAATCGGCCAAGCGGACGAAGCCGGTGATCACAATCGGCGAATAGGCGCGGGCGACCTTCTGGTTGACGATTTCGAGCGCGGCGGGCGAGAGCCGGCGACGGCGCTCCACAAAGGGTTGGTCAGCCGGCTTCGCCGCGGCGCTTGTGGCGGCGTCGAGCATCGAGCGTGCGTTGAGCGGTTCCACGGGCGTCCACGTCCATTCCAAACAACCCGCGGGTCGCAGCGTTGCGCCCCGGGCGAGCATCCCCTGGCAGGTCGATTATCGGACAAATCGGAAGATTCTCTAAAGCGGTCTTAAGGATGGTTAATGATTGGCAAATGCGTCGCGATAACCCGCGAGCACGCCGTCAACCATCGCCTGCTGGGAGAAGTGCGCGGAGATGCGCCCGCGCAGGGCGGATGCGCGCTGCGCGGTCGCCTGCGGATCGTCGAGTGCGGCCGCGATCGCTTCCGCCATGGCCTCGGCGTTGCTCGCCGCAAACAGCGCCGGGCTGTCATGCCCGAAGATTTCGGGGATGCCGCCGACGCGGGCCGCGATCATGGGAATGCCGGCCGCGCCGGCCTCGATCACGACGTAGGGCATGGAATCACCGCGCGAGGGCACGACCAGAAGCCGTCCCTTGGAGAATCCGTAGCGTGCTTTGACGTGACCGATGAAGCGGATGTCGCTGGAGAGGCCGAGCTTGTCGACCTGCGCCTTCAGCGCCGCCGTCTCCTCGCCGTCGCCGCCGAGCGTAAGGGTGACCTTCTTGCCGCCCTCGTGCAGGCGCGCCACCGCATCGACCAGCAAATCTGCGCCCTTGATGTGCCTGAACTCGCCGACATAGGCGAGATCTGTGGCATCGTCGGCGATGCTAACAGGCTCGAATTCTTCCGGCGTCACGCCATTGAAGACGCAATGCACCACGCCCTTGGGCGTGCCGACGATGCGCTGATAGGTGTCGCGCGCAAACGCGCTCTCGAACAGGAACAAGTCCGTCGCGTCCATCAGCGTGCGTTCGAGCCGCGCGTAAAACTCGCCCTTGAAGGTGTTGAGCGGATAGTGCAGCGAGCCGCCATGCGGGGTGTAGATGCGGATGGTGTCGTTGGATCGCCGCCGCATGCGGACGAAGGCGCCGGCCTTGGCGCCGTGGCCGTGCGTGACGTCGGGTTTGAGCGCGGCGATCAGGCGCCGCATCCGCAGCCACACCAGAAAATCGTCAGGCGACGGCTCACGGCGGATCGCCAGCCGGTGCACGCCGAGCTTCAGCCGCGGCGCGAGCTCGGCCAGCGCCTTGTCCGCGCGCTCGCCGCCGGTGAGGCTGTCGGCGAGAATCCCGACGTGATGACCGCGATCGACCTGACCGTTGGCGAGATCGAGGATGTGGCGGAAGATGCCGCCCACGGGAGCGCGCACGGCGTGCAGGATGCGGAGCGGCCGGTCGGGAGAGGGGGGCATGATCAGAACCAGCGCTCGACGGCGAATGCTCGAACAATTCTCGAAATATCGAGATGGATTAAGAGCCCTCGTGGTTAACAAACGGTGTCGGCGCCGTGCGCGCTCGTTGCGGCAGGGGCGATTAACCCAGCGGCAACCTTAATGGAGTGTAATCGCCCCGGTTGAGGTAGAGTCGCAGCGTTGCCCTGCGGGAGTGTTCGATGCGTTTAGCGTTCTGGCGTGCCGGCAAGGACAAGGCGGTGGTCGAGCGGGCTGTTTCGAGGCTCAAGGGCGAAGCCAGGGTCATCGAAGCCGCGCCCAAGGTTGAAGCCAAGCCTGCATCCGCTGCTCCGAAGCAGGCACCCGTCGAATCCGGCGACATCGATCTCCATGCGCTCGGCGGCGCGCTGGCCCGCAAGCGCGGCTGGATCATCGTGCCGACGGTGCTGGCCCTGGTCGCCTCCGTCGCTGCCGTCAACCTGGTGACGCCGCGTTTCAAATCGGAATCGCGCATCCTGATCGACGGCCGCGAGAACGTGTTCCTGCGGCCGAGCAGCGACCGCAGCACCGAAGAGCGGCAGTCGCTCGACCCCGAGGCGGTGACCAGCCAGGTGCAGCTCGTGCTGTCGCGCGATCTCGCGCGCGAGATCATCAAAAAGAACAAGCTCGCGGAACGCCCCGAATTCGATCCGGTGCTGCAAGGCATTTCGCCGCTGAAGTCGCTCGCGGCCATGATCGGCATCGGTCGCGATCCGTTCTCGATGACGCCGGAAGAGCGGGTGCTGGATGCCTATTACGAGCGGCTCCAGGCCTACGCCGTCGACAAGTCGCGCGTGATCGTGGTCGAATTCCAGTCCGCCGATCCGGACCTTGCCGCGCGCGTCGCCAATTCGATCGCCGACGGCTATCTCGTGCTCCAGCAGAATGCGCGCCAGGATCAGGCCCGCAGCGCCAGCCAGTGGCTTTCGGGCGAAATCGAAAATCTGCGCAAGAAAGTCTCCGACGCCGAAGCCAAGGTCGAGGACTTCCGTTCCAAGTCGTCGCTGTTCGTCGGCACCAACAACACCACGCTCTCGAACCAGCAGATGGGCGAGGTCAATACCCAGCTCAACAACGCACGCTCGATGAAGGCGGATGCTGAATCCAGGGCAAGGCTGATCAAGGAGATGCTCCAGAGCGGCAAGCCGATCGAAGCGTCCGAGGTGGTAAACTCCGAGCTGATGCGGCGATTGTCGGAGCAGCGGGTGACGCTGCGGGCGCAGCTCGCCGAACAATCGTCCACGCTGCTCGGCAATCACCCGCGGATCAAGGAGCTGAAGGCGCAGCTTGGCGACCTCGACAACCAGATCCGCGACGAAGCGGCCAAGATCTCTCGCTCGTTCGAAAGCGATGCGCGGATCGCCAGTGGCCGGGTCGACGGCCTGACGGCGAGCCTCGATCAGCTCAAGAAGCAGGCGACCTCGACCAACGGTCAGGACGTCCAGCTCCGCGCGCTCGAGCGCGAAGCCAAGGCCCAGCGCGACCTGCTCGAGACGTATCTTGGGAAGTATCGCGAGGCCAGCACCCGCGAGAGCATCGATACGGCGCCGGCGGAAGGCCGCATCATCTCGCGCGCCATCGTCTCGAATACGCCGGCCTATCCGAAGAAGCTGCCGATCGTGCTGATCGCGACGATCGCGACGCTGCTGCTCTCGTCCGGCGTCGTCGTCACAGGCGAGCTGCTGCGCCAGACCGCGCCGCGCGCGGTGGCCGTGTTCACGCCGGCGCAGGCGCCGGTGCGCCAAGAGCCGGTAGTCCAGCCGGTAGTCCAGCTGGCGGTCCAGCCGGTGGCCGAACCGATGCTCGATCCGGTTGTGGAAGAGCTTACGCCGCTTCAGCCCGAGATGACGGCCGATGCCGACGTCACTGAATTCGCCGAGATCGAGCATCTCGCCGACAGCCTGCGAGCTGCAGGACCGGCGGCGAAGAAGGTCACGGTGCTCGGCACCGCGGCCGGCGAAGCCATCACGCTGTCGACGCTGACGCTGGCCCGGCACCTGGCGCGCGATGCGCGCGTCGTTGTGGTCGATCTCGCCGCATCCTCGCCGACCATAGCCGCGGTGTCCGTCGATGCTTCGGCTCCCGGCCTCGCCGAGCTGATGCAGGGTGAGGCCTCGTTCGCGCAAATCATCACCCGGGACAAGCTCTCGCGGCTGCATCTGGTCATGGCCGGCCGTCCCGGCTTCGACCGCAGCCTGCTGCAATCGCCGCGGGTGACGCTCGCGATCGATGCGCTGCTCCGCGCCTACGACCACGTGCTGGTGGACGCCGGCAGCGCCTCGGACCTCCCGGCCGAACTGCTCACGGCGCATGCCCGCGCCGTCGTGGTGCCCGATGCTTCGATGGCGGCGGATGCCCGCACGCTGATGTGCGAGCAGTTGAGGGCGGTCGGCTTCAGCGAGGTGACGATGCTGAGCAGGCCGGTGCAGCCGTCGAATGCGGTGGAGACGCCGCGGGTCGTGGCGGCGTAGGCGAGGGCGCGGGCTCAGTCTATCGTTCAGTTGAAGGCGACATCGGTGCCGCCTCTTACCCTCCCCTGGAGGGGGAGGGTCGGCTCGCGGCGCGTCAGCGGGGCGAGACGGGGTGGGGTGATCTCTCCTCACGGGCACTACTGATTGTGGAGGGACCGTCACCCCACCCCGTTGCGCATTGCGCTGCGCTCCATGCGCAACGACCCTCCCCCTCCAGGGGAGGGTAAGGGGCAGCTCCGCGAGTGGTTAGATATTCGCAGAAGGGTACGCCTACCCGAACGCCTGCCGCAGCCGCCGCGCCAGATCGAACAACATCTGGTTCTGCTTCACCAGCCGTTTGCCGTGGCTGAGCGAGGACATCGCCATCGCCGCGAGTTTTCCGCGCGCGGTCAGGGGCACGAAGCTGTCGAAGATGTCGTCGTCGTCCTTGCAGAACATCCGCTTGTAATCGTCCGAGCCGATGCCGAGATCGAGCGAGCGGTAGCCGCGTTCGGCGTAGCGGTCGATGATGTAGCGCATCAGGATCAGCCCGGGGCTGTAGCGGGCGTGCTCGGACATCGTGTAGGTGTTGAACATCATCGAGAAGCGCTGGCCGTCGGCGACGCCGGCGAAGATCGCGATCACCTCCTCGTCGCACTCGAGCGCATGGATGTCGATGACGCGGCCTTCGCCGCGCGCCGACAGGCACGCGCTGCGAACGAACGCTTCGACGCCGGGTTCGGCAAAGACGTTGGGCAGTTTCTGTTCGGCCATTCGCGCCGGCTTGACGCGGAAGAACCAGTCGAGCAGGCGGGTGACGTCCGCGTCCGTGGTGGCGAGGTGATAACGATAGCCGGCAAGCGCCTGGAGCTTCTTTTCCTTGCTCTTGAGGCGGCGGCGGAAGGAGTTGCTGATCCGCGATGCGGGCGCCCCGCCCGGCTCCATCGCCAGGAGAGGGCAGCCGTTGATCGCACTCTGCCGCGGCAGCTGCGCGAACGGATTGTGCTGGTCGTGCCAGCGCAGCGGCTGCTGCGTCAGCGCGAGCACGTCGGCATGCTCGCGCAGCGGCGCAAGCAGCGCGTCGAGATCGGCGATGGCGACCTGGGCTGCGAACTCGGCGTTCCACAGGCCCATGTTGAAGGTCGTGTGCTTGCCGCCCATGAAGCAGGCGGTGCGCACGCCGTGGGTTTGCCGCAGCGAGAGCGGCAGCAGCAGGAGCGGCTGGCGCTCGGCGTCGCGGGCAATGACGATGAGGGGGCTGGCGCCTTCATGGCTGCCGACCAGCCGTTGCCATGGGCTGAGCAGGTCGAAGCGCTGGTATGGCGTGAAGAGGTGGCCGCTCTCCTCGAACGCGCGCCAGACCGTCTCGGCCTCGGCCAGATCGGTGACGATATCGACATGCGCGATACGGTTCGCTTTCGACCGCGCTGGCGATTCTGCCGTCCGGCTTTGCATCGCCGCAGCCATGGTCATTCACGAAACCTGTCGAGAAACGAAAAATTTGCGTAGTTCGGCCTGTGGCCGACCTTTGCAAAGAAATGTCAACAAAGAGTAATGACAATCAGGCGAACGCGAAGGTGGGATATTGGCATCCGACGATAGATGGCTGGAGCGTTTGCGGCTTGAGCTGGCCTGGTTCACCGGCCAGGCTGTGCTGCGCAGCCGCGGCGCCGGCGCGATCCTGCGCTTTCAACACGTGCGGCCGCGGCGGCGCGGCGCGTTTCAGCCGCTGCGTGAAAACGAGATCAGCCCGCAATTTCTCGATCGCGCCATTGGTGCGCTGAAGCGGTGGGGGTATGACTTCCTCGGCATGGACGATGTCTGCCGCCGCGCGGTGACGCTGCCAGAGAAGCGGCGCTTCGTGGCGCTCACCTTCGACGGCGCCAACAAGGACCTGATCAGCTTCGCCTATCCGGTGCTGGCGCGCCACGCCGTGCCGTTCACGATCTATGTGCCCACCGCGTTCCCCGATGGAGTCGGAGAGGCCTGGTGGCTCGGGCTCGAGCGGATGATCGCGCGCGAGAGCCGCATCAACCTGATGATGGGCGAGAAGGAGCAGCGGTTCACCGTCACAGGCAACGCCGAGAAGCGGGCGCTGTTTTCGTTCATCGAGAGCTGGCTGCGCTCGTTGCCGCAGGCGGATTTGTCGGCTGCGATCGCCGATCTCTGCACGCGCTACCGGGTCGATCTCGCCGCGCTCTCGCGCGAAGCGTCGATGGATTGGGAGGATCTGGCAAGGCTTGCGGCGGATCCGCTGGTCACGGTCGGCAGCGCGACCGTGAACTATCCCGTTCTCGCCAACATGAAGGACGCCGCCGCGTTGCGCGAGATGACGATGGGCAAGGCGGTCGCGGAAGCGGCCTTCGACCGCGAGATCAGGCATCTGGCCTTTCCGTTCGGCGATCGCTCGTCTTTCCGGCGCAGCCACGTCGTCATGGCGGAGGAGGCCGGCTTTGCCAGCGCCGTCTCGACCATCCCGGGCATCGTGGATGCGGAGGGGCGCACCAATCTGCGCGCGCTGCCGCGGATTTCCTGGGACGGCCGGATACAATCACTGCGCATGCTGCGCGTGCTGGTCTCCGGTGTTGCCTTCGCGCCGGTGAAACCGACCGCCAGCGCTACGAATTAGATTTGACCCGGTCCGGCCGCTGCATCCAGCTCACGATCGGCATCGCCGGCAGCACCCAGCCCATGCCGACCACCACGTAGTAGATCGCCTGCCGCCAGCCGGATTCGGCTATCCACGGCATCTGCGCCAGCGCCATGCCGAGCAGCGCCCAGACGGTGGCCAGCACCAGGAGCAGGATGGCGCCGAGGAACTTGCGGGTGCGGATCGTCATGGCGGAATGCTGCGGCCTTCGCGTAACTTGCGCTGCGGGAGCGGGGGACTATAAGGGGCACGCAGTCCGGTTCAAGTCTCTTTGCAACAAGGCTTGGTTTTGCCCCTGAAATGACGACGATTTTCGCTCCGACCAACCCGCATCGCGCCGTGCGCTGGTGGCTGATTTCCGTGGCCGCGCTGATCGCGGTGATGGTGCTGGTCGGCGGTGCCACGCGTCTGACGGAGTCCGGCCTTTCGATCGTCGAGTGGAAGCCGGTCACGGGCAGTGTTCCGCCGCTGACAGAAACGGCGTGGAACGAGGCGTTCGAGGCCTACAAGAAGATTCCGCAATATCGCGAGCTCAATGCGGGCATGAGCCTGTCCGAGTACAAGGAGATCTATTGGTGGGAATGGAGCCACCGCTTTCTCGGCCGTTTCATCGGCGTGGCCTATCTCTTGCCGTTCCTGTTCTTCCTGTGGCGCGGCGGCCTGTCGGGTGAGTTGAAGCGGCGGTTGTGGCTGCTGTTCGCGCTTGGCGGACTCCAGGGCGCCGTCGGCTGGTGGATGGTGGCCTCCGGCCTGACGGAACGGGTCGAGGTCTCGCAATATCGGCTCGCGACGCATCTGATGCTGGCGCTGCTGATCTTCGCCGGCATCGTCTGGACGGTGCGGCGGCTCAAAGAGCGGCCGCAGATCGCAGCTCCCGCGCGGCTGAGGTTCACAAGCGTGCTGCTCCTCGTCGTGACCTTCGTGCAGATCTATTTCGGTGCGCTGGTCGCGGGCCTGCGCGCCGGGCGCGCCTACAACACCTGGCCGCAGATCGACGGCGCGTTCATTCCATCGGCTGAGCGGCTATGGTTCGAGACGCCGTGGTGGCGCAACATGTTCGACAACGTGTTGACCGTGCAGTTCGAGCACCGCATGACGGCCTATGCGCTGTTCGTGCTGGCGGCGCTGCACGCGTTCGATGCGGTGCGTTCGCGCACGGCGGCCGGCGGTGCGCTCTGGCTGTTCGCCGCGGTCAGCCTGCAGGCTGTGCTCGGGATCCTCACGCTGCTCAACCAGGTGCCGATCGATCTCGCGCTTTCGCACCAAGCGGTTGCGATCGTGGTGCTCGCGCTTGCGGTGATGCAGGTGGAGCGGCTGGCCTCGCGACAATCTGCACAGGCGCAGCCGCGCGCGGTTCCGGTCGGTCAGGCCGGCTGATCAGGTCAGCAATAGCCGTAGACGCCGCAGGCGTAGGGCAGGCGCCAGAAATAGCCGACCTGCGGTCCGCCGTAGTACGGGCCCTGATAATCGTAGCTCCAGGGCCGGCCGTAATAGCCCGGCAAGGTGTTGGAGCCTGGCAGCAGCGGCGTGCCCGGCAGGTTGCGGATGTAGCTGCCGATGCCATAGGCCGGCGAGATCAGCGCATCCGGATCGGTCTCGACATAGACCTGTGGCGGGTCCTGCGGCGGCGCGGCAGCGCGCCGTCTCGCTGTGGCCGGCAGATCGGCGGCAACGGCGGCTGAGACCGTCAGCATGGCCGCAAGGGCAGGCACCATCCAGCGCAGCATCGTCGGCTCCGAATCAAAGGGGCGATCCAAGGACGATGTATGCGGCAGATATGGTTAACGACTGTTAACTGGGCCGTCATTCCGGGGCGAGGCAACGCCCCGGAATGATCAGGAAAGCTACGCCCCCAGCGCCTGCTCCAGGTCCGCGATCAGATCTTCCTTGTCTTCGATGCCGATCGAGAGCCGCACCACGTCGGGGCCGGCGCCGGACTTCACCTTGGCGGCGTCGTCGAGCTGGCTGTGCGTCGTCGAAGCCGGGTGGATGACCAGCGAGCGGGTGTCGCCGACATTGGCGAGGTGCGAGAACAGCTGCAGCTTTGATACCAGGCTGACGCCGGAATCATAGCCGCCCTTCAGGCTGAAGGTGAACACGGCGCCTGCGCCCTTCGGCGCGTATTTGCGCGCGAGCTGATTGTACTTGTCGCTTGCCAAGCCCGCGTAGCTCACCGAGGCCACTGCCGGATGGCCGGCGAGGAATTCTGCGACGGCCTTGGCGTTGTCGCAGTGCTTCTGCATGCGCAGCGGCAGCGTCTCGATGCCGGTCAGGATCATGAAGGCGTTGAACGGCGACAGCGCCGGTCCGAGGTCGCGCAGGCCCAGCACGCGGCAGGCGATCGCGAATGCGAAATTGCCAAAGGTCTCCTGGAGGCGGATGCCGTGATATTCCGGCCGCGGCTCCGACAGCATCGGATATTTGCCGCCCGTGGACCAGTCGAACGTGCCGGCATCGACGATGATGCCGCCGAGCGAATTGCCGTGGCCGCCCAGGAATTTCGTCAGCGAGTGCACGACGATGTCGGCGCCATGGTCGATCGGGCGGATCAGGTAGGGCGAGGCCAGCGTGTTGTCGACGATCAGCGGCACGCCCGCCTTGCGCGCCACCGTCGAGATCGCCTCGATGTCGGTGATGCTGCCGCCGGGATTGGCGATCGACTCGATGAAGATGGCCTTCGTGCGCGGCGTCACCGCGCGCTCGAAGCTAGCGATGTCGTCGGAATCGGCCCACACCACGTTCCAGCCAAAGCTCTTGAACGCATGCGAGAACTGGTTGATCGAGCCGCCATAAAGCTTGCGCGCGGCGATGAACTCGTCGCCGGGCTGGAGCAATTGCTGCAGCACCACGACCTGTGCGGCGTGGCCCGAGGCGACCGCAAGCGCGGCGGTGCCGCCTTCGAGTGCGGCAACACGCTCTTCCAGCACCGCGTTGGTGGGGTTGCCGATGCGGGTATAGATGTTGCCGAACGCCTGCAGGCCGAACAGCGAGGCGGCGTGGTCGGCGTCGTTGAAGACGAAAGAAGTGGTTTGATAAATCGGGGTCGCGCGCGCACCGGTGGTGGGGTCGGGCTGTGCACCGGCATGCACGGCGAGGGTTGAAAATCCCGGAAGGCGATCGCTCATTGAGGGCGTCCTGTTCTTGTGATCTGAAATCGCGCGGCATGCTGATCGGCGACGGGCCCGCCGTCAAGGCGCCGCGTCACATCGGAACGATCGTGCTACGCGTTGTCGCGTGAGCGAAATGAATCCTTCGCGCTTGCGTTAGCTTTGCTCGCTCTTGTTTTTGGCGGCGCGATCCGATGCCGCGGTGTCGCCGCCGCCGACACTCATCCGATTGAGGGATAGCCGCATGCCTTGCGTCGGCGCCGGCGGCCGTTTGGAGCTCAGCGTGCGTGAATTGACGCCCATCCAGGAAATCTCGGACGACAAGCGGCCATATTCGATCTTGGGGCAGCGGTTCATCACGACCTTGATCCCGGCCGCCTCGGCCTTCGCCGCGGCTGCGTCATCGCGCGCGCCAAGCTGCATCCAGATCACCTTCGGCAGCGGATCGAGCGTGAGCGCTTCTTCCACCACCGGCATGATGTGGCTGGAGTTGCGAAAGATGTCGATCATGTCGACGGGGCGGCCAATGTCGGAGAGCGAGGCGACAAACGGCTTTCCGAGCAGATCCTTGCCGACATGGCCGGGATTGACCGGGATCATGTCATAGCCGCGCTGCGCCAGATATTTGAACGCAAAATAGCTCGGCCGCACATTGACCGGCGAGGCGCCGACCATCGCGATCGACTTCACGCTGTTGAGGATGCCGCGGATGTAATTGTCGGGATAGGCGTCGTGGTTCATTGGCTCTTCTTTTTGCTGTCATTGCGAGGAGCGAAGAGACGAAGCAATCCAGACTACCTCGGTGGAAAGATTCTGGATTGCTTCGCTTCGCTCGCAATGACGAATTCTATTCATCCCGCCATGTCGGCGTGCGCTTCTCGATGAAGGCGCCGATGCCTTCCTCGGCGTCGCGCGCCATCATGTTCTCGGTCATCACCTCTGCCGCATAGCGATAGGCGTCCGCAAGGCTCATCTCGGCCTGGCGGTAGAACGCCTCCTTGCCGAGCTTGACGGTGTAGGCCGACTTCAGCGCGACCTGTTCGGCGAGTGCGATTGCGGCGTCGCGCTCGGTGCCGGCCGCGACCACGCGATTGATGAGCCCGATATCGCGGGCGCGGGTGGCCGGGACCGGCTCGCCGGTCAGCAGCATTTCCATCGCCTGCTTGCGCGGCACGTTCCGCGACAACGCCACCATCGGCGTGGAGCAGAACAGCCCGATATCGACGCCCGGCGTGGCGAAGCTCGCCGCTTCCGAGGCGATCGCGAGATCGCAGCTTGCCACGAGCTGGCAGCCGGCCGCGGTCGCGATGCCCTGGACGGCCGCGACCACGGGCTTCGGCAGGTGCACGACCGCCTGCATCATCGCGCAGCAGGCGTTCATCATCTCGGCAAAGAAGGCACGGCCGCGATCCGGGTCAGTGCGGCGCGCGGTGAGCTCCTTCATGTCGTGGCCGGCGGAGAAGGCACGGCCGTTAGCGGCGATCACGACCGCGCGGACCGCCTTGTCGTCGCGGATCTCGTTGAGCTCGGCATGGAGGGTTGCGATCATCGCCGCCGACAGGCTGTTGCGCGCGGCCGGGCGGTTCAGCGTCAGGACCGCGATGGGGCCTACGGTCTCGCGCAGCAGGATCGACGGTTGCGGGGAGGGGGCGTGGGCGGCCTGGGCGGACATCGAAGCGTTTCCGGTTGGATTCTTGCAATTGGATGACGCAGATAACTTAATGTAACAGGGGACGTGAAGCGAGGGTGAGGCGAAGCATGGCGTTAGCGAAAATGAGCGTGGCGGAGGTCGAGCAGTTTCTGCGTGACGAGTTTCCCCAGGCCTTCAGTGGCGATGACATCACGATCGAGAGCGCCGACGGCCAGACCTGCCTTTTGCGCCAGCGCTACAGCGAAAGGATGCTGCGGCCGGGTGGAACCGTGTCCGGCCCGACGCTGATGGCACTGGCCGATTTCGCGATGTACGTGGTGCTGCTGTCCGCGATCGGGCCGATCGGGCTCGCGGTCACCACCAATCTCAACATCAACTTCCTGCGCAAGGGCCAGCCCGGTCAGGACGTGCTGGCGGAGGCACGGCTGCTCAAGCTCGGCAAGCGCCTGGCGGTCGGCGAGGTGAAGCTGCTGTCCGGCACCTCGCCCGATCCGATCGCCCATGTCACCTCCACCTATTCCATTCCAAATGTTTGATCTTTTGGCAGGTAATATAGCACCATATTTTTAAGATATTGATTTTGCTATTTTAATTCCCACTCTGGGGCATTGACCGTTGCGCGTCTCTTCTCTAGAAAACCGCCAGTCCGGTGCGGTGTTCGCGCCGATATCTCCCGTCCACGGAAACTCCGATATGAAAACCTTTTCGGCAAAGCCGGCTGAGGTGACGAAGAAGTGGGTCCTGATCGACGCCAAGGGTCTGGTCGTCGGCCGTCTCGCCACCATCGTCGCCATGCGCCTGCGCGGCAAGCACCTCCCGACCTACACCCCGCACGTTGATTGCGGCGACAACGTCATCATCATCAACGCGCAGCATGCGGTCCTCACCGGTCGCAAGCGCGAGCAGAAGACCTACTACAAGCACACCGGTTACGTCGGCCACGTCAAGGAGCGCACCGCGCGCCAGATCCTCGAGGGCAAGCATCCCGAGCGCGTGCTCGAGAAGGCCGTCGAGCGCATGATCCCGCGTGGTCCGCTCGGTCGTGTGCAGATGGGCAACCTCCGCGTCTATGGCGGCGCCGATCATCCGCACGAGGCCCAGACGCCCGAGAAGATCGACATCGCCAAGTTGAACCGCAAGAACACGAGGGCCGCATAACATGGCCGAATCCATCCAGTCGCTCGACCAGCTCTCGCAGCTCAAGACGGCGGCGGCGCCCGACGCGCCCAAGCACGAGAAGAAGGTCGACAAGTTCAACCGCGCCTACGCCACCGGCAAGCGCAAGGACGCGGTCGCCCGTGTCTGGATCAAGCCGGGCGCCGGCAAGGTCACGGTCAATTCGCGCGAGGTCGAGGTCTATTTCGCCCGTCCCGTGCTGCGCATGATGATCGAGCAGCCGTTCTCCGTGGCCGCGCGTTCCGGCCAGTACGACGTGATCTGCACGGTTGCCGGCGGCGGTCTGTCCGGCCAGGCCGGTGCCGTCCGTCACGGCATCTCCAAGGCGCTCACCTATTTCGAGCCGGAGCTGCGTACCGTGCTCAAGAAGGGCGGCTTCCTCACCCGCGACTCCCGCGTGGTCGAGCGTAAGAAGTACGGCAAGGCCAAGGCCCGCCGGTCCTTCCAGTTCTCGAAGCGTTAATCGCTTCGGTCACATTCGCCGCGAAAGCGGCTTCAATGAGATGCAAAAGGGCGCTGATTTCAGCGCCCTTTTTGTTGTTCGTTTGTATGCAAATTGATGGCGTGTTTCCCGAAAACTTGGCCCTGCATGAAAACCTGAATGGAACTCGCGGGACATAGCGTCGCATCTGGAAGGGCGCGCAAGTCGGCTGGGCCGATCGCGTAACTTGCTATGTCTAGAAGGGGGCCGACATGATGTCGCTCGATAGCATCACGCTCTATTTGGTCGCCACCATGGTTGCCGCACTGCTCGGCGCCATGATGGTGTTTTTCGGCACGCAGGAGAACAGCCCCGCGCTGAAATGGTGGGGCACGGCGTATCTCCTCGGTGCAGCATCCGTTGCGCTATGGACCGCGGCCGGCGACAAGCTCGGCCCGCATCTTTACCTTGCGCTGAACGCGGTCGGCTTCGTCGCCTGCGGCATGGTGTGGAATGCGGCGCGCGTCTTCCACGGCCGCAAGCCGAACTGGCCGGGTCTCCTCGTCGGCGCGCTGGCCTGGGCCGCCGCCGTGACGCTGCTTGATCCCGCCGCGTCCATGCTGCGCATGATCGTCGGCGCTGGCATCGTCTCGGTCTATGCGGCATTGACCGCCAGCGAGCTCTGGGTCGAGCGGCGCAAGAGCCTGCAACGGCGCTGGCCGGCCTTCGTGGTGCCGGTGATGCACGGCTGCGTGCTGATGCTGCCGATCGTGCTCGGCAGCTTCCTGCGACCCAACGATGCCGGCTTCTCCGGCAGCATCTGGGTCACGGTGTTTGCGGTCGAGCTCATCCTCTATGCCGTCGGCACCGTGTTCGTGATCTTCATGCTGGTGTCGGAGCGCACGGTGACGGCGCACCGGACCGCCGCGTCCACCGATCCCCTGACCGGCATGCTCAACCGCCGCGGCTTCTCGGAAGCCTGCGGGCGCGTGATCGAGCGTGAAGCCAAGGCCGGCCGTCCCGTGACCGTGATGATCTTCGACATCGACCACTTCAAGTCGATCAACGACCGCTTCGGCCATCCCGCCGGCGACGAGATGCTGAAACTGTTCTCGACCGTCGTCGTCAGCAACCTGCGCATGACCGACATGTCGGGCCGCATCGGCGGCGAGGAGTTCGCGGCGCTGCTGCCGTGTTCGCTGGAGGAGGGGGTGCTGGTTGCCGAGCGCGTGCGCGAGGCGTTCGAGACCTCCGGCGTCGTCGTCGATGAGGGCCCGGTCGACACCACCGTCAGCATCGGCGTCGCCGGCGGTCCGGCCGGCACCGAGCTCGAGGTGCTGCTGGCCTCGGCCGACACCGCGCTCTACCAGGCCAAGCGCGGTGGCCGTAACCGGGTCGAGGCGGCGGAGGAGCTGCCGCTGTCGCTGGAGAACTGGCGCCGCCAGAGCGCGGCGCGGGTCGGTGCGCCGCAGGCGCGTCCGGCCACCGCCTGAAGCCAGGAGGGGCCTCAAGGGGCGCCTTCGGTAATCCGCTGTTTACCATTCGATCCCTACCATTGCGGTCATGGAATCGATCCGTCGACAGAACCCGCAGGCTGCCCTGATGTCGCTCGAAGCCGCTGCGGCCTCGGCACGCGGCGGCTTCGCCTGCGTGTTCTCCACCGCGGATGAATACGAGCGCGCGCTGATCACCGAGCGCCGCGCCCAGGGGCGCTACACGCAAAGCCGTAGCTACTGGCCGCTCGCGCTGTTCATCGGTTGCGCGCTCATCGTGGCAGGCACCGCTCTGCTGTTCGCCTGAGAGCACGCATTTTTGACCGGTCAGGGCGCCGATTCGGTGCCTTTTTCTTCGTTGCGGTCTACGCTAGACACATCCATCAAACAAACAGGGTGGAAACCGATGATCACCGAGATCGCGCAAATCGACGTCAAGCCGGGCAGCGAGAAGGACTTTGAGGCGGCTGTCGCCAAGGCCAAGGCTGCCTTCGGCGGTTCCAAGGGCTTTCATGGCTTCGAACTGCACAAGTCGATCGAGAAGCCGCAGCGCTACCGGCTGATGGTGAAGTGGGCGACGCTGGAGAACCACACCGTCGATTTCCGCGGCTCGGAGAGTTTCACCGAATGGCGCGGCCTCGTCGGCCAGTATTTTGCTTCGCCCCCGGAGGTCGAGCACACCGAGACCGTGCTGACGACCTGAGCTGTTGCACGACGCCTTACGCCGCCTCTTGTCGTTTGAGCATGATCTTTTCGGAAAACCGCTGCGCACTTTTCCGGATCATGCTGCCAGGGGCGGCGCCTCATACGTCTTGAAATGGTCGATCATGACCTTGGCGATGGCGACCAGTGGAAGCGCCAGTGCCAGGCCCCAGATACCGAACACGACGCCCAGCAGGATCTGGAACGCGAACAGCGTGGCCGGCGGGATGTCGAGCGCCTGCCGCTGCAGGATCGGCGTCAGCACATAGCTCTCCATCGCGTGCACGCCCATGAAGAGGAGGAAGGCCGACAGCGCCGGAATCCAGCCCGAGGCGAGGCTCGCGAGCACCACGACGACGCCGGCAATGATGGCGCCGACGGTCGGAATGAAGGCGAGCAGGCCCGCCTGAATCCCCAGGATGAACGAGCCGGGGATGCCGATGATGGCAAGCCCGATCCAGGTCACGATGCCAACCGCAATCATCACGACGATCTGCGCGATCAGCCAGCGTTCCAGCGTCTCAGCTGTCCGGTCGATGATCAGGGTGACGCGGGTGCGATGCCTCGCCGGCGCGAGGAACAACAGGCCGTCGTGATAGACCCTGGGCTGGGCGGCGAAGGACAGCCCCAGGAACAGCACGATGAAGATGTTTCCCACGCCGTGAATGGTGCCGAGCAGCAGCTTGAAGGTCTGGCTCACGATCGCGCCACCGCTGGAGGCCAGCGCGCCGGCGCCGGGCAAGGAACCGCGCGGGGGCGCTGCTGGCGAGGGTGTCGAGTCCGATGGCGGATTGGTCGAGGCGTCAGACGCAGCGTTGCCGAGATCGAAGAAGCTGGTGTCGATCCCGTGGCTGTCCAGGAAGGTCTTCACGTTGCCGATCTGCGACTTGATGGTCTTGCTCAGCACCGAAGCCTGCTCGGCGATGGTGGCGCCGCCGAGATAGGCGACGCTTGCAAGCAGCATCGCAAGCACGACGCAGACGATCGCGAGCCGGACCGGATGCGGCAGGTGCACGCGGCGGCCGAGCGCGTTGGTCAGCGCATTGAGGCCGACGCCGAGCAGCATGCCGGTGAAGATCAGCAGCAGCGTGGTCGCAAAATACCAGGTGAAGACCAGCATCGCCGTGAACAGCACGACGCCGATGCCACCGACCGAAATTGCCCAAGCCAGATCGGTGCGGGTCGTGGGGCGTTGGTCTGCGCGGATGGTCACATCATGTCCTTTTCGGCGGCTGCGGGCGGGGCACTCTTTCGACAAACGCGCTTTCGATCAAGACCGCGTCAACGCGCTGGTTTGACGCTGTCGCGCGAACGGTGCAGAGCGATGAGGAGAAAACAGGTGGGGGGCGCTTGAGTTTCATCAGCAAGTGGGCCGGTCTGCTCGGGCTTCTGGCCGTGATCGTGATCGGCGACC
Organism: Bradyrhizobium sp. Unk1; assembly: GCF_059512345.1. Taxonomy (NCBI): domain Bacteria; kingdom Pseudomonadati; phylum Pseudomonadota; class Alphaproteobacteria; order Hyphomicrobiales; family Nitrobacteraceae; genus Bradyrhizobium; species Bradyrhizobium sp. Unk1. Next base: position 73,107 of record NZ_JCAMOP010000007.1, read on the forward strand.
AGATCCGGATCAACCGGCCCGGCCACAAATACCGCCTCACGGTCGAGGTGACGACGCCTGACGGGATCAAAACCGGGTCCGGCGTTCTCGCTGTCGTGCCCGACCGCAACTATAACCGTGGCGGCCGCACCACGATGCGCGGGGAGGCTGTGTTCGTCGATCTCGGCCAAGACCACGGCAAAGGCAAGAACCTGGTGGCATTGCTGGCGCATCAGCAGGGCGGCAAGCTCGACCTCGACGACATCAACTATGTCGCGCTCCGTGCCTATGGCGCCGCGCGCGGCAACCGCGTCTCGTTCAACGATATCAGCCGGCAGGCCGGCATTGTCCCGGTGCAGGGGGAGCTGATCCCCGTGCTCGTGAGCTTTGGCGATCCCCGAGATCCCCGGACCGCGCGCCTTGTCGCCGGCGACCATGCGGATACGGTCTTGGGTGACGGCTACGCCATCCGCGGCCTCACCGCCGAGGTGGTGCCCAACGGCTTTTGGCCGATAGATTTCGGCGGGGTGCTCGGGGAGCCCGTGACGCGCGGAATCGAGGCGAAATTGCCCTGGCTGGCCACGCCGGACGATCCGGCGGCAACCGCGCTGAAGGCCGCCGGCCTGCCCCTCGTGGGGACAACCGACGCCGGGGAGGCATTTGCGCGAAAATAGCATTGCCGTCCCGCGATCCCTTCTGTTGAATTTGTTCCATCCCAAGGGCATGTTTGGAGAATGTTCTTACGCGGGAGGTCGGAACGGGAGATGAGAAAGCCGGTCGTCGGCGTGATCGGGAACGCCCATCGCGTCGAAAATCGATTTCAGGTCCAGATGGTCGGCGAGCGCAATTTGCGCGCCGTGGCCGAGGTCTCGGGCGGCTTGCCGATGATGTTTGCGGGAGCGCCCGACATCACCGATATCGGCGCGCTGCTCGACGTGGTCGACGGGATCGTGCTCACCGGCGCCCGCGCCAACGTCCATCCGACCCGTTTCAATGTCGACCCGTGCGAGCGGCACGAGCCCTACGACATCCACCGCGACGAGGTGGCACTGGCGCTGTCCGTCGCCTGCGTGTCCCGCGGTATTCCGCTGTTCGGCATCTGCCGCGGCCTGCAGGAGATGAACGTCGCCTTCGGCGGCTCGCTGCATCCGGAGATCCGCGAAATCCCCGGTCGCATGAACCATCGGATGCCGCGGCTTGAGAACGGCGAGATTCATCCCGATCCGACCGTGGTGTTCGCCGACCGTCACGACGTCGACCTCACGCCCGGAGGCGCCTTCGCGCAGCTGCTCGGCTGCGAGAAGATCAGGGTCAATTCGCTGCACGGCCAGGGCATTCTCGACCCCGGCAAGCGCGTGCTGATCGAGGGCATCGCCGAGGACGGCACCATCGAGGCGATCCGCATCGCCGAAGCCCCGACCTTCGCGCTTGGCGTGCAATGGCACGCCGAATACGACCCGCAGCGCAATCCGATCAACCGCAAGCTGTTCGAAGCGTTCGGCGAGGCGATGGTCGTACGCCAGCGTGCGACGGTGTGACAAGAAGCTCGCTCGCACCTCTCCACTGAACGGCGCCGTGGTTTCGCAGCTTACGCCGTCCGCTCCATTCGTCTCGCGCGATAGGCCTGCGGCGACATCAAGGTCAGCTTGCGGAAGGCCTTGCGAAAGCTGCTCTCGTCCTCATAGCCGGCCGTGCGTGCGATGGTCTTGATCGGCTGCGCGGTCGTCTCCAGCAGCGTGCGCGCGTGCTCGACGCGGCGACGCATGATGAAGGCTTGCGGCGGCTCGCGCGTGAGGCCCTGGAACTTCCGGTTCAGCGTGCGCTCGCTGAGGCCGAGCGCATCGGCGAGGCGCTTGACCGTCATCGGGCTCTTGCCGGTGCGGCGAACCAGCAGGTCGGCCCGGGTCAGCAGCGGGTCCTGCGACAGCAAATAGCCGACGGGCATGAAGATCGACTGGGTGCGTTGCGCGGTGTCGATGACGACGTAATCCGCACAGAGCTTCGCAATCGCCTTGCCGTCGACCATCTCGATCAGCCTGAGCAGGAGGTCGACCCACGACATCGGTCCGGCCGCGCAGACGATGCGGTCCGCGACGGTGATGACGGCGTCGGCAGCGAGGTCGATGGTAGGGTGGCGCTGCCGCAGCTCGCCTTGCAGCCACCAGGTGATGGTGGCGCGGCGGTGGTCGAGCAGGCCGCTGCCGGCAAGCAGGAACACGCCGCTGCAGAACGCGCCGATCAGCCGGCCGCTCGCATGCTGCTGACGAAGCCATGCGCCAGCGCGGGCATATTGCGGTTGCAGGCGTTCCGCCGTGACGTGATCGACGAGGTTGCCGGGGACGAGGATCGCGTCGAAGCGACCGCGTTTGCCGACCGCGCCATCGACGGCGACCATCTGGCCGCCGCCGGCGCGCACCGGCTTGCCGTCGAGCGAAAGCACCTCCCAGGCGAAGCGCGTTTTCGTACCGCTCTGCTGCATCACGTGATTGGCGAGCGACAGGATGTCGGCGATCCCGGCGATCGCCGAATGCATGCAGCCTTCAAGCGCGAGAATTGCGAGCTTCATGAGACCTCCAGGACAGCGCGGCGATCCTATCCGATCGGCGCGGGGCTGCGTGGCGGAAATTGCCCGATCTCTGTCTCATCCGCCACTGCCTTGCCGGCGCTATCAGGTCCAGTCTCGTGCCGTCGTCACACGACATGATTGGAGAGAGACATGCCTTACGTCACCATTTCCACCGTCCGCGGCATCCTGGATGCCGCGCAAAAGAAGACCCTGCTCGAGCGCGTCACCGATCTCCTGGTCGAGGTCGAAGGGCAGGGCAACCCGGATTTCCGCCGCAACGTCTGGGTCAGGATCGAGGAGCAGGAGCCGGCGCACTGGTCGCTCGGCGGCATGCAGCCGACGCCTGAGATCATCGCCGGTATGTTCGGCACGATCGGCACGGATGGCGTGCGGGTCCCGCGGCCGTAGCAGCGCAGCGAGCGCGGGCGGACCAGCCCAAGGGCGTGGTTCGCCACCGCCCTGTGCTCAATCGATCTGCGGGGCGATTTCCATTGCATCGCACAATCACGACCATGGCCTGCACGCAGCCACATTGAGGTTCGCAAGACGCGCACCATATGCTCTGCAAGGGAGCCCTGCCGTGCAGACCATGAAGGCGGCCCTCGTTGCGGCGATTGGCGTCGTGGCTTTGATCTGCTGCCTCCTTCCCAGCTCAGCGGAGGAGAACGGCCGTCTTGCATTGATCGTTTCGATAGACGGAGCCATCGGCCCTGCGTCCGCCAGCTACGTGAAGGAGGCTTTGGCCAAGGCAAGCGAACGGCGCGCCGAGGTGGTGCTTCTGAGACTGAACACGCCCGGCGGTCTCAATTCCAGCATGCGCGAGATCATCGCGGATGTGCTGGCCTCGCCGATCCCTGTCGTCGGTTACGTCGCGCCCTCCGGCGCCCACGCGGCGAGCGCGGGGACCTATATCCTTTATGCGACCCACATCGCGGTGATGGCGCCGGGCACCAATATTGGCGCCGCGACGCCGGTGCAGATTGGCGGGCCGGTGCCGGGACTTCCGAGCGGACCAGCGGACAAGGGCGGCAAGGACAAGAAGGACGGCGACCAGCAGAGCGAGTCCAAGGATCAGCTCAAGGATCAGCCCAAGGATGCGATGACGGCCAAGGCGACCAATGATGCGGTTGCCTTCATCCGCAGCCTTGCGGAGCTGCGCAACCGCAATGCGGACTGGGGAGAGAAGGCGGTCCGTGAGGCTGCCACGCTCTCTGCCAACGCCGCGCTGGAGGCTCATGCCATCGATCTCGTCGCGCGCGATCAGGCTGAATTGCTGAGGCAGCTCGATGGTCGCGTGGTCGAGGTTGCAGGCGGCAAGACGCAACGCCTGGTGACGAAGGATGCCGTCGTTGAAGCCATCGATCCCGGACAGATATCCCGCTTCCTGGCGGTCATCACCGATCCGAACGTGGCGTTCATTCTCCTGATGGTCGGCATCTACGGCTTGATCTTCGAGTTCATGTCTCCCGGTGCCGTCGCCCCCGGCGTCGTCGGCGCGATCTGCCTGCTGATCGGCCTCTATGCGCTCAATCTGCTTCCGATCAATTATGCCGGCCTCGCCCTGATGTTGGTTGGACTCGTGCTTCTCACCATCGAAGCCTTCAACCCGACCGTGGTGATCGGGCTCGGAGGGATCATCGCTTTCGTGCTGGGAGCGCTGATGCTCTTCAGGGGCGAGGCGCCGGGCTACCAGCTGTCGTGGTGGGTGATCGGCATCACTGCGGCAGTGTTCGCCGGCTTTGCGCTCGTCGTGCTCGGTTCGCTTCGGCGCGTCGGCAGGGCCCCTGCACTGGTCGGTGCGCAGGCCATGCGAGGTCTGCCCGCCGAGGTTCTCGACTGGAATGGGAACGAAGGTCATGTCTTCGCCCATGGTGAGCGCTGGCAGGCGCGCGGCGCCGAAACGTTCAAGCCCGGAGAGACGGCCGAAGTCGCCAACGTCGTCGACCTGACGCTGCTGATACGGCGCGCACCAACAGGCGATGGAGGTACATCATGATGCTGGAATATCTGACCTATGCGGCGCTCGCGTTGCTTGTCATCATGTTCCTGTCCCAGGCTATTCGAATCCTGCGCGAATACGAGCGTGGCGTCATCTTCACGCTCGGCCGCTTTACGGGCGTGAAGGGCCCGGGCCTCATCATCCTCATTCCGATCGTGCAGCAACTCGTGAAGGTGGACCTGCGGGTGATGGTGCAGGTCGTGCCGCCGCAGGACGTGATTTCGCGGGACAACGTCTCCGTCAAGGTCAACGCCGTTCTGTACTTCCGCATCGTCGACCCCGAACGGGCCATCATCAAGGTCGGCGATTACATGGCCGCCACCAGCCAGCTCGCCCAGACCACGTTGCGCTCGGTGCTCGGCAAGCACGAGCTCGACGAGATGCTTGCCGAGCGCGACAGGTTGAACGCGGACATTCAGGAGATCCTCGACAAGCAGACCGACGTCTGGGGCATCAAGGTCACCGGCATCGAGATCAAGGACGTCGATCTCAATGAAACCATGGTGCGCGCGATTGCCAAGCAGGCCGAGGCGGAGCGGTTGCGGCGGGCCAAGGTGATCAATGCGATGGGCGAGCAGCAGGCTGCCGAAAAGCTCGTCGAGGCCGGCCGGATTCTCGCGCAGGAGCCTCAGGCGATGCAGCTACGTTATTTCGCGGCCCTGCACGACATCGCGGGCGAACGGTCCTCGACCGTCGTCTTTCCGCTGCCGATGGGCCTGCTCGACCATCTTTTGCCGCGGCGCGACAACCCGCAGCCATAAGCGGCAGGATGACCCATCTTCGGCCCAAATGGAGGTGTCGAATATTGCTCCCAACTTAAACGGGAGGAGAATTCGATGACGAAGCATGCCGCCAGACCAGCAAGCCGCCGCCGAAATCGGACGTTGATGCTCACCGTCCCGCTGGTCGCCCTCGCACTTTGGTCGTGGGGGATCGATACGGCGCAGGCCGCAGAGCCGGGCAAGGACGCGACGGCGGCCGGCCTGCCGCGCATTCTCGTGCTTGCGACGGGAGGCACCATCGCAGGCCAGGCCGACGCCCGCGCGACCGGCGCGTACAAATCCGGCCAGATCACTGGCGAACAGTTGATGCAGTCGGTGCCGGGCCTGGACAAGCTCGCGAAGCTGAACGCCGAGCAGATTTCGTCGATCGGATCCCAGGACATGAACGACAAGGTCTGGTTTGCCCTGGCCCGCCGCATCCAGGACGCCTTCGACAAGAATGAAGCCGATGGAATCCTCATCACCCACGGCACGGATACGCTCGAGGAGACCGCGTTCTTTCTCGACAATGTCGTGCGCGGCGACAAGCCGGTGGTGATCGTCGGGTCGATGCGTCCGGCCACGGCGGTGAGTGCGGACGGCCCCGGCAATCTATACGAAGCGGTGCAGGTGGCGGCCGATCCGCGCTCTCGCGGCCGCGGCGTGATGGCCGTGCTGAACGACAAAATCCAAAGCGCCCGCTCGATCACCAAGACCAACACCACGAGCATCGAGACGTTCAGCTCCCCCAATGACGGCCCGATCGGCTATGTCGACACCGCCGGCGGCATCCGTTTCATGACCCAGGCCGGAGGCGTCAAGCGCGCGACCTATCAGCTCCCGGCAGGCGAGCAATTGCCCCGCGTCGAGATCGTCTATTCGCATGCCAACATGGACGCCGTTCCGATCGAGGACGCCATTTCCCACGGCGCCAAGGGCATCGTGCTGGCCGGCGTCGGCGACGGCAACACCTCGAAGCAGGCCCTCGATGCGCTCGAGGCGGCGGCGAAGAAGGGCATCATCGTCGTCCGCTCGACGCGGGTTCGATCCGGCTTCGTCACCCGGAATGTCGAGGTTGACGACGACAAGAACGGGTTCGTCGTGTCCGAGGATCTCAATCCGCAGAAGGCCCGTGTTCTCACCCAATTGCTCATCGCGGGCGGGGTGACAGGGCCGGCCGAGCTCCAGCGCGCCTTCACTGCAACGTGGTGATTGGGCAGGTCGTATCCTGCAGGGTGGGGTAGCGGTAACCCAGCCTGCGCTCCCGAAACGAAAAGGCGCTCCTCGCGGAGCGCCTTTTGCCTGTCGTAGAGAGTGTGGGCTGCTTAGCCCGAATAGTACATCTCGAACTCGACCGGGTGCGGGGTCATCTCGAAGCGGGCGACTTCGGTCATCTTCAGCTCGATGTAAGCGTCGATGAAGTCGTCGTCGAACACGCCGCCGTTTTTGAGGAAGCCGCGGTCCTTGTCGAGGTTTTCGAGCGCCTCGCGGAGCGAGCCGCACACGGTCGGGATCTGCTTCAGCTCTTCCTTCGGCAGGTCGTAGAGGTCCTTGTCCATCGCCGGACCCGGATCGATCTTGTTCTTGATGCCGTCGAGGCCGGCCATCAGCATCGCGGCGAAGCCGAGATAGGGATTGGCGAGCGGATCGGGGAAGCGCACCTCGACACGCTTGGCCTTCGGCGAAGCGGTGTAGGGGATGCGGCAGGAGGCCGAGCGGTTGCGCGCGGAGTAGGCGAGCAGCACGGGAGCCTCATAGCCCGGGACCAGGCGCTTGTAGGAGTTGGTCGACGGGTTGGTGAAGGCGTTGATCGCCTTGGCGTGCTTGATGATGCCGCCGATGTAGTGGAGGCAGGTCTCCGACAGGTCAGCGTACTTGTTGCCGGCGAACACCGGCTTGCCGTCCTTCCAGATCGACTGGTGCACGTGCATGCCCGAGCCGTTGTCGCCATAGACCGGCTTCGGCATGAAGGTGGCGGTCTTGCCGTAGATGTGCGCGACCTGGTGGATGCAGTACTTGTAGATCTGCATGTGGTCGGCCATCAGCGTCAGCGTGTCGAACTTCATGCCGAGCTCGTGCTGGGCGGACGCGACTTCGTGGTGATGCTTCTCGACCTTGACGCCCATCTTGGCCATGGCGCCGAGCATTTCGGAGCGCATGTCCTGCACGGAGTCCTGCGGCGGCACCGGGAAGTAGCCGCCCTTGGTGCGGACGCGGTGGCCGAGATTGCCGCCCTCATATTCGGTGTCGGAGTTGGTCGGCAGCTCCGAGGAGTCGAGACGGAAGCCGGTGCTGTAGGGGTTGGCGGAGAAGCGCACGTCGTCGAACACGAAGAACTCGGCTTCGGGGCCGACGAACACGCTGTCGCCCACGCCCATCGACTTCACCATGGCCTCGGCCTTCTTGGCGATGCCGCGGGGGTCGCGGTTGTAGGGCTCGCCGGTGGTCGGCTCGAGCACGTCGCAGGTGATGACCATGGTGGTCTCGGCGAAGAACGGGTCGATCGTCGCGGTCACCGGATCCGGCATCAGGCACATGTCGGACTCGTTGATCGCCTTCCAGCCGGCGATCGAGGAGCCGTCGAACATCGTCCCTTCGGCGAAAATGTCGTCATCGATCATGCTGACGTCGAACGTCACATGCTGCCACTTGCCGCGCGGATCGGTGAAGCGCAGGTCGACGTATTTGACGTCGTTGTCCTTGATCGATTTCAGGACGTCTTTGGCGGTCTTCATGCATACCCCTTTTGGCTCTGCGGGTCGGTTTCCAGGTGAGCAGGATTGTTCTCGCTTTTGGCGAGTTCGCGCGCGACCGCACAAACGAAATCAGGCCGCCGAAGCAGCCTTTTTCTTGTCGGAGTGTCGCAAAATGCGGGATAGCACCCGGCTCAGATAGCGTCCAGCCCGGATTCGCCGGTCCGGATGCGGATCGCCTCTTCGATATTGGAGACGAAAATCTTGCCGTCGCCGATGCGCCCGGTCTGCGCGGCGCGGCGGATCGCGTCGATGGCGCGCTCGACCAGATCGTCGCCGATCACGATCTCGATCTTCACCTTGGGCAGGAAGTCGACGATGTATTCTGCGCCGCGGTAAAGCTCGGCGTGACCCTTCTGCCGGCCAAAGCCCTTGGCCTCGGTCACCGTGATGCCTTGAAGGCCGACTTCCTGAAGCGCTTCCTTCACCTCGTCGAGCTTGAATGGCTTGATGATGGCTTCGATTTTCTTCACTGCGCGCCTCCCGGCCTTTCGATCAAATAGCAACGTCTTCGTCAGGATGCGCTTTTCTTAACGCACGATCTTGTCTTCGCTATGCCGGGATACCTGACCAGCCCGGCAACAACGGCCGGCCACACCCTGATAGAATGCCAGTGAGCACGACGAACCGAAGCGGCTTCCTCGAAAGCAGGGTCTATGCCAAGTTGCAAATGCCCTGATTATTGGAGCGTTATCAGCCTTTTAACGTGCATCTCTGATAGGTGGAGCCGACTGGCACAAAATACCCCAGACTACGAAATAGGCAATCAGTTCAATATCTGTGCAAATCGCTGTTCTGCCGGATGGGTCGGTACGGAACGTGCCTGTTGAAAAGGCGTTTGGACCAGGGAAGTGGCATGGAAGTTCTGACCAACGCTGAAATGCAGCGTGCCGACCAGCTCAGTATTGCGGCAGGCACGCCCGGCTTCAAGCTGATGCTCAGCGCGGGACAGGCGGTCGCGGAGGCCGCCAATGCGCTGGTGGAGGAGGGGCCGATCCTGATCGTGGCCGGTCCCGGCAACAATGGCGGCGACGGTTTTGTCGCAGCCGCCGAGCTCGCCGCGCAAGGCCGCGACGTCTCGGTGATCCTGATGTGCGAGCGCGACCAGCTCCAGGGTGACGCGGCCTCCGCGGCGCGCGGCTGGAAGCACCCGGTGCTGCCGTTCAATCCGCAGGCGATCGGAAGACCCGCGCTGATCATCGATGCGCTGTTCGGCGCGGGCCTCAGTCGCCCGGTCGACGGCGAGGCGCATGCGATGATCGAAGCGATCAACGCCAACGGCGCCCTGGTGCTCGCGGTCGACCTGCCGAGCGGCATCAACGGCACCAGCGCAGCCGTGATGGGCGCGGCGGTGAACGCCACCGAGACCGTCACCTTCTTCCGCAAGAAGCCGGCGCATTTGCTGCTGCCCGGCCGGATGCATTGCGGCCACGTGCGCGTTGCCGACATCGGCATCGACGCGCAGGTGCTGGACGAGATCGCGCCGCGGACCTTCGAGAACGATCCGGATTTCTGGGGCACCGCCTTTCCGGTGCCGCGCATCGACGGCCATAAATACGCACGGGGCCACGTGCTGGCGGTCTCGGGCGATGCCGCCGCGACCGGCGCGGCGCGGCTCGCTGCCCGTGGCGCGTTGCGGGCCGGGGCGGGCCTCGTGACGCTGGCGAGCCCGCGCGATGCGCTTGCGATCAATGCCAGCGCGCTGACTGCGGTGATGGTGCGTCCCGTCGACACCGCGATCGAGTTCGGCGAACTGCTCGGCGACAAGCACTACAACACCTGCCTGATCGGCCCCGGCGCGGGCGTCGGCGATCGCACCTGCGATCTGGTCCACACCGCGCTTCACGCGCAGCGGCATCTGGTGCTGGACGCGGATGCGCTGACGAGCTTTGCGGCAAATCCCGAGCGGCTGTTCGAATCGATCAAGTCCTCGCAGGACAGTGCGGTGGTGCTGACGCCGCACGAGGGTGAATTTCCGCGCCTGTTCTCCGACCTCAGCAATAAACATCCGGGCCGCTCGAAGCTGGAGCGCGTCCGTGCCGCCGCCGAGCGCTGCGGTGCGGTCGTGCTGCTGAAGGGGCCGGACACGACGATCGCCGCCCCCGACGGCCGCGCGACCATCGCCGCCAACGCGCCCCCCTGGCTCGCCACCGCCGGCGCCGGCGACGTGCTCGCCGGCATCATCGCAGGACTTCTGGCGCAGGGCGTGCCGGCCTTCGAGGCCGCCAGCATCGGCGTCTGGATGCATGGCGAGGCGGGAAGCGAGGCGGGCCCGGGGCTGATCGCGGAGGATCTCACCGAGACGCTGCCGGCCGTGCACCGGCGGATCTATAATGCGCTCGGGGTGGAGTACTGAGCTCGTCCGCCACCTGCGCGAAGTAGGGTGGGCAAAGCGAAGCGTGCCCACCGTCCTATCGACATCAGGAAAGAAATGGTGGGCACGGCGCGAAGAGCGCCTTTGCCCACCCTACAAAGCCGGTGCCCTCACTCCACCGCGTACCAGCGCACCAGCCGCGGTGCGGCCCAATCGGTCACGACGGATTCGATCAGCCAGGGGCCGGGTGAGGTCGCCGCGAACGCGATGCGCTGGGTCTGGCCGGGCTCGATTGCGAGCGTGTCGAGCCAGTAGGGCTTCCAGCCGTCGTCGAGCTTGTCGAGCAGGCGGAAATGATGGCCGTGCAGGTGAAACACGGTTGTGACCGGTCCGGGGTTCTTGAGGGCCAGCACGACGGTGCGGCCGGTCCTGGCGCGGAAGGCCGGATTGGAGGAGACGGAGAAGTTTGCGGGCCGTGTCCAGCCGGCCTCGGGCGCGCCGAGCGCGACATCGAACCGCAGGGCGCCTTTGAGGTCGAGCTTCTCGGGGAGGTCGTTCAGGGGGAGCGGCTGTGGCGGCAGCAGCGGCGCGCGCCGCTCGAGCTTGCCTGATATTGCGAGGCTCCCGACCTGGCGCGCCTCTTTGCCGTCATGCAACAGGAGTGGGGCCGATTTGGCCGCATCCACGAAGGCGTCGGCGCGCGCGCCGGGGGCGAGCACCAGGGCGCCGTTGCGCGCCGGGAACGGCTCGGCCGGCTGTCCGTCCAGGGCCATCACCTGGACCTCGTGGCCTTCCAATTTGATCGCCAGAACAGAACGTCGCGAGCCGTTGATAAAGCGCAGCCGCAGCCGCTCGCCGGCCGCGGCTGAGAGTTCGAATGAAGTCCGGCCATTGAGGGTAAAGAGCGGTGTCGTGTTCTCGGGCGCGCGGCCGGGCGGAAGCGCGGTCCCATCCGGCCGCAGCCGCCATTCCTCGATCAACAAGACCTCGTCGCGGTCGACGGCGACGCGATTCGTCTCGCCGGCGATGATCGGAAGCGGGCGCGCGGGCAGCTTCAGACCGTCTTCGAAGAGGCGGAAGTCGGCTGCCAAAGTTCCTGCATTTGATATTGAAACAATTGAGGTTTCAGTCACATCCGGCGCGGTCGGCGCACGCCCTCGCAACGGGTCGGCCGCGGCCGGGCCGTTCAGGCCGTACCAGACTGGCGCAAGCGGGACAGGCAGGTCGTTCCGAAACACAACCTCGCAGCGGTCGCCTCGCTTGAGACGGACGTTCCCGATGTGGCTTACGGCGGCCAGCTCCCAGATCGGTGTCGCCGGCTGACCCGGCCTGAGCGCCAGGGTTGCCGGCCTTGCCTGCAGGGTGAGCTGGGCGGTGACAGCGGGGGCCGCACCGCCGGCGATCAGCCCGGCCGCGGAGGCTCCAATTCCGGCTCCAAGTCCGGCTCCAAGTCCGGCCAAAACCTCGCGCCGGGTCGGGTCAAAGATCCGCGTTTTCATGGCTCGATGCGGACCATGAAGCGCTGGATAAGTCCAGCCGTCGCGCCTACTTAAAGCCTGTCTCTATCGGGCCATTTTTTTGCTGCGAACAGTCAGGCACATGCTATAAGCCCGGCCGCCCGCGGCATCGCGGCCGGTCTTGATGCAAATTCACGCGGGCGTGGCGGAACTGGTAGACGCGCTGGATTTAGGTTCCAGTGACGAAAGTTGTGGGGGTTCGAGTCCCTCCGCCCGCACCAAGCGCTTTCAGCGTTTGCACGGATTACCGAAGGGCTGCTTCCTCACGGAGTGTTTCCGGCGGAAGTGGTCCGATGAACCACCGGCGTTGAGGCGTCTTGCCTCGCGCCGGTTCGATTAATGACAGCGTCCCGACGCATGCGTGCCGGGACCGAGCGAGAAGAAGATTGGACGCCATGCAGGTCACAGAAACCCTCTCGGAAGGTTTGAAGCACGAGTTCAAGATCAGCGTTCCCGCGTCTGATCTCGACGCCAAGGCCGGTGCCAAACTCGTCGATCTCAAGGACAAGGTCCGCATCAACGGCTTCCGTCCCGGCAAGGTGCCGGTCGCTCACCTGAAGAAGGTCTATGGCCGTTCGGTGATGGCCGAGACCATCGACCAGACCATCCGCGACACCAACACGCAGCTGTTCTCGGACCGTGGCTTCAAGCTTGCGACCGAGCCGAAGATCACCATGCCGAGCGAGCAGGCCGAGGTCGAGGAGCTGCTGAACGGCAAGACCGATCTGACCTACACGGTCGCGATCGAAGTGGTGCCCGCGATTGCGCTCGCCGACTTCAAGTCCTTCCAGGTCGAGAAGCCCGTCGCTGACGTGTCCGACACCGACGTCGACGAAGCCATCAAGCGCATCGCCGACACCAACCGCGGCTATGCAGCCAAGGCCGAGGGTGCCAAGGCCGAGTCGGGCGACCGCGTCACCATCAGCTTCAAGGGCACCATCAACGGCGAAGTCTTCGAGGGCGGCACCGGCGAGGGCATCCAGGTCGTGATCGGTTCCAATACCTTCATCCCCGGCTTCGAGGAGCAGCTCACCGGCATCGGCGCGGACGAGACGCGCACGCTGAAGGTGTCGTTCCCCAAGAACTACATGAACGACAAGCTCGCCGGCCAGCCGGCCGAGTTCGAGACCACCGCGACCTCGATCGAGGCGCCGCAGGACGTCGCGATCGACGACGAGTTCGCCAAGACGCTTGGCCTCGAATCGCTGGACAAGCTGAAGGAAGCCGCGCGCGAGCGTCTGGCTGCCGAGTTCGCCGGCGCGACGCGCCAGCGCGTCAAGCGTGCGCTGCTCGACCGCCTCGACGAGGCGCATCGCTTCGAAGCGCCGCCGTCGCTCGTCGACGAGGAGTTCAATCTGATGTGGAACTCGGTCAAGGCCGAGATGGATTCGGCCGGCAAGACCTTCGCGGACGAGGATACCACCGAAGACAAGGCCAAGGACGAGTACCGCAAGATCGCCGACCGCCGCGTGCGGCTCGGCCTCGTGCTGTCCGAGATCGGCGAGAAGAACAAGATCACCGTGACCGACGACGAGGTCGGCCGCGCCGTGATCGAGCGCGCGCGCTCGATGCCGGGCCGCGAGAAGGAAGTCTGGGACTATTACCGCAACAACGCCCAGGCCCTGGCCCAGCTTCGTGCACCGATCTACGAGGACAAGGTCGTCGACTTCATCCTCGAGCTCGCCAACGTGACCGAGAAGAAGGTCTCGCGCGAGGACCTGTACAAGGACGAGGACGCGGAAAAGACCGCGGCCTGAAGGCTTTGAAAAAGCCTTCCATTAAGGATGATCAGCGAAGGGGCCCGGCTAGCCATCTGGCTGGCTGGGCCTGTTTGCGAGAATCAGCTTCAAGTGCCCCGTGGATTAAGCCTTAATTCGCTCCGCACTTGTCTGGCGCGAATTGGGCTATATCTGTCGGTACGCCCTGTACCCAAGTCTTATACCAAGCGTTCTACCTCTACCCACTTCCTGCATCACTGGCGTCCATCGGCCTTCCGGCAAACCCAGCCAAGCTGGCAGCCAAGACTGGCAATGTCCGCCTCCTAAAACCCTAGGTGACTCATGCGCGATCCGGTTGAAACCTACATGAACCTCGTGCCCATGGTGGTCGAGCAGACCAACCGTGGCGAGCGCGCCTACGATATCTTCTCGCGCCTGTTGAAGGAGCGCATCATTTTCCTGACCGGTCCGGTCGAGGACGGCATGTCGACGCTGGTGGTCGCGCAGCTCCTGTTCCTTGAAGCGGAAAATCCGAAGAAGGAAATCTCGATGTACATCAACTCGCCGGGCGGCGTGGTGACGTCGGGCCTCGCGATCTACGACACCATGCAGTTCATCCGCCCGCCGGTCTCGACGCTGTGCACGGGCCAGGCCGCCTCGATGGGCTCGCTGCTGCTCGCCGCCGGCGAGAAGGACATGCGCTTCTCGCTGCCGAACGCGCGCATCATGGTGCATCAGCCCTCCGGCGGCTTCCAGGGCCAGGCAACCGACATCATGCTGCACGCGCAGGAAATCCTGAACCTGAAGAAGCGGCTCAACGAGATCTACGTGAAGCACACCGGTCAGACCTACAAGACGATCGAGGACGCGCTGGAACGCGACAAGTTCCTCACGGCCAACGACGCGAGGGACTTCGGCCTGGTCGACAAGGTTATCGACAAGCGCTCCGAGGAGCCGGCGGCGAAGCCGCAGTAGCGCGAACGCGGCTGCAAAATCGATCCCTGGAATACCTTTGGGGATTTCCCGGGATCGTCAGGGCGACGTTGACGTTAACGGCGTACTACGCAGGGGCGCAAAAAGCAGTCTTGCGCCCCGCGACAGGCAGAAAGTTCCGCTTTCGTGCTTGTTTTTCGTGGCAATCCAGCAACTCCGGGGCGATTTCGATCACTTCGTCCGTGCCAAGACGTGAAATCACGGTATTGTCACGGGTAGCCAGCGCCCCCTCGATTAGCGAATTCTTGATAGTCGGGTGACAGCATGGTTGGCTACGATTGATCGGCTATGATCGCGGAGAATCGAGTGACCGTGATTCGCACGGGATGTAACGCGTAGGGTCTTTTTTGGTACGGAATTTGCTCTATTTGAACTTCATACGGCCTGCGTGCCGGAATGGAGCGATCGAGCGGAGCGGGATCGAACCGCGGACGGAGACATGAATGAGTAAGGTCGGCACGAGCGACTCCAAGAACACACTGTATTGCTCGTTCTGCGGCAAGAGCCAGCACGAAGTCCGCAAACTGATCGCGGGTCCCACGGTCTTCATCTGCGACGAGTGCGTTGAGCTCTGCATGGACATCATCCGCGAGGAGAACAAATCCTCGCTCGTGAAGTCGCGCGACGGCATTCCGACGCCGAAGGAAATCTGCAAGGTCCTGGACGATTACGTCATCGGCCAGAGCCATGCGAAGAAGGTCCTGTCGGTCGCGGTGCACAATCACTACAAGCGCCTCAACCACCAGACCAAGCACAACGACGTCGAGCTCGCGAAGTCGAACATCCTGCTGATCGGTCCGACCGGTTCGGGCAAGACGCTGCTCGCGCAGACGCTCGCCCGCATCCTGGACGTGCCGTTCACGATGGCCGATGCAACGACGCTGACCGAAGCCGGCTATGTCGGCGAGGACGTCGAGAACATCATCCTGAAGCTGCTCCAGGCCGCCGACTACAATGTCGAGCGCGCCCAGCGCGGCATCGTCTACATCGACGAAATCGACAAGATCAGCCGCAAGTCCGACAATCCCTCGATCACGCGCGACGTGTCGGGTGAGGGCGTGCAGCAGGCGCTGCTGAAGATCATGGAAGGCACGGTGGCCTCGGTCCCGCCGCAGGGTGGCCGCAAGCATCCGCAGCAGGAGTTCCTGCAGGTGGATACCACCAACATCCTGTTCATCTGCGGCGGTGCGTTCGCCGGCCTCGAGAAGATCATCTCGGCGCGCGGGCGGTCGACCTCGATCGGCTTCGCCGCCCAGGTGCTCGCGCCGGAGGATCGCCGTACCGGCGAGATCTTCCGTCACGTCGAGCCTGAGGACCTCCTGAAGTACGGTCTCATCCCCGAATTCGTCGGCCGTCTGCCGGTCGTGGCGACGCTCGAGGATCTGGACGAGACCTCGCTGAAGAAGATCCTGACCGAGCCGAAGAACGCGCTGGTGAAACAGTACCAGCGGCTGTTCGAGATGGAGAACATCGAGCTGACCTTCGCCGACGAGGCGCTTGGCGCGGTCGCCCGCAAGGCGATCGAGCGCAAGACCGGCGCGCGTGGTCTGCGTTCGATCCTCGAGGCGATCCTGCTCGAGACCATGTTCGACCTGCCGGGCCTGGAAGGTGTGGAAGAAGTCGTGATTTCCCGCGAAGTCGTGGAAGGTACGGCGCGTCCGCTCTACATCTACGCCGATCGGTCCGATCGCGCCGTCGAGAACGCCAGCGCCTGATTTGCGGCGCTGGAACGCTCCAATCGTCTTTGACAGTAGCGGCTGCGGAATGGTTCTCCGCAGCCGATGTTGCGTCGCTTATACGCGTGCGTAAGCGCCTGATGGCGCGCGTCTTTCAATGACTTGACACCCCCCCGGTCGATAGCCACCTAATGTCGGCGGCGAGCGAGAATTCTCTTCAAGATTCGCCTCAGTTCCGATCCGGCAAGCCCGGTCCAACCTTCGAATGGTAGGCCGGTTTTCTGGATCACCTCGGCACCTTGTGGCGGTTGCGCATGAGAGAAGCGGACTGCGTGCGAGGGGGCAAAGCAAAAGGAAAAGGCCATGACTAATCCCAAACCCCGGCCAACCATCGTCCATGGCGAAACGCACGCCTATCCCGTGCTGCCGCTGCGCGACATCGTCGTCTTCCCGCACATGATCGTTCCGCTCTTCGTCGGTCGCGAGAAGTCGATCCGCGCGCTCGAAGAGGTGATGAAGAACGACGCGCTGATCATGCTCGCGACGCAGAAGAACGCGTCCGACGATGATCCGGCGCCCGACGCCATTTACGAGACCGGTACGCTCGCCAGCGTGCTTCAGCTCTTGAAGCTTCCCGACGGCACCGTGAAGGTGCTGGTCGAAGGGCTCGAGCGTGCGCGCGTGCAGAAATACACCGATCGCAGCGAGTACTACGAAGCGACCGCGATTGCGCTCGCCGACACCGATGCGAAGTCGGTCGAGGCGGAGGCACTGTCGCGCTCGGTCGTGTCCGACTTCGAGAGCTATGTGAAGCTCAACAAGAAGATCTCGGCCGAGGTCGTCGGCGTCGTGCAGGCGATCACCGATTTCGCCAAGCTCGCCGACACCGTTGCCTCGCATCTCGCCGTCAAGATCGCGGACCGCCAGGGCATCCTGGAGACGCTGTCCGTCACCACGCGCCTCGAGAAGGTGCTGGGCCTGATGGAGAGCGAGATCTCGGTGCTGCAGGTCGAGAAGCGCATCCGCTCGCGCGTCAAGCGCCAGATGGAGAAGACCCAGCGCGAGTATTATCTCAACGAGCAGATGAAGGCGATCCAGAAGGAGCTCGGCGACGACGACGGTCGCGACGAGCTCGCCGATCTCGAAGAGAAGATCTCCAAGACCAAGCTCTCCAAGGAAGCGCGCGAGAAGGCGCAGCACGAATTGAAGAAGCTGCGCCAGATGTCGCCGATGTCCGCGGAAGCGACCGTCGTGCGCAACTATCTGGATTGGCTGCTGTCGATCCCGTGGAACAAGAAGTCCAAGGTGAAGAAGGATCTGGAAGCCGCGCAGTCGGTTCTGGATGCCGATCACTACGGGCTGGAGAAGGTCAAGGACCGTATCGTCGAGTATCTCGCGGTGCAGTCGCGCGCCAACAAGCTGACGGGCCCGATCCTGTGCCTCGTCGGACCTCCCGGCGTCGGCAAGACCTCGCTCGGCAAGTCGATCGCGAAGGCGACCGGGCGCGAATTCGTGCGCGTCTCGCTCGGCGGCGTGCGCGACGAGGCCGAGATCCGCGGTCACCGCCGCACCTATATCGGCTCGATGCCCGGCAAGATCATCCAGTCGATGCGGAAGGCGAAGTCGTCCAATCCGCTGTTCCTGCTGGACGAGATCGACAAGATGGGCGCCGATTTCCGCGGCGATCCGTCTTCGGCGCTGCTCGAGGTCCTCGACCCCGAGCAGAACGGGACCTTCAACGACCACTACCTCGAGGTCGACTACGATCTGTCCAACGTGATGTTCATCACGACCGCGAATACGCTCAATATTCCGGGACCGCTGATGGACCGCATGGAGATCATCCGGATCGCGGGCTACACCGAGAACGAGAAGGTCGAGATCGCACGCAAGCATCTGATCCCGAACGCGGTGTCCAAGCACGGCCTGGACTCCAAGGAGTTCTCGATCGACGACGACGCGCTGCTGCTGTTGATCCGCCGCTACACCCGCGAAGCGGGCGTGCGTAATCTGGAGCGTGAGCTCTCCACACTCGCCCGCAAGGCGGTGAAGGAGCTGATGATCTCCAAGAAGAAGTCGGTCAAGGTCACCGAGAAGACTCTGGAAGAGTTGCTCGGCGTGCCGAAGTACCGCTTCGGCGAGATCGAGAGCGAGCCGCAGGTCGGTATCGTCACGGGCCTTGCCTGGACCGATGTCGGCGGTGAGCTGTTGACGATCGAAGGCGTCATGATGCCCGGCAAGGGCAAGATGACGGTCACGGGCAATCTGCGCGACGTGATGAAGGAATCGATCTCGGCGGCGGCGTCCTACGTGCGCTCGCGTGCGATCGTCTACGGCATCGAGCCGCCGCTGTTCGACCGGCGCGACATACACGTGCACGTGCCGGAAGGCGCGACGCCGAAGGACGGTCCGTCGGCGGGTGTGGCGATGGCCACCGCGATCATCTCGGTCATGACCGGCATTCCGGTCCGCCACGATGTCGCGATGACCGGCGAGATCACGCTGCGCGGCCGCGTGCTGCCGATCGGCGGCCTCAAGGAGAAGCTGCTGGCCGCTGCCCGCGGCGGCATCAAGACGGTGCTGATCCCCGAGGACAACGCCAAGGATCTCACGGAGATTTCCGATGCGATCAAGGGCGGCATGGAGATCATCCCGGTGTCGCGTCTGGACGACGTCGTCGCCAAGGCCTTGGTGAAGAAGCCGGTGCCGATCGTCTGGGAAGAGGATACCAAGGTGACGGTGAAGCCGGACGGGGACGAGGCCGCCGGCGGACTGACCGCTCACTAAGGTTCAGCGAAAGATGATAAAACGGCGCCTTCGGGCGCCGTTTTTGTTTGGGGCGCAGGGGATCAGGGCGATGCAGATCGACGGGCAATGCCATTGCGGGCAGGTCACCTTTGAGGCTGAGATCGACCCCGAGACGGTGTCGGTCTGCCATTGCCGGGACTGCCAGACCCTGACGGGATCGCCGTTCCGGGTGACCGCGATCTGCACCAAGGCGGACGTGCACGTGATCAGCGGTACGCCAAAAGTCTACGGCAAGCGCGGCGACAACGGCCGGATGCGCTTCCAGCACTTCTGCTCCGACTGCGGTTCCCCGCTGTTCACCAGCGGCGAGGGCGACCAGGCCGACGATTGGGGCATCCGCTGGGGCTCAATCCGCCAGCGCGACAAATTGGGTCCCGTCAGGCAGATCTGGTGCCAGTCGGCGGCGGTGTGGATCGACGCGGTGCCGCTGCTGCCGGGGAGGCCGGGGGATTAGGCTGGCTTGGCAAGCCGAAGCTCGCCGCAAAAAGCCCGCCGTGGCAGCCTGCGTCGCTGCGCGAGCGCAGGCTGGTGGGCGGTCACGGATTCGAACCGCGGACCCTCTCGGTGTAAACGAGATGCTCTAACCAGCTGAGCTAACCGCCCCAAGGCGCCTCTTTAGCCCTCCCGCGGGTGTTCGAGCAAGACCCGAGCGCATTGCAAATAGGGCTTGAGCAAAGACCGGCTTTGTGATGATTGTCACAGGCGTCCGCCCACGAGTCGGCCAATGTCCACCGCAATTCACGATGGACGGGTGGCCAATGTGTGCTCTGCTGGACCTCATCTACCGACATTGTTGCCGGGCGTGTTGCGCGAAGCGCGACGCATGAGCCGCCGCGGCTCAATCATTCCAATTTGGTAGTTCCGGCTGACGGCGTGCCGATCTGGCGGCTGTCTGCCTCGTTGCGCCTGACATCGGACGCCCACGAGTCGCCCTCCAAGGGTCCAAAATTGCCCTTTTTCGGTCATCTTTTTGATCGCCATCCGAACCACCGTTACGGCTCCCTGTGGCAGCGTGGAGTATCGCCGTGATGAGTGATCTTCGCATCAAGCTGGAAAGGTACGAGTCGAAAGCCGCCCACTGCATGAAAGCGGCTCAAGAAGCTTCTGATGAGGCCGGTCGGGCCTTCTACGAGGAGCTTGCCAACTATTACGACGAGCTGGCAGCCGACTTTCGCCGCGTCCTTGCCAAGCGAACCGGAGTTTCGCTCGCGGCCGAATGATCCGGCGTAGCGCAGGTCGACAGTTGAAGACCTCAGCGTCCGTCAACCTCTGACGCCGTGCCGTGCGGCGTGAACGCAAGAACGTCTCGCTGACAGGTGGACCGAACAGGCCGCCTCAGTTGACGGCGTCCTTGCTTTTCGGCATCGGGGTCTTTCGACCAAGCTGCCGGAGGGGATCCATGGAACAGCCAAGCGGACACGAGCAAAACGCCGATCAGATCGCCTATTGGAACGGTCCGAGCGGGCAGCGCTGGGCCGATCGGCACGCTGCCCAGGAAAGCCTGCTCGGACCCATCGCCGACGTGCTGATCGACCGCGCCAGGCCGAAGCCGGGCGAGCGCGTGCTCGACGTCGGCTGCGGCTCCGGTGCGACGACGTTCGCGTTCGCGAAGGCGGTCGCGCCTGATGGCTTCGCGCTCGGCCTCGATGTTTCCGACCCCATGCTGTCGCAGGCGCGCGCGTTTGCCCCAAAAGGCCTGCCGCTCGATTTCGTGCTGGCGGATGCGACCGTCCATCCGTTCGAGCCGGCGAGCTTTGACCTGTTGGCGTCGCGCTTCGGCGTGATGTTCTTTGCCGATCCCATTGCGTCCTTCACCAATCTCCGCCGCGCGCTGAAGCCGACCGGACGGCTCGCCTTCGCCTGCTGGCGCGAGCCAAAGGAAAATCCGTGGATGATGGCGCCGCTGATGGCGGTCTACAAACATGTCCCGAAGATGCCGCCGGTCGGGCCGGAAGAGCCGGGCCCGTTCGCGTTTGCCTCGGAGGAGCGCGTGATGCGTATCCTGAAGGGCGCCGGCTTCGTGGACGTGGCGATGGAGCCGCACAATCTCGCGATGGATGTCGCCATCGGCGGCGGCCTCGATGCCGCCGTCGACGGCGCGCTCCAGATCGGCCCAGCCAGCCGCGCGCTGCAAGGCCATCCGCCGGAGACCTATGCTGCGGCAAAAGCCTCGATCCGCGAGATGCTCGCGCCGTTCATGAAGGGGCAGAACGTGGCGCTGCAGGGCGCGATCTGGATCGTCACGGCGAAGGCGGCGTAGGCGGCGCTCTATCCACCGTTATTGCGAGCGTAGCGAAGCAATCCAGACTGCCTCCGCGGAGGCAGTCTGGATTGCTTCGTCGCTTTGCTCCTCGCAATGACGGCGTGGATGGGCCTGTGAGGCCTACACCACATCATCCGGCGCCAGCGCGCAGCCGTTGTCGGGATGCGTCTCGATCTGAAGCGTTGTGTGGCCGATGCGGAAGGACGCCCTCAGCATCTGCGCCGTCTCCATCAGGAATGCATCGCCGGCGCCGGTGGGCATCACGAGATGGCAGGTCAGCGCCGTCTCGGTGGTCGAGATCGGCCAGACGTGGAGATCGTGGATTCCCGAGACGCCGGGCCGCTCCAGCAGAAAGATCTTGATCGCGGCGATGTCGGTGCCCTTGGGCGCCGCGGCCATCGACATGTCGATGGAGCCGCGCAGCAGGCTGGTGGTGCTCCAGAGGATGGTGGCGCAGATGACGAGGCTGGTGACGGGATCGAGCCAGAGCCAGCCGGTCCAGATGATCAGCGCTGCCGAGATCACGACGCCGAGCGAGACCGCGGCGTCGGCCGCCATGTGCAGATAGGCGCCTTCGATGTTGATGTCGTCCTTGCGTCCGCGCGCGAACAGCATGGCGGTAAAACCGTTGATGAGAATGCCGATACCGGCGACCACCATTACCGTGACGCCCGCAACCGGCTCCGGCTCGCGGAGCCGCAAGATCGCCTCCCAGCCGATCGCCCCTGTTGCGACCAGCAGGAACACTGCATTTGCCAGCGCCGCCAGGATGGTGGAGGCACGAAAACCGTAGGTGAAGCGGCCGCTCGGCGCGCGCCTTGCCGCGATCGATGCGCACCAGGCCACGACCAAGCCGAGCACGTCGCTGAGGTTATGGCCGGCATCGGCGAGCAGCGCGGTGGAGTTGCCGATATAGCCGTAGATCGCCTCGGCCACGACCAGCGCGGTGTTGAGCGAAATGCCGATCGCGAATGCCGTGCCGAAATTGGCGGGCGCATGGACATGCGCGTGGCCAGGACCGTGGTTATGCCCGTGGTCATGCCCATGGCCGGCATGATCATGGTGGTGGTGACCGTGATGGTCGTGGCTGCCCAAATCTAGCGCTCCCCGGACGCGGCCAAATCAGGCGCCATTGTAGGCGTTTCGCCTGCCGCGTCACGCCGGAACAGCGCATAGAGCGCCGGCAGCACCAGCAGCGTCAGCACGGTCGAGGAGATGATGCCGCCGATCACCACGGTCGCGAGCGGACGCTGCACCTCGGCGCCGGCGCCGGTGGCGAGCGCCATCGGCACGAAGCCGAGGGAGGCGACCAGGGCGGTCATCAGCACCGGGCGCAGCCGGGTCAGTGCGCCCTCGCGTACGGCTTCTGCGATCGGCCTCCCTTCGCTGCGCAGCCGCTCGATGAAGGCGATGATGACGAGGCCATTGAGCACGGCGACGCCCGACAGCGCGATGAAGCCGACGCCGGCGCTGATCGATAAGGGAATACCGCGCAGCAGCAGCGCGGCGACGCCACCCGTCAACGCCAGCGGCACGCCGGAGAACACGAGCGCTGCATCCGCCGCCGATCCCATGCCCATGAACAGCAGCAGGAACACCAGCAGGAGCGCCACCGGCACCACGATCGTCAGTCGCTTGGTCGCCGAGACCAGCTGCTCGAACTGGCCGCCCCAGCCGATCCAGTAGCCCGGCGGCAGCTTGACCTTTTCGGCGACCGCGGCTTCCGCCTCGCTCACGAAGGAACCGAGATCGCGCGCGCGGACATTGGCGGTGACGACGATGCGCCGCTTGCCGTTCTCGCGGCTGATCTGGTTGGGACCGGGCGTCGCATCGACGGTCGCGACCGACGACAGCGGAACATAGCGCATCTGGGCAAGGGGAGAGGCGGTCAGCGCTGTTCGAACGGCGGTGCCGCTTGCCGCTTCCTCGCTGGGCGGCAGCGGGATCGGGATGGCCCGGATCGCCTCGAGATTGCCGCGCAGGTGCTCGGGCAGGCGCACGACGATGTCGAACCGGCGGTCGCCCTCGAACAGCTTGCCCGCCGACTTGCCGCCGACCGCGATTTCGACAATGCCCTGCACCTCGCCGATGCTGAGCCCGTAGCGGGCAAGCGCCTGGCGGTCGAGCCGGACGGTGAGGATCGGCAGGCCCGAGACCTGCTCGATCTTGACGTCGCTGGCGCCGCGGATGCCGCGGATTGCGGCCTCGACCTGCTTTGCTGCGCCCTGAAGGATATCGAGATCGTCGCCGAAGACCTTGATGCCGACGTCGCTGCGCACGCCGGAGATCAGCTCGTTGACACGGAACTGGATCGGCTGGGAGATTTCATAGGCGGTGCCGGGAATGTCGTCGGCGGCGTGGTCGATGGCCTCGATCACCTCCGATTTCGGCTTGTCCGGGTCGGGCCATTCCGCGCGCGGCTTCAGCATGATGTAGCCGTCTGTCTGCGCCGGCGACATCGGGTCGGTCGCGATCTCGGCGGTGCCGATGCGGGTGAAGAATTCCTTCACCTCGGGAATCTCCTTGATGCGCTTTTCCAGCGCCTTTTGCAGATCCAGCGACTGTGTGAGGCTGGTACCGGGAATCCGGATCGAGGCCAGCGCGACGTCGCCTTCGTCCAGGCTCGGGATGAACTCGCCCCCCATGCGCGCGGCCGCAATGCCGCTTGCGATCACGATGATGGCGGCCATCACGGTGACCGCGACCCGATTGTCGATCGCGAGGCGGAGCAGGGGGAGATAGATGCGCTTCGCCACCCGCATGAACAGGTTTTCGTGCTCGGACACCTTGCCGGTGACGAAGATGGCAACCGCCGCCGGCACGAAGGTGATGGAGAACAGCACCGCGGCGCCCAGCGCCATCAGCACGGTCAGCGCCATCGGCGTGAACATCTTGCCCTCGACGCCGGTCAGCGTCAGCACGGGCAGGTAGACAACCGCGATGATCAGCGTTCCGAACAGGCTCGGCTTGATGACCTCGCGCGACCCGCGCAGGATCGCGCGCAGCCGTTCGGGGGTGGAGAGCAGGCCGCCTTTCTGGCGCTGCGCCTCGGCCAGCATGCGCAGGCAGTTCTCGACGATGATCACGGCGCCGTCGACGATGATGCCGAAATCGATCGCACCCAGGCTCATCAGGTTCGCGCTGACTTTTGTTTCGACCATGCCGGTGATCGTCATGGCCATGGAGAGCGGAATGACGCAGGCCACCACGAGCGCGGCGCGGATGTTTCCGAGGATCAGGAACAGCACGGCCACGACCAGGGCCGCACCTTCGAGGAGGTTGTTTTCGACCGTGCGGATGGTGGCCTCAACCAGATGGGTGCGGTCGTAGACGGTCCGCGTCACGACGCCGTCGGGCAGCGATTTGGCGATCTCGTCGAGACGGGCTGCGACGCGGCGCGCCACGCTGCGGCTGTTCTCGCCGATCAGCAGCATGGCGGTGCCGAGCACGGTCTCCTCGCCGTCGCGCGTCGCCGCTCCCGTGCGGAGGTCGCGGCCTTCCTTGACGGTGGCGACATCCCTGATCCTGACGGGATTGCCGCCGCACGAGCCGATCACGATGTCCTGGATTTCGCTGATGTTGCCGACCTGGCCCGGGGAGCGCACCAGATATTGCTCGCCGTTGCGTTCGATATAGCCCGCGCCGACATTGGCGTTGTTGGCGGCGAGCGCCGTCATGACGTCGCGAAAGCCGAGCCGGTAGGCCATCAGCTTGCCGGGGTCCGGCAGCACGTGGAACTGCCGCTCGAACCCGCCGATGGTGTTGACCTCGATCACCCCAGGCACGTTGCGAAGCTGCGGCCGGATGATCCAGTCCTGCACGGTGCGCAGATCGGTCAGCGAATAGTCATGACCGCCTTGCGTCTTCGCCCCCGCCTTGGCCTCGACGGTGTACATGAAGATTTCGCCCAGGCCGGTCGAGACCGGGCCCATCGCGATCTCGACGCCCGCCGGAAGCTGGTCCTTCACCTGCTGGATGCGCTCGCCCACGAGCTGGCGGGCGAAATAGATGTCGGTGCCGTCCTTGAACACGACCGTCACCTGGCTCAGGCCGTAGCGCGACAGCGAGCGGGTGTAATCGAGCTTCGGCAGGCCGCCCATCGCGGTCTCGACGGGGAAGGTGATGCGCTGCTCGGTTTCCAGCGGCGAATAGCCGGGCGCGCGGGTGTTGATCTGGACCTGGACGTTGGTGATATCAGGCACGGCATCGATCGGTAGGCGTTGGAAATTCCAGGCTCCGAAAGCGACGGCGCCGAGCGCGAGCAGGAGGACCAGCCAGCGCTGCTGAAGCGAGACGGCGATGAGACGCTCAATCATGTTCGGCCTCGCCCTTGCCCATCTCGGCCTTCACGACGAAACTGTTCTCCGCGACGTAATGCTCGCCGGCCGAAAGACCCGCCTTGATCTCGACATGGCGCGGATCGGAATCTCCAAGCTCCACGGGGCGCGCCTCGATCTTGTCGCCGTCCTCGCGGACGAACACGATGGTCCTGCTCTCCAGCGTCTGGATCGCGCTTCGGCGCACGGCGACCGCGACGTTGCGCGCGGCGAGGATCAGCCGCGCCGTGACGAACAGGCCGGGACGCAGGCGCCCGTCCGGATTTGCCAGCACCACGCGGGCGAGCGCGGTCTGGGTCTCGCTACTGCCGATCGGGGCCATGTAGGAGATCGTGCCCTTGATCTCGCCGCGGCCGTCGTCGGGATCGATCAGCACCTCGTCGTTGAGGCGGACGCGCCGCAGATCCTGCCGGTAGATCGACAGGTCGACCCAGATGGAGGAGAGGTCGGCGACCACGAAGGCCGGCTTCTGCTCGGAGGCGTATTCGCCGAGCGAGATCTGCCGCTCGATGACGGTGCCTGCGATCGGCGCCTTGAGCTCGTAGACGGTGAGGCTCTGGTTGCTCTCGATCGCGGCGAGCAGGTCGTCCTTGCCGACCCTGTCGCCGATGCGCTTCTGGATCGATTTGGCGACCCCCGGAAAGCGCGGCGTCACCTGCACGACGGCTTCCTGGTTAGCGCGCAAGATGCCGTTGAAGGACAGCGTATCGGTCAGCGTCGCACTCGCAGCTTCCGCCAGCACCACGCCGGCGGCGGCCAGCTTGACGTCGGAGATGCGGATGCGGTCGGCACCGTGCTCGTCCTGCTCGACATGGTCGTTCGGCTTCTTCTGTTCGGAATGCTCGGCATGTTCCGTCGGCGCGACCTTGGTGGGCGCGAGCAGGGAATAGCCGTAAGCGCCGAGTGCTGCGGCCACGATGGTGATCAGGATGGTGGAGGATGTCTTCATCGCGCGCTCTCCCGGGCCAGCGCAAAGGGATTGCCGACGAGGCCTTCGATGGTCGCAACGCCGGCATGGAAGTTTTGCAGCGCCTCCTGCTCGCGCAGCCGCGCTTGCGTAACGCTCGCCTGGGCGTCGAGCACTTCGAGCAGGGTGAAGCGGCCCTGGCCGTAGCCCTGCGCGATCGCTTCCGACGCCTCTGTGGCCTTGGGGATGGCGGTCTCGCGCAGCACCGCGAGCTCGCGCAGCGAGCCCTGGAGCGAATCGTAGGCGCGGCCGGCGACCACGATCAGCGTGTTGCGGTTGGCTTCGCGCTCGGCCCTGGTCTTGGCGAGGCTTTCCTGCGCCGAGAGGATGTTGCCCTGGTTCTGGTCGAACACGGGAATCGGCACCGAGACGGTGAGGCGCACCGCGTCGTCGTTGGTCTCGCTGAAATGGCGCCAGCCGGCGGCGATCCGCACGTCGGGATAGGGCCTGAGCCTGGCCATCAACAGCTCGGCATTGCGCTGGGCATAGATCGCGGTCCAGCGCACCAGCTGCGGATTGGCATCGATGGCGGCGACGACCGACTGGAACGTCGGCGTCTTTCCCGTGGTGTCGAGCCGGCCGGAGACCTCGCCGAATTTTGCCGCGGGATCCCCCATCAGCACCGCGAGCTCCCGCCGGGCGCTCGCCAGCGTCGCCTTGAAGCGTTCGCGGTCGGCCTTCACCAGGGCGGACGCAACCTCGGCGCGGCCGGTCTCGGCCGGCGAGGAGGCGCCGGCCTCGACGCGGCGGCGCAGCAGCGGCGTCAGCCGGTCGATCGCAGCGATCTGCTCGTCGAGGATCTGGATGCGCCGCTGCGCGCCGAGCACGCTGAGGAAGGCAATCGCAGTTTCCGACAGCACCTCCAGCCTGACGGCCTTGCGCTGGATCGCGGCCACCTCGATGCCGGCGGCGCCCGCGGCGATCCGCGCATCACGCTTGCCGAACAGCTCGAAGGCCTGGCTGATCTGGAGCGTGGTCTCGGCCGATCTCGTGCCGCGATAGATGCCTGACCCGAACGAATTGTCCTGTTCATAGGACAGTTCCGGATTGAGCAGCGCGCCGGCCTGGATGCGCTGCCCCGTGGCGATGCCGACGTCGCGCTCTGCCGCGGTGAGCCGCGGGCTCGCGGCCAGCGCGCGCGACAACGCGCTCCGCATCGTAAGCGTCTGGGCGTGCGTGTGCTGCGTCAGCCAGGGGCCAACGAAGATCGCCATCGCGCAGGCAAGGCGCGCGGCAGTCCGTCTGCAAGACATGAAGTGACCTGTGAACAATAGCATCGTAGGCGCAAAGGCGCCCGGCTGATCAGTTCAGGTCAGGTGTTTGGGGGGCGGAGAGTCGGTGTCAGGCGCAACGCCGATCAGCGCAGGCTCGCGCTGCGCGATCGGTGCGGCAACGATGTCAGCGGCAGCTGCAGCCAGCATCGGCTGCGCGACGGCGACCGAGAAGCAGCCGTGGCAGTGATGGCCGCCGAGCGCCTTGTGATCGCCATGGCCCGCAGCAGAACCGTCTTCGACAATCGAGGCGATCTCCGAGCCGCCGCCAGGCGTGGTCACGTCGATGTCGTGCAGGCCGTGCAGCGCGCCCGCGAGCAGATAGACAACCGCGATCAGCACAGACAGCAGTCCGCGCCAGTTGCGCGGGCGGCAAAATCCTGAGGGCTGGCGGTTCGCGGGCACGACGTCACTCTGGTTGCGGTCTGTGCACGGCCTAGCATGGGGCCGGGAACAGTGTCGACCCGCAACATTGTTACGTCCCTGGAACAATTGCCGCAGCAGCCCGTGGGTTGCGACCGCCTCTTACTGCCGGGCGATGACGCGCAAGGGTGAGGCGAAGGTCTCGATTGCCGCCGTGCCGGCCGGCTCCGCAACGTGGGGCGTGCCGTCAGCCTCCACGGTATTAATGGCACAACGACTCGCTTCCATGGCCTGCTTCAGCCATTCGATGGCTTCATCGATCCATTGGTCGTGGTGCTCGGGATCGGCGATGGCCTTCTCCCGGGATGCATTCGCCTGATTCAGGCACGCGGTTCTGCGATCCACACGGCGCTCCCGATCTGGAGGTTCGCCCCGATCGCATCTTTGACGATCCCGGCGCCGGCGTCGTTAACATAGGACAGTAAGGCGGTTGCAAACGCGAAAAGGCCCCAGCCCGGGGCTGACCGGCTGAGGCCTCTTGTGCTCACAATCTCTATCCTTGGGACTTGATCAGACAATCCGCATCCCGCCGGTTCGTTCCCGCCGGCTGGGAAAATTAGGAACGTTCGTCCGCCGACCTCATTAGCGCCCCGGAGCATTTGAGGAGGATGGACTATGAACGGACTGATCTATCTGATCGGCTTGATCGTCGTGATCATGGCGATCCTGTCGTTCTTCGGCCTGCGCTGAGAACGGCAATGGAAACACTCGTACGGGACAACACGATGGAAGGCGGCGTAGCGGCTGCCGAGGGCCGCCGCACCATTCAGTGGAGCTCGGTGTTCGCGGGCGCTTTCGCCGCCGGTGCGATGTCATTCATCCTGGTCGGCTTTGGCGTCGCCATCGGCCTCGGTGTCAGTTCGGCCTCGCCGACATGGCGTGATGCCTCTGTGGCGCTGGCGCTGCTGTCCGGGCTCTACGTGATCATTCAGGCGATTATCAGTTTCGGCGTTGGCGGCTATATCGCCGGCCGGACGGCGCGACCTGCGCCTGTGCTGGCCACGATCGAGGACGACGCCGAGCGGCGGGACGGGCTTCATGGGCTGACGTCCTGGGCTCTGGCCGTGCTGATCGGCGCGACGCTGCTGGCGATCATCGGTGCTGCCGCGATCGACCGTTCGCCGATACGCAGCTCGTCCGGGAATGCGACCTCCGCCGAGCCGCTGTTGAGCTACGAGCTCGACAAGCTGTTCCGCGCGCCGCGGCGGCCTTCCGTCGACATGCGGGAAGCCCGTGCCGAAGCCGGACGCATCCTGATGACGTCATCGAGCCATAGTGGCGTCGCGCTCGATGATCGCAATTATCTCGTGCAGCAGGTCACCGCGCTGACCGGACTGGCGGCCGCCGATTCCGAGCGTCGGGTCGACGCCCTGATCGCGGACGCGCGGACCGCGATCAACCGCGCACGGCGCAATTCGGTCATCGTCGCCTTCTCGGTGGCGGCGGCGGCCCTGATCGGAGCCATGGTGGCCTGGGCCGCGGCGGTTGCCGGCGGGCGGCACCGCGATGGAGAGCCGCTGCCGGACTGGATGGCGAGCTCGGACCGCTTCCATCGTAGCCCTCGCGCGATGCCGGTGCCGTAGCTCTCGAGAGTGGCCGGGAGCAAGCCCGGCCACATCACCTCCAAGAGAGACGCTACGAAGAGGTGCTAAGCCTTTTCTTCCCAGATCATGGCGAGATGCACGATCGTCTGCACCGCCTTTTCCATGTCCTGCCGGCTGACCCATTCGAGCCGCGAATGAAACGCGTGCTCGCCGGCGAAGATGTTGGGGCAGGGCAGGCCCATGAAGGACAGGCGCGAGCCGTCGGTGCCGCCGCGGATCGCGGTGCGCATCGGGCGCAGGCCGGCACGGCGGATCGCCTCGATGGCGTATTCGAGGATGTGCGGGTGACGGTCGATCACCTGCTTCATGTTGCGGTACTGCTCCCGCACCTCGAACTTGTAGGTCGAGCGCGGATACTCCTTCATCACGTCCTTGACGATATTCTCGAGCAGGACTTCCTTCTCCTTCAGCCCCTCCTCGGTGAAGTCGCGCACGATGAAGGACAGCGTCGCCTGCTCCAGCGCGCCGTCGATGCCGATCGGATGCAGAAAGCCCTGCTTGCCTGACGTCGTCTCGGGTGAGCAGCCTTCCTTCGGCAGCCGCTCGACGATGGCGGCTGCGATCTTGATCGCGTGCTCCATCTTGCCCTTGGCGTAGCCTGGATGGGCGCTGACGCCGTTGATGGTGATGGTGGCGCCGTCGGCCGAGAAGGTCTCGTCCTCGACGCTGCCGGCGCTCTCGCCGTCCATGGTGTAGCCGAAATCGGCGCCGAGCTTCTTCAGGTCGACATTGTCGACGCCGCGGCCGATCTCCTCGTCCGGCGTGAACAGGATCTTGATGGTGCCGTGCTTCACATCGGGGTTGTTGATGAAGAAATGCGCAGCATCCATGATCTCGGCGACGCCGGCCTTGTTGTCGGCGCCGAGAAGCGTGGTGCCGTCGGTGGTGATGATGTCGTTGCCGATCTGGTTCTTCAGCGCGGGATGTTCGGTGAAGCGGATCACCTGGCTGGTATCGCCCGGCAGCGTGATATCGCCGCCGCGATAGTCCTTCACCAGCTGCGGCTTGACGTCCTTGCCGGTCACGTCGGGCGAGGTGTCCATGTGCGAGCAGAAGCAGATCACCGGCACCTTCTTGGTCGTATTGGCCGGGATCGTTCCGTAGACGTAGCCGTAGTCGTCGAGATGCGCGTCGGCGACGCCCATGGCCTTCAGCTCGGCGGCGAGCACGCGGCCGAGATCTTTCTGCTTCTCGGTCGAGGGCGAGGCCGGGGATTCCGGATCGGACTGGGTGTCGATGGTGACGTAGCGCAGGAAGCGTTCGGTCACGGTGTGCGTGAAGGTGAGGGAGGACATTTCTGGTCAAACCGCCGGGTCTTTTGGGGAGCAGGCGGTATATCAGAAAAGCGGGCCGTGATGCGGCCGGAACGAAGCGGATCAGGCTTAACGAAACGTAGCTATCAGATCGCTTCCTTGAGCTCCTTGACCGGGCGGAAGGCAACCTTCTTGCTGGCCTTGATGTGGATCGCCTCGCCGGTGGTGGGGTTGCGGCCGGTGCGGGCGGCGCGCTTGCGGACCTGGAGGATGCCGAGACCGACGATGCGGACGCGGTCGCCCTTCTTGAGGTGCTTGGCGATCAGATCGACCATGTCGGTCAGGACGGCCTCGGCGTGCTTTTTCGAGAGGTCCTGGCTCTCCGCGATGTCAGCGGCGAGGTGCTTGAGCGTGACGGTGGCGGGAGCGGCGGCCTTCTTCGCCGAATCCTTCTTGGCCGAATCCTTTTTAGCCATGTCTGGCCTCCTCAATGACAGGGAAGCCCCGGAAAAGCCGGTCAAGCGTGGGGATCCCTCCAAGTCCTGGAAGGCGTAGACGATTCGGGCGCGGGCTGACTATGCCACGAGTTCCCGCCGGACGCCGGCAATCGCCGACAGTGTCGCGAAAGGCGTCGAAAAGTTCGGGCTAAGACTATGAAGGGATTGCCAAAATGGCGCGAGAGACGGGGCTCGAACCCGCGACCTCCGGCGTGACAGGCCGGCGCTCTAACCAACTGAGCTACTCCCGCGTGGTTCGCTGAAAGCGCGCGGAACGAGGGGGGACTTAAAGGCGGGGCTGGGTGAAGTCAAGGACGTTGCGCTTTGTCAGGACGCATCGGCTAAGCATTGCTCTGGAAAACGAAAAAGGCCGCCAGGCGGCGGCCTCCGTCAGCCCCAAACAGGGCGTGTCAGCGAATCTCCGACGTGCCTGCGCTGGTCACGGCCACCGGCTTGCCGGCCTTGATCACGTGAGCCGATTGGGCGGTCTGGCTGGTATCGACATTGGTGCGGGCTGCGATCCCGAAGCCGGCGACCAGAATACCGGCAACCAGCGCCACCACCACGATCTTCAGGTGGGTGCCACGATCAGCCGAGTGAATTGAGTGGTTCATATGAGCCTCCCGACGGGCTTAGCCGCCGTCTATCGGCTCATGTCTTAAGGACCATCTGTTTCCGGATGGTTTCGCGGGTTCCGCAAAATGGTTTCATTAATGCGCCCGCTTGGTTTCGCAGGGCTGGCGGCCGGAACGGGTCTCAGGCGGCCGCCCGGCCGATATCGTCCCGGATCGTGCGGGCCGCCCAGACGAACAGCAGGGCTCCCAGTGTGGTCGTGACCGCCGCCGAGAGCAGGGAATAACGTACGGCGTCCGCGCCATAGGTGCCCTTCAGGGCGTCGTTGACCATGCCGACCGCGAGCGGGCCGACGCCCTGGCCGAAGCAGGTGGCGGTGAGCGCGATCAGGGCGGAGGCGAGCGCCCGCATGCTCGGCTTGGCCACCGTCTGCGCGATCGCGAAGATCGGCCCGAGATGGAAGCCGACCAGGAACGAGGTCAGCGCCAGCATGGCCACCATCATCGCGAAATCCTGGATCAGCATGCACAGCGCGAACACCGGGCCGGCGAGGCCGGAGGTGATCGCGGGCGCCCACAGCTTCCAGCGATCGTCGCGGCGGCTGATCTGCGCCACCACGAAGCCGCCGAGCAGGGTGCCGGCCATGCCGGCGAGCCCCTTGAAGGTGCCGGCATAGGTGCCGATCTCGGCGCTCGACAGATGGTGCACGCGTGCCAGGAATGGCGGGATCCAGGCCGCCGTTGCGTAGTTCGTGTAGGTGGTGAGGCAGAAGCCGATCAGCACGATGATGAAGCTCTGCTGCGAGGCCAGGAAGCGCAGTGTCGGCCCGAGCGGCTCGGGCACGAAACTCTCCTGCATCGCGCCGCGCTTCGGCTCGGAGATCGTCAGCCACAGGATCAATGCGAGCAGGATGCCGGGCAGGCCGGCGACATAGAACGCCATCCGCCAGCCATAGTGCTGGTTGACGTAGCCGCCGATGAAATAGCCGAGGAAGACGCCGAGATAGGTGCCGATGGCGTAGATGCCGAGCGCGCGCGGCCGCTCGTTCTTGGTGAAGAGATCGGCGACGATCGATTGCGAGGCGGGCGAGCCTGCGGATTCGCCGATGCCGACGCCGATGCGCGCCAGCGCCAACGAGGTCACGCTCGAGGCCGCCCCGCACAGCGCCGTCATTGCACTCCAGAACGCAAAGGCCACCGCGACGATGTTGCGCCGGTTGAGCCGGTCGGCGACGCGCGCGATGGGAATGCCGAGCAGGGAATAGAACAGCGCGAAGCCGAAGCCTGCGAGCAGGCCCATCATGGTGTCGCTGAGCTGAAACTCCTTCTTGATCGGCTCGATCAGGACGTTGAAGATCGTGCGGTCGAGGAAGTTCAGCGCATAGATGATGGTGAGCAGGCCCAGCACGTAATAGCGCTGCGCCGGGGGCTTTGCCGCCGCAGTCGTTTGCACCGACATCTGTGATGTCACATCGACCATCGCATCCCCCCAATTTGTCTTTGTTGTCGTTGCCGGTCCAGCCCTTCGTGGGGCTGGTCGAGAGCGTTTTCGAGCGAAGTGGATACCGGTTCGCGTGAAGAAAACGCGCCAAACAAAAACTCAGCCTTCGCGGATGTAATTCCCCGCTTCGAATTCGACCGGCGCAGTACTTGTATCGAACGACACGCCGATCGGATCGCGGTCCGCCTCCATCGCTTCCAGTTGCTCGCTCAGCATGCGCCGGATCATCAGGATGCCGCGGTCGCTCTGGCCGAAATGCTCCTCGGAGTGGATGGTCTGCGGGCCCTGGCCGACCTGGGCCTCGTAGTCGCCGGGGAATTGCTGGTGCTCTTGCTCGGTCATGTCCCACCAGAATTTGCCATTGAACTTCGAGCGCATGCGGCCGATGTCGCCGGAGTTCTTGACGCGTCCGGCGACGTAGATGCGGAACGAGGTGTCGTCGATCGGCAGCGTCCAGCCGATCGACTCGACGCGGGCAAATTGCGCCACGCGCGGATTGGGCACGACGCGGAGCGTGGGGAGGGCGGCTTCGGTGACGCGGTAAAACACCTTGCCGTCGTCCTGCTTGCGGATCGAGCGCACGGCGATGCCGCGCAGCGTCTTGTCGAACTTCACCTCCGGCATCGAGGCCATCATGTTGGTGAATTGTGGCCCCGAGAACGAGCCGTGCAGCACCGGCACGTGATAGGGATCGACCACGTTCTCGAAATGCTGGAGCCAGTTGCAGGGGATGATCGCGGGGCCGCCGCCGCCGATCGAGGAATCGTCGGCTTCGACGAACTCGCCTTCGTCCATGTTTTCCAGGCATTCGTAAGCCGGCAGCACCGGGCGTTTCTCGGCCGGGCCCATATAGGCGAAGATCAGCCCGTAGCGCTCCTCGACCGGGTACCAGGGCTGGCGCACCTTGTCCCTGAACTGGCCGCCGTCGGGCTCGCAGGGCTGCTCGAGACAGTGGCCTTCGGCGTCGAACTTCCAGCCGTGATAGCAGCAGCGGATGCCGTCTTCCTCGACCTTGCCATAGTAGAGCGTGGTGCCGCGATGGCAGCAGCGCGCGTGCAACAGGCCGGCGCGGCCGTGCTTGTCGCGGAACAGCACCAGATCCTCGCCGAGCGCGCGGACCTTCTTCGGCGTGTCGGTGGCATCGCTGACCAGCCCGACCGGATGCCAATAGCGGCGCAGCAACTCGCCCATCGGCGTGCCGCGAACGACCGAGGTGAGCTCGGTGCGCGTGTGTGCCGGCTTCATCGCATAGGCGGTGCCGAGATCGCGATCCCGCTGGGTCATCGTCATGCTGTTCCTCCCCGCCGCTGGCCTTGGTGGCCGGGTCGTTTTTTGATGCGGTGCCCCAGTGAAAATTAATTCGATGACAATGTCAAAGATCTTTCAAAATGCCTCTTAATCGCATTTGGAAGTGGTTGGGGAGGTTGCGCTACCAGCGCTTGGCACGCCCCGGCTTTCTTGGCAGAGGTGGATCATGAGCCAGACATCGAGCAGGGACGGGCACGCGGCGCCCGATGCGGACGAAAGCCATTCGCCGGCGCCGATCACCGTGATGCTGTCGTCACGGCTGATGGTGCTCGCCAATTTGCTCAAGCGCGGCGCGATCCTGCGCTACAAGCGCCTCGCCGGATTATCCTCGGTCGAGTTCGGTCTCGTCGCCTCGCTTGGTCGCCGTCCGCCGATGAGCGTGGCGCGGCTCGCCGAATCCGTCGGCCAGGACAAGGGCCAGATCAGCCGCGCGCTCGCGGAGCTCGTCTCGCGCAAGCTGATCGCGAAGTCGGCGAACCCGAAGGACGGCCGCGAGGTGCTGGTTGCGCTGACCGCGGCAGGGCTCGCAGCGCATGATGCGATCGTCGAAGGCGCGCAGGAGCGCAATCGGCAATTGCTGGAACAGTTGAGCAAGGACGAGTTCGAGACCCTGCTGGCGCAGATCGACCGTCTCACGGCGACAGCCGAGAAGATGCTCGAAGCCGAGAAAGTTTCGCGCTGATCTCGCAGCAATCTCCGGAAATATTGGATCTCTTCTAAGAGTCCTTCTAAGACCTTTTCAATTAGGGAATTCGCGCGCGCTCACCTAAGCGTCACCGCAAACGCATGCCGTTGGGGGAACGATGGCATGACGTAAGCAAATAGACATCTTGGGGTGCGCGTTGAACAATCTTCGTATGCTGCGGTCGGCCGTATTGGCGACCGCGTCCGCTTTCGTATTGATGCCGCAGGCTTCACTCGCACAATCCTCGGCACAAAGCGGCGCGCAAAATCTGCCGTCAGTGACCGTCAACGCGCCGGAAGCACGCCGCCGCGCGCCTGCTGCCGCCGTGCGCCGCCCGGCGCGGCCGTCGGTAGCGACCGCCGCCAGCCGCAGACCGCTTCAGCAGCGCAATGTCGGCTTCGTCGAGACGCCGCGCGGTCCGGTGAACGGCTATGTCGCCAACCGCAGCTCGTCCGGCACCAAGACCAGCACGCCGATCATGGAGACACCGCAGTCGGTGTCGGTGATCGGCGCGGAGCAGATCCGCGACCAGAAGCCGAACAAGCTCGACGAAGTGCTGCGCTACACCGCCGGCGTGCGGGCCGGCACCTTCGGCGCCGACACCCGCAACGACTGGTGGCTGATCCGCGGCTTCAAGTCTGACGATGTCGGACTGTTCCTCGACGGCATGCAGCTGTTCTACACCTCCTATGCGAGCTGGAAGCTCCAACCGCCGAACATGGAGCGTGTCGAGGTGCTGCGCGGCCCCTCGGCGGTGCTCTACGGCGGATCGAGCCCGAGCGGCATCGTCAACGTCATCAGCAAGCTGCCGCCGGCCGAGCCGGTTCGCTACGTCGAGACCGGCGTAAACAATTTCGGCAACGCCTATGTCGGTTTCGATGTCGGCGGTCCCGTCGCGACACAGCCCCAGGATGGCAAGCTGTTCTACCGCGTCGTCGGCCAGGTCCAGAACGGCCCGACGCAGGTCAACTTCACGCCCGACAACAATTACTTCATCGCGCCGTCGTTCACCTGGAAGCCGGATGCCGACACCACGTTCACGGTGCTGGCCTCGGCCTCGAAGCAGGACACGCGCGGCATCAACTTCCTGCCCTATCAGGGCACGGTGACCAACGCGCCATTCGGCAAGATCCCGACCAGCTTCTTCGTCGGCGATCCCAGCGTCGACAAGTTCACGCGCGAGCAGGAGATGCTCGGCTACCAGTTCGAGCGCAATCTCACCGACGATTTGACGTTCCGCCAGAATGCGCGATTTGCGCATATCGACCTGACCTATCGCGGCTATGTCGGCAATGGCTGGGACAACATCAATACGGCCACGATGGGCCGCTACAATTGGTATGCGAAGAACACCGCCAATCAGGCCAATCTCGACAACCAGCTCGAGTATCGCTTCAACAGTGGACCTGTCCGGCACACGATGCTGTTCGGGGTCGATCTGAAGGGCTACCAGATCGACGACTACCAGATATTCAATTTCGGCACCGTTCCGTCGATCAACGTCTTCAATCCCGCCTATGGCGTCAACGTCCCCCTGACGGGCGCGCCGTTCCGCAACTTCCTGATCACGCAGAAGCAGGCCGGCACCTATCTGCAGGACCAGATGAAGCTCGGCAATTTCACGCTGGTGCTGAGCGGCCGCAACGACTGGGTCGAGACGACGCAGGCCGCCCGTGACTCTGGCGCCACGATCGCCAGTCGTGATGACAGCAAGTTCAGCGGGCGCGCCGGACTGATCTACAATTTCGACAATGGCATCGCGCCCTACATCTCCTACGCCACGAGCTACAATCCTGTGATCGGCCTCAACGCCGCCAACCAGCTGTTCCTGCCGGAGACCGGACAACAGGCCGAGATCGGCGTGAAGGTGGCGCCGAAGGGCTTCGACGGCTATTTCACCGCCTCGGTCTTCGACCTCAAGCGTCAAAACGTGTCGACCACTGCGGGCACGGTGTTCCTGCAGAACCAGACCGGCGAGGTGACCTCGCGCGGTATCGAGCTCGAAGCGGTCGCCAACGCCACGAAGGAGCTGAAGCTGATCGGCGCCTTCACGGCCTATCATCTCTTCAACAGCAGGGACCTCGATCCGTCCCTGGTGGGCAAGACGCCGACCAACACGCCGGAGCTGCTGGTGTCGGGCTGGGCCGACTACACCTTCAAGGACGGTCCGCTTGCCGGATTTGGTATCGGCGGCGGCGTGCGCTATGTCGGCTCCTCCTGGGCCGACCCCGCCAACACCCTCGAGGTTCCCGCGGTGGTGCTCGGCGATCTCGCGCTCCACTACGAATGGCAGAACTGGCGGACGGCGCTCAACGTGATCAACGTAACCGACAAGATCTATGTCGCGAGCTGCTCGTTCCCGACGTCCTGCTTCTACGGCGACCGCCGGCGCGTCACCGCCAGCGTCTCCTACAAGTGGTAAGCGCGGGCGAGGGGAGGGGCTCGTGAAGGCGCGCACGGTCAGGCTCTGGTCCGTGGTCCACACCTGGACCAGCCTGATCTCGACCGTCTTCCTGCTGCTGCTCTGCCTGACCGGCCTGCCGCTGATCTTCCATCACGAGATCGATGAGCTCCTGGGCTATGCCCCCCAGCCCGAAGCTCATGCGGGCGCGGCGCGCGCGACGACGCAAGCCGTCGCCGACGCCGCGCTCGCCGCCGATCCCGGCCGGGTGCTGCAATATATCTCCTGGGACAAGGACGAGCCCGGGATCGTGACCGCGTTCACCAACGGCGCCGCCGACGGGCTGCCTGACAACACCACCGTGCGCGCGTTCGATGCGGTGTCGACCAAGCTGCTCGGACCGGTCGGTGTCGGGCCGATGCTGATCATGCTCAAGCTGCACACCGACATGTTCGCCGGCCAGCCCGGAAAACTGTTCCTCGGCGGGATGGGCCTGCTGTTCGCCATCGCCATCATCTCAGGCGTGGTGCTGTACTGGCCGTTCACCCGCCGGCTGCGCTTTGCCACCATTCGCGATCACGCCTCGCGCCGCGTGCGCTGGCTCGACTGGCACAATCTGATTGGCGTCGCGACGGTGGCCTGGGCACTGGTGGTTGGCCTCACCGGCGTCGTCAACACCTGGGCCGAGCTGATGCTCAACCAGTGGAAGGCCACCGAGCTTGCCAGCATGGTCGCGCCCTATGCCGGCAAGCCGCCGCCCTCGCATCTGGCCTCGCTCGACGACGTCGTGGCGCGCGCGAGGCAGGCGGCGCCCGGGATGGAGGTTGCCTTCATCGCGTTTCCGGGAACGCCGTTCACCTCCTCGCACCACTTCGCCGCCTTCATGCGCGGCGATACGGCGCTGACGGCGCGGCTCCTCAAGCCGGTCCTGCTAGACGGCGAAACAGGGGAGGTCGCCGACAGCCGGGCGCTGCCGGTCTATCTCCAGGCGCTCCTGATCTCGCAGCCGCTGCATTTCGGCGATTATGGCGGGATGCCGCTCAAGGTGATCTGGGCCGTGCTCGACATTCTTACGATCGTTGTGATCGGCAGCGGCCTCTATCTCTGGCTGGCACGGCGGCGCAAGCGCGCGCCCGCTCGGACCGACGCATTCGCCAGACGAACCCCGGTCCCGTCGTGATGCATGGCTCCTCTGACCGCTCGGGCCTGTGGATACGTGTCTTTGCTGCACCCATCCTCCTCGCGGCTGCGACCATCACCGGGCTGCTGGCTGCGCTGCTCTGGGGAACGGTCGGCCAGTATGTCGCCTGGGTGACGGTGGGAGCCCCGGTGCTGGTCGTTGTCTGGGTTTGGGTGCGCTGCCGCACCCAGAAAACCGGGCAATTATCGCGGACGACACGCGGCAAATAGCTGCCTCGGCCCGTATGCCGCAATCCTCGAACGGCTGCCCTGCAAAACTGTGGCCGCCCTTGCTGGGATTGGCGATCTGCTCCATACCAGCCGCGGGGTGATTCCGGGATTTCTATCGTTCTGGGGGCGGCAAAGGGCCTAAAAAGAGCGTGTCTTGCGCCCATTGGTGCACTGCGCTAAGGCTCAGAACAATTCCAAACTGGACGAATCCGTGGCTGTCCCGAGGCTACGGGAAAAAGGGCTCGTCAATGAGCGGCATTCTGCAGAACTATCTTCCACTCGTCGTCTTTATAGGGGTAGCTGCTATCATCGGCCTCGTGCTGCTGATCGCGCCCTTCATCGTGGCGTTCCAGCAGCCGGACCCGGAAAAGCTGTCGGCGTATGAGTGCGGTTTCAACGCCTTCGACGACGCTCGCATGAAGTTCGACGTCCGCTTCTATCTGGTCGCCATCCTCTTCATCATCTTCGACCTCGAGGTGGCGTTCCTGTTTCCCTGGGCGGTGGCGTTCGGCAAGCTTGGCGCGACCGGCTTCTGGTCCATGGTGGTGTTCCTCGGCGTGCTCACGGTCGGGTTCGCCTATGAATGGAAGAAAGGAGCACTGGAATGGGATTGAACCCTGCATCGTCCACAGGTCCGGTCGTCGCGCCGGCCCCCAAGGGCATCCTTGATCCGTCGACCGGCAGGCCGGTTGGCGCCAATGATCCGTTTTTCCTCGAGGTCAACTCCGAGCTGTCCGACAAGGGCTTCTTCGTGGCCGCGACCGACGACCTCATCACCTGGGCCCGTACCGGCTCGCTGATGTGGATGACCTTCGGTCTCGCCTGCTGCGCGGTCGAGATGATGCAAGTCTCGATGCCGCGCTACGACGTCGAGCGCTTCGGCTTCGCCCCGCGGGCCTCGCCGCGCCAGTCCGACGTGATGATCGTCGCCGGCACGCTGACCAACAAGATGGCGCCCGCGCTGCGCAAGGTCTACGACCAGATGCCCGAGCCGCGCTACGTCATCTCGATGGGCTCCTGCGCCAACGGCGGCGGCTACTACCACTATTCCTACTCGGTCGTGCGCGGCTGCGACCGGATCGTGCCGATCGACATCTATGTGCCGGGCTGCCCGCCCACGGCGGAAGCGCTGCTCTACGGCGTGCTGCTGCTGCAGAAGAAGATCCGCCGCACCGGCACCATCGAACGCTAAGGTTTTACGTCATGGACGACGCCAAGCTCGACGCCCTGGGGCAGACGATCGTTAGCGCGCTTCCGGGCGCCGCCATCGGTCATTCGGTTGCCTTCAACCAGCTCACGGTGGATGTCGAGGCCAGCAAGATCGTCGAGGTGGTCAAGTACCTCCGCGACGATCCGAAATGCCGGTTCATCAACTTCACCGACATCACGGCCGCGGACTATCCGTCGCGCGAAAAACGCTTCGACGTGATCTATCACTTCCTGTCTCCGACCCTGAACACGCGGATCCGGCTCAAGGCGCAGGCCGACGAGACCACGCAGGTGCCGTCGCTGATCGACGTGTTCCCGGGCGCGGACTGGTTCGAGCGCGAGGCCTACGATCTCTATGGCGTGTTCTTCGTCGGTCACCCCGACATGCGCCGCCTGCTGACCGATTACGGTTTCGAGGGTCATCCGCTGCGCAAGGATTTCCCGACCACCGGTTTCGTCGAGGTTCGCTACGACGACCAGGAGAAGCGGGTGGTGTACGAGCCCGTCCGGCTCAACCAGGAATTCCGCAAGTTCGATTTCCTCTCGCCGTGGGA
Source organism: Bradyrhizobium sp. Unk1 (assembly GCF_059512345.1). Taxonomy (NCBI): domain Bacteria; kingdom Pseudomonadati; phylum Pseudomonadota; class Alphaproteobacteria; order Hyphomicrobiales; family Nitrobacteraceae; genus Bradyrhizobium; species Bradyrhizobium sp. Unk1. The sequence continues at coordinate 114,446 of NZ_JCAMOP010000007.1, forward strand.
AGGGGCGGACTATCCGCTTCCCGGTGACGAGAAGGCGGGACCGAAGGTCTGATCATGAACGAGCAACCCGAACAGCTTCGCAATTTCACCATCAACTTCGGCCCGCAGCATCCGGCCGCGCATGGCGTGCTGCGTCTGGTCCTGGAGCTTGACGGCGAAATCGTCGCCCGCGTCGATCCCCATATCGGCCTGCTTCACCGCGGCACCGAAAAGCTGATCGAGCAGAAGACCTATCTCCAGGCGATCCCGTACTTCGACCGGCTCGACTACGTCGCGCCGATGAACCAGGAGCATGCCTTCTGTCTCGCCGCTGAAAAGCTGCTCGGCATCGAGGTGCCGCGCCGCGGCCAGTTGATCCGCGTGCTCTATTGCGAGATCGGCCGCATCCTCTCGCACCTCCTCAACGTCACCACGCAGGCGATGGACGTCGGCGCGCTGACCCCGCCGCTGTGGGGCTTCGAAGAGCGCGAGAAGCTGATGGTGTTCTACGAGCGCGCCTCCGGCAGCCGTATGCACGCAGCCTTCTTCCGCGTCGGCGGCGTGCATCAGGACCTGCCGCAGAAGCTGGTCGACGACATCGAGGCCTGGTGCGATCCGTTCCTGAAGGTCGTGGAAGACCTCGACCGCCTCCTCACCGCCAACCGCATCTTCAAGCAGCGCAACGTCGACATCGGCGTGGTGCCGCTCAAGGAAGCCTGGGAGTGGGGCTTCTCGGGCGTCATGGTGCGCGGCTCGGGCGCGGCCTGGGACCTGCGCAAGTCGCAGCCCTATGAGTGCTACGCCGAGATGGATTTCGACATCCCGATCGGCAAGAACGGCGACTGCTACGATCGCTACCTGATCCGCATGGAAGAGATGCGCCAGTCCGTGCGCATCATGAAGCAGTGCATCCAGAAGCTGAATGCTGCCGACGGGAAGGGGCCTGTTGTCGTCGAGGACAACAAGGTCGCCCCGCCGCGCCGCGGCGAGATGAAGCGCTCGATGGAAGCGCTGATCCACCACTTCAAGCTCTACACCGAAGGCGTCCACGTGCCGGCTGGCGAAGTCTATGCCGCGGTCGAGGCGCCGAAGGGCGAGTTTGGCGTCTATCTGATCTCCGACGGCACCAACAAGCCCTACAAGTGCAAGATCCGCGCGCCGGGCTTTGCCCATCTGCAGGCGATGGACCACATCTGCCGCGGCCATCTGCTCGCCGACGTCTCGGCGATCCTCGGCTCGCTCGACATCGTGTTCGGAGAGGTCGATCGGTGATGGCGCAGGCGCCAATCCAGTTTGACCGTGCCTCGGGGGCCCTTGAAGGGGCCAACCTGTGGGAGCGGACGGCTGCCTTGGCGCTGGTGACGGGATCGAAGATCTCGTCGCACTTCTCGCATATGGGCTACATCGCCTGCGCGAACCTGCTGCGGAAAACGCTGCCCGAGCGCAACATCGCGATCAGGCTCAATCCCGACGCCGTGTTCGAATTCCCCTACGGCGACGGCTATTGGAGCAAGCTGCTCAACCGCTCGTACAACTACGAAGACGAGCTGGAGGTCTTGTTCGCCGACTCCATCGACGTCGACTACACGCTGCTCGATTGCGGCGCCAATTACGGCTACTGGTCGGTGCTGGTCTCGAGCAAGCCGTTCGGGTCGCACAAGGCGATTGCGATCGAGCCATCGGGGCAGAACTATCCGAAGCTCGCCAACAACGCCCGCGTCAACGGCTACCGCTTCGAGACCCTGAAATGCGCGATCGGTGCGGCACGTGGCACCGCGCGGCTGTCAGGCACCAAGCATGAGGCCTTCAGCATCGCCGGCGCACCGTCGGCGGGCGGCGAGGACGTGCCTGTCATCGCGCTCGACAATCTGATCGACGACGGCAAGGTGGCGGCCCACGGCAAGTACCTGATCAAGCTCGACGTCGAGGGCGTCGAGATCGAGGCGATCAAGGGCGGCGCACGGCTGCTCGAGACCGACAGCGTCATCATGTGTGAAGAGCACGGCAGCGATCGCAGCCATGCGGTGTCGCGCTTTATCCTCGAACAGACGCCGCTGAAGCTGATCGTGTTCGATCCGCGCAGCAACCGGATGGAGACCGTGACCGAGCTGTCGATCCTCGACCGCATCAAGGTCTCGACCCACGTCGGCTACAACGTTTTCGGCACCGCAAGCGCATTTTGGCAGGACAGGATCGATGCCCTGAATGCGAAAACCGCGCGCCGTATGCAGTGAGAGATAAGAGATGTCTGTTCGCCGATTAGCACCGAAGGAAGTCCAGCCCGCGAGCTTTGCGTTTACGGACGAGAACCTCGCATTCGCCAAGCAGCAGATCGCGAAATATCCGGCCGGCCGGCAAGCCTCCGCTGTCATCGCCATCCTCTGGCGCGTCCAGGAACAGCACGACGGCTGGGTGTCGGAAGCCGCGATCCGCGCCGTCGCCGATCTGCTCGACATGCCCTATATCCGCGTGCTGGAAGTCGCGACCTTCTACACGATGTTCCAGCTCGCTCCCGTCGGCAAGAAGGCCCACGTCCAGGTCTGCGGCACCACGCCGTGCCGCCTGCGCGGTGCCGAGGATCTCATCCACGTCTGCGAGCATCGCATCCACCACGAGCCGTTCCATCTGTCCAAGGACGGCAATTTCAGCTGGGAAGAGGTGGAGTGCCTCGGTGCCTGCGTGAATGCGCCGATGGTGCTGATCGGCAAGGACACCTATGAGGATTTGACCAAGGAGACCTTTGGCAAGGTGCTCGACGGCTTCGCCTCGGGCAATCCGCCAAAGCCGGGTCCGCAGAACGGCCGCCAGTTCTCGGCGCCGACGGGTGGGCCGACCACGCTGAAGGAGATCACCTGATGCGTGATCTCCCCGCAATTGGAGGGAACGAGGCCGTGAACAAATGGGGCTTCGTCGCCATGCACGCCGCGGTCGCGGCCGCCTTCATGTTCCTGCTGCAGCGCTTCGTGATGAACGCGACGCAGGAGAGCAGTCTACTCTGGGCGCTGACCTTCGCCGTCTGCGCCGCCGGACTCGCCTACAAGCAGTCCAATCGTTGATCGGAAAGCACTGAAATGCTCGAGGACAAGGACCGCATCTTCAAGAACCTCTACGGCCTCCACGATTGGGGGCTCGAGGGCGCGCGGCGCCGCGGCGCCTGGGATGGTACGAAGAATATCATCGACAAGGGCCGTGACTGGATCATCAACGAGATGAAGGCCTCGGGCCTGCGCGGGCGCGGTGGTGCCGGCTTCCCGACCGGCCTGAAATGGTCGTTCATGCCGAAGGAATCGACCGACGGCCGGCCGAGCTATCTCGTCGTCAACGCCGACGAATCCGAGCCCGGCACCTGCAAGGATCGCGAGATCATGCGGCACGATCCGCATCTCCTGATCGAAGGCTGCCTGATCGCGAGCTGCGCTATGAACGCGCATGCCTGCTACATCTATGTCCGCGGCGAGTTCATCCGCGAGCGCGAGCATCTCCAGGCCGCGATCGACCAGGCCTATGAGGCGAAGCTCGTCGGCAAGGACAATGTCAACGGCTGGCCGTTCGACATCTACGTCGCGCACGGCGCCGGCGCCTATATCTGCGGCGAGGAGACCGCGCTGCTCGAAAGCCTCGAGGGCAAGAAGGGCCAGCCGCGCCTGAAGCCGCCGTTCCCGGCCAATGTCGGCCTGTTTGGCTGCCCGACCACCGTCAACAACGTCGAGTCGATCGCGGTTGCGCCCGACATCCTGCGCCGCGGCGCGGCCTGGTTCGCCGGCATCGGCCGTCCGAACAATGTCGGCACCAAGCTGTTCTGCATCTCCGGCCATGTCGAGCGGCCCTGCAACGTCGAAGAGGCCATGGGCATTCCGTTCCGTGAGCTGATCGAGAAGCATTGCGGCGGCATCCGCGGCGGCTGGGACAACCTCAAGGCCGTGATCCCCGGCGGCTCCTCGGTGCGCATGGTGCCGGCCGAGCAGATCATCGACACGCCGATGGATTTCGACAGCTTGAGCAAGCTGCGCTCGGGCCTCGGCACCGCGGCCGTGATCGTGATGGACAAGTCGACCGACCTGATCCGCTCCATCGCCCGCATCTCCTATTTCTACAAGCACGAGAGCTGCGGCCAGTGCACGCCGTGCCGCGAAGGCACCGGCTGGATGTGGCGCGTCTTGACCCGCATGGCCGACGGCCGCGCCCACAAGCGCGAAATCGACATGCTGCTGGAGGTGACGAAACAGGTCGAAGGCCACACCATCTGCGCGCTCGGCGACGCAGCCGCCTGGCCGATCCAGGGCCTGATCGCGCATTTCCGTCACGAGATCGAAGCGCGCATCGACCAGTATTCGCACAAGGCTGACATCGACGATATCGGCGTCCGCGATCCCGTGAACATGGTCGCGGCGGAGTAGAGAGAATGACCAAGCTCATCATCGACGGCAAAGAGATCGATGTCCCCGCCGAGTACACGCTGCTCCAGGCGTGCGAAGCCGCGGGCGCCGAGATTCCGCGCTTCTGCTATCACGAGCGGCTGTCGATCGCCGGCAATTGCCGGATGTGCCTCGTCGAAGTGAAGGGCGGCCCGAAGCCGGTCGCAAGCTGCGCCTGGGGCGTGCGCGATTGCCGTCCGGGCCCCAAGGGCGAGCCGCCGGAAATCTCCACGCGTTCGCCGATGGTGAAGAAGGCGCGCGAAGGCGTGATGGAATTCCTTCTCATCAACCATCCGCTGGACTGCCCGATCTGCGACCAGGGTGGCGAGTGCGACCTCCAGGACCAGGCGATGGGCTATGGTGTCGACACCAGCCGCTTCGCCGAGAACAAGCGCGCCGTCGAGGACAAATACCTCGGCGCGCTGGTCAAGACCTCGATGAACCGCTGCATCCAGTGCACGCGCTGCGTCCGCTTCTCGGCGGAAGTCGCCGGCGCGCCCGAGATGGGCGCCACCGGCCGCGGCGAGGACATGGAGATCACGACCTATCTCGAGCACGCGCTGACGTCCGAATTGCAGGGCAATCTCGTCGACATCTGCCCGGTCGGCGCGCTGACCTCGAAGCCCTATGCTTTTGCGGCGCGCCCGTGGGAGCTCGGCAAGACTCAGTCGATCGACGTGATGGATGGCGTCGGCTCGGCGATCCGCGTCGACACCCGCGGCCGTGAGGTGATGCGCGTGCTGCCGCGCATCAACGAGGCCGTGAACGAGGAGTGGATCTCCGACAAGACCCGCCACGTCGTCGACGGCCTGCGCACCCAGCGCCTCGACCGGCCCTATATCCGCGAAGCCGGCAAGCTGCGCGCTGCGAGCTGGCCCGAAGCCTTCGCCGCGATCGCCGCGAAGGCGGCGCGCACCGACGGCAAGCGCATCGGCGCGATCGCCGGCGACCTCGCCGGCGTCGAAGAGATGTTCGCGCTGAAGGACCTGCTCGCCAAATACGGCTCGGGCAATCTGGCCGTGCAGGGCGGCGACGCCTTCGATCCCGCGCTCGGCCGCGGCTCCTACATCTTCAATCCGACGCTGGTCGGCGTCGAGCAGGCCGACGCGCTGCTCATCATCGGCGCCAATCCGCGCAAGGAAGCGGCCGTGTTCAACGCCCGCATCCGCAAGCGCTGGCGCGCCGGCGGCTTCAAGGTCGGCGTGATCGGCGCCAAGGTCGACCTGACCTACGACTATGATCATCTGGGTGCGGGCACCGACACGCTCGGCGAGCTCGCGGCCGGCAAGCACTCCTTCATGGACGTGCTGAAGAACGCCAAGAACCCGATCATCCTGGTCGGCGCGGGCGCGGCCTCGCGTCACGACGGCGCCGCCATTCTCGCCGCCGCCGCCAAGCTCGCGCTCGATGTCGGCGCGGTGAAGGACGGCTGGAACGGTTTTGCCGTGCTGCACGAGACCGCCTCGCGCGTCGGCGCACTCGACATCGGCTTTGTCGCCGGTGGGGGCGGGCTGAACGCGGCGCAGATGACGACCTTCGGCACGCTGGACCTGCTGTTCCTGCTTGGCGCCGACGAGATCAAGCCGTCGGATGGCACCTTCGTCGTCTATATCGGCACCCATGGCGACCGCGGCGCGCATCGCGCCGACGTCATCCTGCCGGCCGCCGCCTACACCGAGAAGTCCGCGATCTACGTCAACACCGAAGGTCGCGTGCAGATGACCGGCCGCGCCGCGTTCCCGCCGGGCGAAGCCCGCGAGGACTGGGCGATCGTGCGCGCCCTGTCGGAGGCGCTCGGCAAGAAGCTCGGCTACGATTCGCTGTCGGCGCTTCGCCAGGCGATCTTCAAGGCCGTGCCGCACCTGATCCGTCTCGACCAGATCGAGGCCGGTTCCGCCGACCAGATCAAGAAGCTGGCCGGGAAGGGCGGTTCGCCCGAGAAGGCGCCGTTCAAGGCGGCGATCGAGGACTTCTATTTGACCAACCCAATCGCGCGTGCGTCCGCCGTGATGGCGGAATGCTCGCGGCTTGCCTCCGGGCAGATGCTGACCGCAGCGGAGTGAGCCGATGGAATTCTTCGAAAGCGCATTCTGGACCGGTTTCCTCTGGCCGCTGATCATCATGGTCGCGGAGAGCGTCCTGGTGCTCGTCGTCCTGCTGGTCGCGATCGCCTACATCCTGCTCGCCGACCGCAAGATCTGGGCTGCGGTGCAGATCCGTCGCGGCCCGAACGTGGTCGGCCCCTGGGGCCTGCTGCAGTCCTTCGCCGACCTGCTGAAATTCGTGCTGAAGGAGCCGATCATCCCGTCCGGCGCCAACAAGGGCGTGTTTCTCCTTGCTCCCTTGGTCTCATGCGTGCTCGCGCTCGCGGCCTGGGCGGTGATCCCGACCAATCTCGGCTGGGTGATCTCCGACATCAATGTCGGCGTGCTCTTCATCTTCGCGATCTCGTCGCTGTCGATCTACGGCATCATCATGGCCGGCTGGTCGTCGAACTCGAAATACCCGTTCCTGGCCGCGCTGCGCTCGGCGGCGCAGATGGTGTCCTACGAGGTCTCGATCGGCTTCGTCATCATCACGGTGCTGCTCTGCGCCGGTACGCTGAACCTGTCGGCCGTGGTCGAGGCCCAGCATGCCCGTGGCCTCGCCAGCCTGATCGGGTTGCCGCAGCTCACCATCCTGAACTGGTATGTGTGGCCGCTGTTCCCGATGTTCGTGATCTTCTACGTCTCGGCGCTGGCGGAAACCAACCGTCCGCCCTTCGACCTCGTGGAAGCTGAATCAGAGCTCGTCGCCGGCTTCATGGTCGAATACGGCTCGACGCCGTATCTGCTGTTCATGCTCGGCGAGTATGTCGCGATCGTCACGATGTGCGCGCTGGCGACGATCCTGTTCCTCGGAGGCTGGTTGCCGCCGGTGGACCTGCCGCCCTTCAACTGGGTGCCGGGGATCATCTGGTTCTCGCTCAAAGTGTTCTTCATGTTCTTCCTGTTCGCGATGGCAAAGGCGATCGTGCCGCGCTACCGCTACGACCAACTGATGCGCCTCGGCTGGAAGGTGTTCCTGCCGCTGTCGCTGGCGATGGTGGTCGTGGTGGCTGGCGTGCTGCATTTCGCCGGCATCGCGCCGAAGTGAGGCCGTCATGGGTATCAATGTCAACGCCACTGCACGCTCGCTCCTGCTGTCGGAATTCGTCTCGGCGTTCTTCCTCGCCATGCGCTATTTCTTCCAGCCGAAGCCGACGCTGAACTATCCCTTCGAGAAGGGCCCGATCTCGCCGCGCTTCCGCGGCGAGCATGCGCTGCGCCGCTATCCGAACGGCGAAGAGCGCTGCATCGCCTGCAAGCTGTGCGAAGCCATTTGCCCTGCGCAGGCCATCACCATCGAGGCCGGCCCACGCCGCAACGACGGCACCCGCCGCACCGTGCGCTACGACATCGACATGGTGAAGTGCATCTATTGCGGCCTCTGCCAGGAGGCTTGTCCGGTCGACGCCATCGTCGAAGGTCCGAACTTCGAGTTCGCGACCGAGACCCGCGAGGAACTGTTCTATGACAAGGCCAAGCTGCTCGCCAATGGCGACCGCTGGGAACGCGAGATCGCGAAAGCGATCGAGCTCGACGCGCCGTACCGGTGAGATGAGAGCATGATCCTTCCCGCGCTGTTCTTCTATCTCTTCGCCGGCGTCTGCGTCGCTTCGGCGGTGATGGTGATTGTCTCGCGCAATCCCGTGCACTCCGTGCTGTACCTGATCCTGGCCTTCGTCAACGCCTCCGGCCTGTTCGTGCTGATGGGCGCCGAATTCCTCGCGATGATCCTGATCGTCGTCTATGTCGGCGCCGTCGCGGTGCTGTTCCTGTTCGTGATCATGATGCTCGACGTCGACTTCCTCGAGCTGCGCGAGGGCTTCATCGAGTACCTGCCGGTGGGCCTCGTGATCGGCGGCATCTTCCTGTTCGAGCTGCTGCTCACCGTCGGCTTCTGGGTCATCAACCCCGGCGTCTCCAAGACGATCACGGCGGCGATCCCGACCAATGTCAGCAACACCGAGGCGCTCGGGCTCGTGCTCTATACGAAGTACATCCACTACTTCCAGCTCTCGGGCATGGTGCTGCTGGTCGCCATGATCGGCGCCATCGTGCTGACGCTGCGCCACAAGGCGAACGTGAAGCGGCAGGACATCAACGTTCAGAATGCACGCACGCCCGAGATGGCGATGGCGATGCGCAAGGTGGCGCCGGGGCAGGGGCTCCAGGACAGCGACGCGGCGGAGTGGGTGAAATGACGATCGGGCTCGGACATTATCTGGCGGTCGGCGCGATCCTGTTCACGCTCGGGATCCTCGGCATCTTCCTGAACCGCAAGAACATCATCGTCATTCTGATGTCGATCGAGCTGATCCTGCTCTCGGTCAACATCAACCTCGTGGCATTCTCGACCTTCCTCGGCGACATCGTCGGCCAGGTCTTCGCATTGCTGGTGCTGACTGTTGCGGCTGCGGAAGCCGCGATCGGTCTCGCCATCCTGGTGGTCTATTTCCGCAACCGCGGCTCGATCGCGGTTGAGGACGTCAATCTGATGAAGGGCTGAGCTCAGTCATGGTTCAGGCGATTGTCTTTCTGCCTCTGCTGGGCGCCATCCTTGCCGGCCTGATCGCGCTGTTCGGCGCGCATGCCCGCAACCCCTCGGGTGACGCGGTCGAGCATCACGGCGACCATGGCCACGGCGACGCGCACGCGTCGGCTGCCCATGATGATCATGGCCACGACGATCACGCGCATGACGACCACGGCCCGGTCGAGCCGCCGGCCGCGGGCTCGCGCGGCGCCGAGCTGATCACGACCGCTCTGCTGTTCGTCTCGGCGGCGCTGTCCTGGATGACGCTGGTCGATGTCGGCTTCATGCACCACGACATGCGGATTCCGCTGTTGCCCTGGATCCTCTCCGGCGACCTCCAGGTCTACTGGTCGCTGCGGGTCGACACGCTCACCGCCGTCATGCTGGTGGTGGTGACGACCGTGTCCTCGCTCGTGCACCTCTATTCCATCGGCTACATGGACGAGGATCCGTACCGGCCGCGCTTCTTCGGCTATCTCTCGCTGTTCACCTTCGCCATGCTGATGCTGGTGACGGCCGACAACCTCGTGCAGCTGTTCTTCGGCTGGGAAGGCGTGGGTCTCGCCAGCTATCTCCTGATCGGCTTCTGGTACCAGAAGCCGTCGGCGAACGCGGCGGCGATCAAGGCTTTCGTGGTCAACCGCGTCGGCGATTTCGGCTTCGCGCTCGGCATTTTTGCGATCTTCATGCTGACGAGCTCGACCGATTTCGAGACCATCTTCCATGCGGCGCCGAGCCTGACCGGCAAGACCATCGACTTCCTCGGCTGGCATGCCGACGCGCTGACCCTGACCTGCCTCCTGCTGTTCATGGGCGCGATGGGCAAGTCGGCGCAGTTCCTGCTGCACACCTGGTTGCCGGACGCGATGGAAGGCCCGACCCCGGTCTCCGCGCTGATCCACGCCGCGACCATGGTCACCGCCGGCGTGTTCATGGTGGCGCGCCTGTCGCCGCTGTTCGAGCTCGCGCCGAATGCGCAGGCCGTCGTGATGTTCTTCGGCGCCACCACGGCGTTCTTCGCCGCGACCATCGGCCTCGTGCAGAACGACATCAAGCGCATCGTCGCGTACTCGACCTGTTCGCAGCTCGGCTACATGTTCGTGGCGATGGGAGCAGGGGCCTATTCGGTCGGCATGTTCCACCTGTTCACGCACGCCTTCTTCAAGGCGCTGCTGTTCTTGGGCTCCGGCTCGGTGATCTACGCGATGCACCACGAGCAGGACATCCGCAACATGGGCGGCCTCTGGCGCAAGATCCCCTACACCTATGCGGTGATGGTGATCGGCACGCTGGCGCTCACGGGCTTCCCGCTCACGGCGGGCTATTTCTCCAAGGACGCCATCATCGAGTCCGCCTACGCCTCGCATAATCCGTTCGCGATGTACGGCTTCGTGATGACGGTCGTCGCCGCCGGCCTGACCTCGTTCTACTCCTGGCGCCTGATCTTCAAGACCTTCCACGGCGAGCCCCATGACGAGCATCACTACGAGGCTGCGCATGAGGCTCCGCTCTGGATACTGGTCCCGATCGGCGTTCTCGCGGTCGGCTCGATCGTCGCGGGTTTCCCGTTCAAGGAGCTGTTCGCCGGTCACGGCGTCGAGGAGTTCTTCCGCGAGTCCGTGAAGATGAACCCGCACATCATCGAGGAGATGCACCACATCCCCGAGACCATCGCCTTCCTGCCGACGGTGATGATGGTGCTGGGCTTCCTGGTGTCGTACCTGTTCTACATCCGCCGGCCGTATCTGCCGGTCGAGCTCGCGAACACCCAGCCGATGCTGTACCAGTTCCTGCTCAACAAATGGTACTTCGACGAGCTCTACGATCTCATCTTCGTCCGTCCGGCGAAGTGGATCGGATATCAGCTCTGGAAGAAGGGCGATGGCTTCATCATCGACGGCCTCGGCCCCGACGGTATCTCGGCCCGCGTGCTGGACGTCACCCGCAACGTGGTGAAGATCCAGACCGGCTATCTCTATCACTACGCGTTCGCCATGCTGATCGGCGCCGCCGGCCTGATCACCTGGTTCATGTTCGGCTTTGGAGGCCAGTAAATGACAACCTGGCCAATCCTTTCGGTCACGACGTTCCTGCCGCTGGTTGGCGCGCTGATCGTCTATCTCAGCCGCGGCGATGACGAGGCGGCCCGGCGCAATGCGCGCTGGATCGCGCTGTGGACCACGCTGATCACCTTCGCGGTGTCGGTGATCCTGGTGATGCGCTTCGATCCGTCGAGCGCCGACTTCCAGTTCGTCGAGAAGGCGAACTGGCTCGCCACCGGCATCACCTACCACATGGGCGTCGACGGCATCTCGCTGCCGCTGGTGATCCTGACCACCGCCATCATGCCGTTCTGCATCATCGCGAGCTGGAAGGCGATCACCAACCGCGTCCGCGAATACATGATGGCGTTCCTGATCCTGGAAACGCTGATGATCGGCACCTTCTCGGCGCTCGATCTCGTGCTGTTCTACCTGTTCTTCGAGGGCGGCCTCATCCCGATGTTCCTGATCATCGGCGTCTGGGGTGGTCCGCGCCGGGTCTACGCGTCCTTCAAGTTCTTCCTCTACACGCTGCTCGGCTCGGTGCTGATGCTGCTCGCCATCATGGCGCTGTACTGGAACGGCGGCACCACCGACATCCCGACCCTGATGCACACCGCCGTGCCGCGGTCGCTGCAGACCTGGGCGTGGCTCGCCTTCTTCGCCTCGTTCGCGGTGAAGATGCCGATGTGGCCGGTGCACACCTGGCTCCCCGACGCCCACGTCGAGGCGCCGACCGCGGGCTCGGTGGTGCTGGCTGCGATCCTGCTGAAGATGGGCGGCTACGGCTTCCTGCGCTTCTCGCTGCCGATGTTCCCGCTGGCCTCGCACGACTTCGCCCCGCTGATCTTCACGCTCTCGGCCATCGCCATCATCTACACCTCGCTGGTCGCGCTGATGCAGGAGGACATGAAGAAGCTGATCGCGTACTCGTCAGTGGCGCATATGGGCTTCGTCACCATGGGCATCTTCGCCGGCACCATGCAGGGCGTCGCCGGCGGCATGTTCCAGATGATCTCGCACGGCATCGTCTCCGGCGCGCTGTTCCTCTGCGTCGGCATCGTCTACGACCGCCTGCACACCCGCGAGATCGCGGCCTATGGCGGCCTCGTCAACCGGATGCCGCTCTACGCGCTGACCTTCATGGTCTTCACCATGGCCAATGTCGGTCTGCCCGGTACCTCCGGCTTCGTCGGCGAGTTCATGACGCTGCTCGGCACCTTCAAGGTCTCGATCCCGACCGCGTTCTTCGCCACGACAGGCGTGATCCTGTCGGCCTGCTACGCGCTGTGGCTCTACCGCAAGGTCGTGTTCGGGGCGCTGGTCAAGCCGTCGCTGACGAGCATGAAGGATCTCACTTTCCGCGAGTGCGTGACGCTGTTCCCGCTGATCGCGCTGACGATCCTGTTCGGCGTTTATCCGAAGCCGGTGCTCGATATGTCGGCCGTCTCGGTCCAGCAACTCGTCAACAATTACAACACCGCTGTGACGGCCGTGAAGGCCGCCGCACTGCTCCAGTGATCGGGCAGGTCAGGATATCGCCATGAGCTTTGAGACTGCAGGTTATCAACTGGCGCCGGTGCTGCCCGAGATTGTGCTCGCGGTCGGCGCGATGGCACTCTTGATGCTGGGAGCCTATCGCGGGCAGGGGACCACCAGGACCGTCACGACGCTTGCGGTCCTGCTGCTGGTCGTGGTCGGCGTGCTCGTCTACGCACAGCCCGCTGGCAAGCACGTCACCTTCGGCGGCAGCTTCATCGTCGACGATTTTGCCCGCTTCATGAAGATCCTGGCCCTGATCGGCTCGGCGGTGACGCTGGTGCTGTCGACCGAGTTCCTGTCGGACCCGTCGCGCCGGATCTTCGAATACGCGATCCTGGTGCTGCTCTCGACGCTCGGCATGATGGTGCTGATCTCGGCCGGCGATTTGATCTCGCTCTATCTCGGCCTCGAGCTGATGTCGCTCGCGCTCTATGTCGTGGCGGCCTCCAACCGCGACAACGCCAAGTCGACCGAAGCCGGCCTGAAGTACTTCGTGCTGGGCGCGCTGTCGTCGGGCATGCTGCTGTACGGCGCCTCGCTGATCTACGGCTTCACCGGCACCGTGAGCTTTGCCGGCATCGCCGCGGCCGCGACCGTCTCGAATATCGGCCTGGTGTTCGGCCTGGTCTTCCTGCTCGCCGGCCTCTGTTTCAAGGTCTCGGCGGTGCCGTTTCACATGTGGACGCCGGACGTCTACGAAGGCGCTCCGACGCCGGTGACCGCCTTCTTCGCCTCGGCGCCGAAGGTCGCCGCGCTCGCGGTCTTCACCCGCGTCACGCTCACCGCATTCCCCGGCATCGTCTCGCAGTGGCAGCAGATCCTGGTGTTCGTGGCAATCGCCTCGATGGCGCTCGGCTCTTTCGCCGCGATCGGCCAGACCAACATCAAGCGCCTGATGGCCTATTCCTCGATCGGCCACATGGGCTTTGCCTTGGTCGGCCTCGCCTCCGGCACGGTCGAAGGCGCGCAGGGCGTCTTGATGTACATCGTGATCTATGTGGCGATGACGCTCGGCTCGTTCTCGATCATCCTTGCGATGAAGCGCAACGGCCAGGCCGTGGAGCAGATCAGCGATTTCGCCGGCCTGTCGCGGACCAATCCGCTGCTCGCCTTCATGTTCGCGATGCTGCTGTTCTCGCTCGCGGGCATCCCGCCGCTCGCCGGCTTCTTCGCCAAATGGTACGTCTTCGTCGCCGCCATCAAGGCTAACCTGTTCACGCTCGCCGTCATCGGCGTGCTGACCAGCGTGGTGGGTGCCTACTACTATCTCAGCATCGTCAAGACGATGTACTTCGACGAGCCGGCCGGCCAGGTCGATCCGGTGCGCGTCGAGGTGAAGACGGTGCTGGCGGTCTTTGGCCTGTTCAACATCCTGTTCGCGCTGTTTGCGGGCCCGGTGGTGAGCGTCGCCTCCGCCGCGGCAAAGTCGCTGTTTTAGGATGGGGTTCGCGCTCGGTCCTCGCGCACTCTCGGCGGGCTACAGGCTCGCAGCTTTCGAACGGACCGGCTCGACCAACACCGACGCGATCGAGCACGCACGGGCCGGCGAACCGGGGTCGATGTGGTTCGTGACGTCGGACCAGACCGCCGGCCGCGGGCGCCGCCAGCGCGCCTGGGTCGCGCCGAAGGGCAATCTCGCCGCCAGCGTCCTCGAGGTCCTGGATATTGCGCCTGCTGTTGCCGCCACCATCGGGTTTGCGGCGGGGCTTGCGGAAGAGGCCGCCCTGGAGAAGGTCAGCCTCGAGGCCGCGTTGCGGCTTGGTCCTGACCGGCCCAGATACGCCCTGAAATGGCCGAATGACGTCCTTGCGGGCGGCAAGAAGCTGGTCGGTATCGGCCTCGAAGCCGAGGCTATCGGCGATCGTCTCGCCGTCGTCGTCGGCATCGGCACCAACGTCGTGGCGGCGCCGGAGGGGACGCCGACGCCGGCCGTTTCGTTGGCCGCACTCGGCGTCCAGATCAGCGCGGAAGAGCTGTTCTCGGCGCTGTCGGACGCCTGGGTCGAGTTCCTCGGCATCTGGGACAATGGCCGCGGCTTTGCGGAGATCCGCAGGCTCTGGCTGGAGCGCGCCTGCGGCCTCGGCGAACGGGTCGCGATCAACACGGGGACGATGACGCTGGAAGGCATTTTCGACACCATCGACGACACCGGCTGCCTGATCGTCCGCACCGTTGACGGCCGACGCCTGCCGGTGGCGGCCGGCGAGGTGTTCTTCGGCTCGGCCGCCTCCGTGGGAGCTGCGTGATGGCAAGGCCTGACGAACTGGTATTTGCGCCGCTCGGCGGCGTCGGCGAGATCGGCATGAATTTGTCGATCTACGGCCTCGGCAACCGCCAGCAGCGCGCCTGGCTGGCGGTCGATCTCGGCGTCTCCTTCGGCGACGAGGAGCATCTGCCGGGCATCGACCTGATCATGCCCGACATCAGCTTCCTGGAGAAGGAACGCAAGAATCTGATGGGCCTCGTGCTCACCCACGCCCATGAGGACCATTTCGGCGCCATCATCGACCTCTGGCCGAAGCTGAAATGCCCGATCTACGCCACGCAGTTCAGCGCGGCGCTGTTCGAGGCCAAATGCGCCGCCGAGCGCAACGCGCCGAAGATCCCGGTGACGGTGGTGCCGTCGGGCGGCCGCGTCGATATCGGCCCGTTCAACGTCGAGTTCATTCCCGTCGCGCATTCGATTCCCGAGGCGCACGCGCTGGCGATCCACACTGAGGTGGGCACGGTGCTGCACACCGGCGACTGGAAGATCGACCCGACCCCGACGCTGGGGAGCCCGACCGACGAGAAGCGGCTGCGCGAACTGGGCGAGGAGGGCGTGCTCGCCCTGATCGGTGATTCCACCAATGCCGTGCGTGACGGCCGCTCGCCCTCGGAAGCCGAGGTCGCGCGAACCATCATCGACCTGGTCAAGGCCGCCAAGGGCCGCGTCGCGGTGACGACCTTCGCCTCCAACGTCGCGCGCATCAAGGCCGTCGCCGCCGCGGCCAGGGCTGCCGATCGCGAGGTCGTCGTGGTCGGCCGCGCCATGGAGCGCGTGGTGCAGGTCGCACGCGAGACCGGCTATCTCGACGGCGTGCAGAACTTCCGCTCGCCCGAGGTCTACGGCCATCTTCCGCAGGACAAGGTGCTGGCGCTGTGCACCGGCAGCCAGGGCGAGCCGCGCGCGGCACTGGCGCGCATCGCCAATGACGACCATCCCGAGATCACGCTCAACCGCGGCGACAGCGTGATCTTCTCCTCGCGCACCATCCCGGGCAACGAGAAGGCCGTCGGCTCGATCATCAACAATCTGGTGCTGCAGGGCGTCGAGGTCCTCACCGACCGCGACCATCTGGTCCACGTCTCCGGCCATCCCCGCCGCGACGAATTGCGCGACATGATCGCCTGGACCAAGCCGCAGCTCCTGATCCCCGTCCATGGTGAGGCGCTGCACCTGAACGAGCATGCCAAGCTCGCGCGCGCCGCCGGCGTGCCGCGCGTGCTGGTCGTTCGCAATGGCGACCTGATCAAGCTCGGCCCGGGCGATCCCGGCATCATCGGCGAAGTGCCCTCCGGCCGTCTCTACAAGGACGGTACGATCTTGGAGGACTCCAAGTCCCGCGCCGTGGTCGAGCGCCGCCGCATGGCCTTCTCCGGCTGCGCCTTCGTCGCGGTCGCGATGACGGAGCAGGGCGAGCTTGCCGACGATCCCGAGGTCGATCTCGTCGGCATTCCCGAGAAGAACCGGGACGGCGAGCCTTTCGACGACATCGTCTTCGACGCCGTGGTCTCCACCATCGAGGGCCTGCCGAAGGCGCGCCGCCGCGATGCGGATGCCCTGGCCGAGTCGGTGCGACGCGCTGTCCGGGCCGTCATCAACGAACATTGGGGCAAAAAGCCCCCCTGTCTGGTACACGTCCTGACGGTGTAGTTGAGCATGGTCTTCGGATCATGCGCTGAGGGAGAAGAAACATGCTGGGTCGCCTCAACCACGTCGCGATCGCGACCAAGGACGCCGTCAAGTCCGCCAAGATCTATGGCGCGGCGTTCGGGGCGCAGATCTCGGAGGCGGTCGCGCTGCCCGAGCATGGCGTCACCACGGTGTTCGCGACGCTGCCCAATACCAAGATCGAGTTTATCGAGCCGCTCGGCGAGGCCTCACCGATCGCGAAGTTCCTCGAGCGCAATGCCGACGGCGGCATCCACCATATCTGCTATGAGGTCGTCGACATCATCGCCTCGCGCGACACGCTGATGAAGGAGGGCGCGCGGGTGCTCGGCGACGGCGTGCCGAAGATCGGCGCCCACGGCAAGCCGGTGCTGTTCCTGCACCCGAAGGATTTTTCCGGGGCGCTGGTCGAAATCGAGCAGGCGTAGGGCGCCGGATCATGGCCATCCAGATATCGACCGCGCTTGCGATCTACTTCGTGATCTGGTGGATCGCGCTGTTCCTGACGCTGCCGTTCGGCGTGCGCAGCCAGCACGAGGACGGCGTCGGCGCGCCCGGCACCGACCCCGGCGCACCGGTTCTGACGCGGATGAGAGGCAAGCTGATCTGGACCACGATCATCTCGGCGATCATCTACGGGATCGGCATCGCGGCCTATCATGCGGGCTATCTCTCGATCGAGCGCTTGTCCAAATTGATGGGAATGCCGTTTTAGGTTTCTTGCTGGGATTTCCTGGTTAAATCGTTGTTGGGGGAACGAATGACTTTTCAGCGGATCGTCATCGCGCTGCTGGTGTTGATCGTCGCCGGCCTTGGCGCCATCGGCTATTTCGAGTGGAGGATGGCCGTGCAGGTCCGAACGCTGAAGGCATTCGTCGAGGGCTCTGTCTTCAACGAAGCCGTGATGGCCTGCGAGCAGGCCAAGAGCTCGACGCCGTTCAAGTGGAACGGGGGCAAGAGCACCTCGGTGATCGGCCTGAACTCGGTCAAGCTGGACAAATACACCGTCAGCGCCAGCTACACGCTGGTGGCGGACAGCATCTATTGTGATTACGATCCCATCAAAAGAAAGGCCGAGATCGGCTCGAGCTTCCTGGAGCGGGAGTAACGATCCGGCCATGCCAAGCATGGGATGGGATCGTTATGGCGCAGGGGCAGGCGGGGGACTACCGGATTCTGCATGAGGCGGCCTTGCGGGCCTATCTCGCGGGCATTCCCGACCTCAAGGCGCTCCTCGGCGGCGAGCCGGCCGCCTGGGGCATCACCGAGGTCGGCGACGGCAATCTCAATCTCGTCTTCATCGTCAAGGGCGCGCGCGGCGGCGTCGCCGTGAAGCAGGCGCTGCCCTACGTCCGCCTCGTCGGCGAGAGCTGGCCGCTGCCGCTGTCGCGGGCCCACTACGAATATCTCGCTTTGTCGAAGCAGGCCCAGCTCGCGCCCGGCCTCGTGCCGGCCCTGCTGCACCACAACGAGACGCTGGCGCTGACGGTGATGGAGCTGCTCGAGCCCCACATCATCATGCGCAAGGGGATGGTCGCCGCAACGCAATATCCCGGTTTCGTGGACGACATCACCACCTTCATGGCGCGCACCCTGTTCTTCACCTCCGACCTCGCGCTGTCGGCGGCCGAGAAGAAGCAGGGCATCGCGGCCTTTGCCGGCAACCACGCGCTCTGCAAGATCACCGAGGACCTAATCTTCACCGATCCCTACCGCATTGCCGAGCAGAACCGCTGGACCGCGCCTTATCTCGACGGCCTGGCCGCAGAGCTACGCGATGACATGGAGTTGCATGTCGCGATCTCCCGGCTGAAGCTGAAGTTCATGGCAAGCCCCGAGGCACTGCTCCACGGCGATCTCCACACCGGCTCGATCATGGTGACGGAGAGCCAGACGCGCGTGATCGATCCGGAATTCGCATTCTACGGCCCGATGGGATTCGACGTTGGCGCGGTGCTTGCGAACCTCCTGATGGCCTATTTCGCCTCCGCCGGCCACGAGCGCGCGCCGGGCGAGCGGCAGGCGTTCGAAAGCTGGGTGCTGGAGACGGTCGAGCAGGTCTGGAGCTGGTTCGCCGGCAAGTTCCTCGATCTCTGGCGCGCTGGCGCCACCGGCGACGCCTATCCGGCCTCGCTCTTCGCCGGCGAGAAGGGCGCCGCACGCCTGGAAGCCGAGCGGCAGACCTACATGCAGCGGCTGTTCACTGACACCGTCGGCTTCGCCGCCGCCAAAACCCTCCGCCGCATCTTCGGCCTCGCCCACAATATCGACTTCGAGCTGATCGAGGACCCGAAGAAGCGCGCGATCAGCGAGGCCCGCGCCGTGCGGCTGGCGCGCGCGATGATGGTGGAGACGGGGGCATTTGGGACGATTGCCGACGTCACCGGCACTGCACGAAAGCTGCGGGACTGGATGCCGGAGTTTGCGAACGGCTAGGGGCCGATGCGCTTCAATAAAGCCGCATCGGCAGCAGGACGCCGTCCGTGCCGGCCAGCAGACCCCAGGTCTCGTTGGCCGCGACCTCGAACTCCCGGCTCTGGACCATGCCGTCCTCGACCTTGAGGGCGACCTTGTACTTGCCGGGCGGCAGATCGATCTTTTGGCTGTCCGGTATTTCGGCTGCGGCGGAGTCCGAGTGCGCGAGTTTCTCGCCGGCGTGCGCCGCCAGCTTGACGGTCTGGTCGGCGACGGTGATGACCGCCGCCTCGTCCGACTTGTTGCCGAGCATCAGCTTTGCCTGCCTCGGCCTCGGCAGGAGGCCGGCATTCGCGATACCCGGCTTGCGCAGCGAAAGTTCGGCGATTGTCCTGTCGTCCTGACGGGAAAGCCGGAGCAGGACCGGTCCACGGGCCGTCGTGAAGGTGATCACGGCCCGGTCCGGTTCGACCACCGTCTCGATCCAGCCACGCTTGCCGAGCTCGGCGCGATAGAAGCCGAGCACGGCCGCGAGATCGCGCGGGGTCTCGGCGTAGACCGACGTGATGAACGGCGAATTCTTCGCCGTAGCGATGCTCCAGCTCTCGGGCAGTGGCAGACCGGTGCCCTGGGAAACCCTGGCTTCGAAACCCGCACTTGCGCCCCGTGCGACGGCGCCGACGGGGATGCTGAGCAGTCGTTCGACGAAATTATCCGGAGTGTCATGGCTCCGGACCGCCCACCACGTTTCGTCAAGATAGTCGTTCACGCCGGTGGTGCGACTCCAGCTGAACCGGATGCTGTCCGCCTCGCTGTACCGGCCAAGGCTGGCCGTGACCGGGCTTGCCATCGCCGCCGTGGCGGCGACCAGTCCGCCCGCAAGCAAGATACCTAGCGTTCGGCGATTCATTTTTTCCGCGATCCCTGGGGCTCAGATAACGATCCTGAGCTTGGTCGCGTTGATCACGAGAAATGTTCACTGGTCCCGGTCGTTCGATGACGCACTGCGTCAACCGGTTGCCTCAGGAACCGGCATCGGCTGCCACCAAAACGGAGCTTGCATTCGACAGGCTGCGAATGATCAAATCCCTGATCGGAATGCCTGCGTTGTTGGGGGAACACATGATGTTCAGGATGATCGCGATTGTCGCCGGCTTGGGTCTGGCGCTCGCCGCCCCGGCAGAGACCCAGGCGCCGCGCAAGGGCGGAACCATCCGCATGACGGCGCCCTACGGCTCGAGCTTCACCAGCCTCGACATTCACACCACACAGCGCGCCCAGGACGAGATCTACGCCAAGGCGCTGCACCGGTCGCTCTACATCTGGAATTCCGCGGAGGGCAAGCCGGTTCTGGAGCTCGCCAAGGAGGACGTGGTCTCGGGCGGCGGTCTCGTTCACACCTTCAAGCTGCGCGACGACGCCTATTTCCACAACGGCCGCAAGATGACGGCCGACGACGTCATCTGGTCCTACAACCGCATCATGGACGGCACCAAGGCCTATCCCGGCGCGCGGTTTGTCCGCGTGATCGAGGGCGCGGCCGCGGTCGAGAAGGGCCAGGCCAAGGAGATCTCCGGCCTCAAGAAGATCGACGACTTCACCGTTGAGATGAAGCTGACCGAGAAAGTCGATCCGGGCTTCTACTTCTTCACGGCGCTGACCTCGATCTATCCCGCCGACGAGGCCGCCAAGGAGAGCTTCATCCAGAAGCCGATCGGTCTCGGGCCCTTCAAATTCGTCGAGCACGTGCCGGGTTCGCGCATCGTTCTGGAGCGGTGGGACCGGTTCTACAAGCCCGGCAAGCCCTACGCCGACAAGGTCATCGTGTCGATCATGGGTGAGGCCGCGGCGCGCGATGTCGCCTTCCGCAACAAGGAGATCGACACCTCGGTGCTGGGCCCTGCGCAATACGTCGCCTATCAGTCCGACGCCGACCTCAAGGGCACCATCGTCGAGGTCGCCGAGGTCTTCACGCGCTACATGGGCATGAATCCCTCGTTCAAGCCGTTCACCGACAAGCGCGTCCGGCAGGCGATCAATTACGCGATCGATACCGACCTCATCATCAACAAGCTGGTCAAAGGCAAAGCCTATCGCGCCACCAGCTGGCTGCCGCTGACCTCGCCCGCTTACGACAAGGCGATGAAGCCTTATCCCTACGATCCCGCCAAGGCCAAGCAGCTGCTTAGCGAGGCCGGCTATCCCTCCGGCTTCGAGTTCGAATGGACCACCAGCCAGAACGAAAGCTGGGGCCTGCCGATCGTCTCGGCCGTGATCCCGATGCTGGACAAGGTCGGCATCAAGGCGAAGGTCAAGCAGGTCGAGACCGCGGTGCTGGCGGAAGTGGTGCGCAGCGGCGACTACCAGGCCTTCATCTATTCGCAGGCGACCGGCCCGGATCCGCAGGCCGCGCTCAAATGCTTCCACTCCTCGACGCCGCAGCCGGCCTGCAACTACATGAACTACAAGAATGCCGATTTCGACAAGCTGATCGATGCGGCAGGGCAGGCCGACGATGCCGCAAAGCGCACCGAGCTGCTGCAAAAGGCCAATGCGCTGCTCTATGAGGAAGCGCCGGTCTGGTTCTTCAACTACAACAAGGCGGTCATGGCGGTGCAGCCGTGGCTCAAGGGCGTTCAGCTCAATGCGACGGAGCTGACCCATCAGAACGTCGAAGATCTCTGGGTCGACGAGACCTCGCCCGCGAAGTGACATGCGCTCTCGCGCTCCCTCCATCGCGACGAGCGGTGGGGGGAGAGAGGAAAAGCCTGGATGCTCTCGTTCCTGCTCCGCCGTCTCCTGCAAACCATTCCGACCGTGCTCGCCGTCGTGCTGCTGGTCTTCGTGCTGTTCAGCGTCGTTCCCGGCAGCATCGTCTCGTCCATGAGCGACGACAGCGATCCCCAGGTCGAGCTGCGCATGAAGAAGCAGCTCGGCCTCGACGATCCCCTCTATCTGCGCTTCGGCGTCTACATCGCCAAGCTCGTAACAGGTGATTTCGGCACCTCGTTCCGGACCCGCGAGCCTGTCACGACCATGATCGCCAAACGGGCATGGCCGACGCTGCAGCTCATCTTCACGGCCATGACGTTTGCGATTCTGATCGGTGTTCCACTTGGTTTCATTGCAGCGCTGAAACCAGGGGGCATCGTCGATACGCTTGCCATGGTCCTGGCGGTGTCGGGCCTTTCCATTGCCAAATTCTGGCTCGGGCTGGTTTTGATGTATCTGTTTGCGTTGAAGCTCGGCTGGCTGCCGAGCTTCGGCTATGGCGATGGAGGGCTGAAATATCTGCTGCTGCCGGCCGTGACGCTCGGCGTCTCGCCGATGGCGCTATTTGCCCGCACGACGCGCGCCGCGGTCCTCGAGATCATGACCGCTGATTTCGTCCGCACCGCGCGCTCGAAGGGCATGAGCGAGACCCGTGTCGTGAAGTGGCATGTGATGCGCAACGCGCTCGTCATCATTCTCACCACCGTCGGCCTTCAGTTCGGTGGGTTGATGGGGCAGGCGGTCGTGGTCGAGAAACTATTCTCCTGGCCGGGCATCGGTTCGCTGCTTGTCGACAGTGTGCTCCAGCGCGACATTCCTGCCGTCCAGGGCTCCATTCTCGTGGTGGTGCTGGCCTTTCTCGCGATCAATCTGCTGATCGACGTGCTCTACGGCGTGATCGATCCCAGGATCAGATACGCATGAAGCTCCGCGCCAATCTCATCATCGGTGGCGCGTTGTTCGCGCTCGCGATCCTGGTTGGCCTGCTCGCGCCCTGGCTGGCGCACACCGATCCCGTCCTGGACGCCAACCTCATGAACGCGGAGGAGCCTCCGAGCTGGACCTGGTGGTTCGGCACCGACGACCAGGGCCGCGACATCTATTCCCGCGTCGTCTACGGCGCGCGCGTCTCGCTGACCGTCGGTATCGTCTCGCAGCTCATCAACAGCGTCATCGGCGTCGCGCTGGGCTTGAGCGCGGGCTATTGGGGCGGCTGGTGGGACGATTTCGTCAACGGCCTGACCAATCTGATGCTCGCAATCCCCTCGCTGATCTTCGCGCTCGCCATCATGGCGGTGCTTGGCCCCGGCCTCACGAGCCTGCTGATCGCGCTCGGCCTGACCAACTGGTCCTTTACCTGCCGGATCGCACGGGCCTCGGCGCTGTCGCTGAGGAGCCAGGGCTATGTGCAGGCGGCGACCGTGCTCGGCTACGGTGATCTCAGGATCATGATCACGCAGCTCTTGCCGAACATGCTCGGACCTATCGTCGTGATCGGCACGCTCGGCATGGGCAGCGCGGTCCTGTCCGAAGCCGCCTTGTCGTTCCTCGGCCTCGGCGTCCGCCCGCCCTTTCCGAGCTGGGGCAGCATGTTGTCGGATGCTCGCGAGCAGATCACGACGGCGCCGTGGCTCTCGGTCTTTCCGGGCCTTGCCATCTTCCTGACGGTGCTCGGCCTCAACCTGCTCGGCGACGGCCTGCGCGACATTCTCGATCCCCAGTCGCGGAGCCGGCGGACATGACGGGCGCGCCGCTGATCGAAGTCGAGGATTTGCGCATCGATCTCGACGACGGGGTGAGGCGCGTCGCGGCGGCCGAGGGTATTTCATTCCGCATCGATCGAGGCGAGACATTCGGGCTGGTCGGCGAATCCGGCTGTGGCAAGAGCATCACGGCGCTCGCCTTGATCGGGCTGTTGCGGCAACCGTTGTCGATCGGCGGCGGCGTCATCCGGTTTGAGGGGCGGGAGATCCAGCACCTTTCCGCGGCCAGGCAGCGGGAGCTGCGTGGCAATCGCATCGCCATGATCTTCCAGGAGCCGATGACGGCGCTGAACCCGGTCTCGCCGGTGGGGCGGCAGATCGCCGAGATGTTCGTGCTGCACAAGGGCAAGAGCTGGCGGGAAGCCAATAAGCTGGCGGTCGAGGCGCTGGCGAGCGTCCGCGTCCCCGCACCGGAGCGGCGCGTCAACGATTACCCGCACCAGCTGTCCGGCGGCATGCGTCAGCGCGTCATGATCGCCATTGCGCTCGCATGCGGTCCGGATCTTCTGATCGCCGACGAACCGACCACCGCGCTCGACGTGACCGTGCAGGCCGAAATCATCGAGCTGATGCGCAATCTGTGCGCCGAGAGGGGGACGGCGATCCTGATGATCAGCCACGATCTCGGCCTCGTCGCCAATGTCTGCCGCCGCGTCGCCGTCATGTATGCCGGCCGCATCGTCGAGGAGCGCGGCTCGGCCGATATCTTTCGAGCGCCTTCGCATCCCTATACGCAGGGCCTGGTCGCCTCGCTGCCGCGGCTGGGCAGTCGGGCCGCGCTTGGCCGCACCAGGCTCAAGGAGATCGCGGGCGTGGTTCCAGCCATCACGAATTTCCCGGAGGGCTGCCGGTTCAATCCGCGCTGTACGCAGGCCACCGGGATTTGCCGCACGGTTGCGCCGCAGACGGATTTGCTGGAGGCCGGCGGTTTCGTCCGGTGTTACCACCATGCATGAGCCGCAATCCATGCGGAGTGATGCGAGGCCGGACGACGATGTCATTCTCAGCGTCGAAGATCTCGCGGTTCATTTTCCGATGGGGGGCGGCTGGCTCGGCCGCAGCCGGCGGGTGCTCCGTGCCGTCGACGGTGTCGATCTCAGGCTGAGACGAGGCGAATGCCTCGGCCTCGTCGGCGAGTCCGGCTCGGGCAAGTCGACGGTCGCATTGTCGATCCTGGGTCTGTTGACGCCGACGCGCGGTCGCATCGTGCTGGACGGGCAGGTGGTGACGAACAGGCAATCCGGCGACCGAAAGTCGCTGGCCCGCACCGTGCAGATCGTCTTTCAGGATCCCTACGCCTCGCTCAATCCCCGCCAGACCGTCCGCCGCACGCTTGAAGATCCCCTGCGTGTGCATGGCGTGACCGCAAAAAGCGAGATCGAGGACCGTGTTGCGATGATGCTGCGGCATGTGGGCCTGCGGCCGGAGCAGGCCGACCGCTATCCGCATGAATTCTCCGGCGGCCAGCGCCAGCGCATCGGGATTGCCCGCGCCCTGATTCTCAATCCCAAAATCGTCATCTGCGACGAGCCCGTGTCGGCGCTCGACGTCTCGATCCGCGCCCAGATCATCAACCTGTTGCTGGAACTGAAGGAGACGCTTGGTCTTTCCTATATCATGATCAGCCACGACCTCGGCGTCGTCGAGCACATGAGCGACCGCGTCGCCGTCATGTATCTCGGCCGCATCGTCGAGAATGGCGACTGGCGCGAGATTTTCGAGCGGCCGGCGCACCCGTACACGCAAGCCCTGATCGCCGCCATCCCCGATCCGCTGCGTCATGCACCGCTAGCGACGACAGGGGGCGATCTCCCCAATCCGCTCAATCCGCCGAACGGATGCGCCTTCAGCCCGCGTTGTCGGTACGCGGAGGCCGTGTGTCGCCACGAGCCGGGGCCGGTGCTGGAAACGCGAGCCGACGGGCACGCGGTGCGATGCTGGCGGGCTGACGAGATTGCGGGGCAGATGCAATTGGCTTCGACCGAGGGCGGGCATCCCTAGGGATGGAAGGCGCGTTCGTCGCGGTCAGAAGCGTCGCTCCAGTGGCCCGCTAGTCACGCCCGGTCCGCCCTGACGGGCGGACGATTTTTGGGGCCCGCCCATGAGCCATCGCGTGGGGTTGATCCTTGGCGCGGTCCAATCGCGTACCGCCCTATTTTCATGTGTGCTACATGGTTCGGTAGCAAGATGTAGCAGGAAAGGCAGATCATGACTGACGATCAGGTCAATCTCGTCGTTCAGCACCTTTGCGAGCAATTGCACTTGGCGCTCCGGTTGAAGGGCAGCGAGGCTCATCCACCAAACGCCAAGGATATTGGATTCGATCCGGCCTCTGTGAGAACCGTATTGCTGACCGGCTTGCGTTCGGCGGGTGTCACGACCCACCACGAGGCGGTCGGGAAGAGCGAAGAGCCGCCGTGGTCCTAAACACAAAACGCGGGACAGAAGCCTCGCGCCAATGTCTCAGTTGGGTCAGCAGCCGACAAATCCACTACAGCGTCCATAGGTCTGTTAAGGGCCATCGGCGGACGTGATTGCCTGTGAATAATCTAGCAGTCCGGGCCGCGGAGCGGCACCGGTCGAGGTGTTGGATCATCCGGCCGCCGGAGCCGAACAACCACCCAGTCTCTAAGCGGAACGCAAACCTACCCGGCGCCGGAAACTAGATTGCCGACACAGTTTCTCGACGAAACGAATGTGGGCTAAGGGGTGTGCGTGTGGGCAGTCGCAAGCTGTTCTATCTCGGGCGTTCGGCCGCCGCAGTTAGCACAGGATAGCGGGCATAGAGCGTGTCGACGCGGTCCCGCCACATCGCCACGAACGCACCCGAGGTGAGACTATCGACAGACTTCCATTCGCGTTTGACCGCAGGCAGCGTGTTACCCCAGATAGCGCGCTTGCACCATCGCTCGCCCTTCGCCGAGCCCTCCTGGGTTGCGCACATCGACTTCCAGGCAATCCGCTGCGGACGGCTGATGTGTTGGGCGGCTCCTTCCCAGCCCTGCTGGTGGATCAGGTAAAGGTCGGAAAAGGTCGGCTTCTTCTGCGTCAGTATTTCGAATAGCGCAGCCTCGCTGAGAAACTTGTAGGCGGCACCCATAGCGTTGTCGCGAGGATTGAGGATGTCGCCCGATCCATATTTGCTGAATTCAAACTTGCTCAGCTGGAACAGGCCGATATAGGAGCCGGTGCGTTGCTTGGGATTGAAATCGGATTCGATTTTGGCGACCGCCTTCATGAAATTGACATCGACACCGAACGCTTCGGCTGCACGTTCGATCTCCTGGACGGGCGTTCCGAGCGGAACGTCGCTCAACGCCGACAAGGCGATCTTTGCGGGTTTCTCCGGCGGCGGAATTTCCGAGTAGACGTAATATTTGAGATACGACGATTTGCCTTCGCCCGGATTGGGCGAAGCAACGGGCGGACGGTCCTGCAGTAGCGTTGCCGAGTTCTCGGGCGACGCTGCCTCAAGGCTGGCGACCTGCAACATTGGCCCTTGCGAAGTGGTTACACCGGACGGCGGCACCGAGTCCGGCGCCGCGGCGCTGAATCCCGCCGCAACGATCGCATTAGCCGACAATCCTGTATCGAATTTCGTCTCGATGGCTGGGGCCGGAAACGCGGCGCCGGCATTTGTCAGGACCGTCGTCACATTCAGCGGGATGCCGCTGAATGCATCAGCCACTCTTGCATTCGGCGTTGCGATGCTTGGGCGCGGTAACGTGATCTGACCAATCGCGGCAAGCGAAGTCGCTGTCAGCGCGCCGGCAATACAGCTTGCTTGCCAAATCTTCAATGTCGCCAGCCGCGCGGCCGCGGTCCCCCCATTTATGTCCCCGACTTGGCACGCAGATTAAGGAGGCGAGGGGATGACAATGGGGCGCACCTGTGGCGCAGGTGCGGCCAGTCTCGGCCGCGTCGCCAAGATTGCCTAAATTGGAAGTTGCGGTTGTGATGCGCCTCCTGCCGAGGAACAGGACGGGCGCCATATCGCGCAACTATCGCTAAACGAGGCATCTTCGCGCGTTAGCGCATCGAGACCGGCGCCCGCGCGCACGCCGCTCCCAAGCATCTCGAGGCCGCGACGTCGCAAGACCCGAGCACGGTTCGCTGGGATGGACAATCGCAATCCGCTTTACGACCGCTCGCGTCGGTCTCAGCGGAGCCGATCTAGCCAAACTCAGGTCTGCCGTGACCGTTGTCTCCGCTCGGGCCAGAGCGTTGCAGCTTACCACAGCGCCTGCCGCACATGTCCGGTCTGACCTCAACGGCTGACTCTTCGGACGTCATCGCGAACATCGCCTTCGGGCCAAAAGCTGAAGTCACGGTCTCATTCGATGGTGGCATTGGCACGGGCGAGCAGCGCCGGTGAAATTTGCACACCCAGCGCTTTGGCGGACTTGAGATTGATGATCAACTCAAACTCAGTTGGTTGCTCAACGGGCACATCGACGACTCTAGCACCTCGCAACAGCTTCGCGACCTGACGGGCGCATTGGCGGAAGACCACGCTTAATCGGGGCCCATAAGCAATCAGGCCGCCCGCCTCAGCTTCTTCGGGCCATTGCAAAATGGCTGGTAAGGCATGCAAGGCAAAGCGGTCGCGGATCAGAAAACGAAGAGCGCCGCCCAGGATAGGGGACGCCAAGACATTAACTGCGTCGACCGGCGTCGCCTTCATAGCATCTATGGCACGGATGGCTTCGGTCTCGGACCGTGCGGAAAATGGAACGACCTCGATGCCGAATGCATGCGCAGCACTTTCGAGAGCTTCGAAGTTTCGTATTGGCTCGTGATCGGCAAACAAAGCTATTCTTCGAGCTCCGGGAAGTGCCTCATGCAGCAACTCCAATCGCTTCACATCGAGCTGAAATGCAAAGATCGCGACGCCTGTTGTATTGCCCTCAGGATGCGGCATTGAGGCGACCAGTTTGCTGCCAAGCAAGTCATCGGCAAGCGCAACGATGGGAACGCGCTGAGTTGCGTTCTGTGCAGCACGAGCCGCGTCTGGTCCGAATACCACGAGCACATCCGGCAGCGCCTTGGTCAACTCAACGGCGACCTTCGCGTAAGAGGCGGGGGCTACGCCAATGGCCCGACTATCGATCTCAAGATTATGTCCCTCGACAAATCCGGCCTGGCCAAGTTCATCGAGGAGGGTTTGCGGTCCCGCTGTTGCTAAGATTGCAACGCGATACTGTCGCCCGGGCTGTTGCGCTCGTGCAACGCTCGAGCTCATCGCCGCACCGGAGAGAAGGGTCATAAACTCGCGGCGTCTCATACCGCCTCCAGGCTAAGGCGTCTCCGCAAAGTGCGACGTTTTAGATTTCTCCGCTCGGTGCTTGCAACTACAGGCTATTCCAAGTTTAGCGGGCTTCCTAGCGGCTGGATGTCTGATTTGGGTCATGAACGACAAAGCTCGAACTGAGCACAATAGGTCTGCTTTCGGGCAAATTGCCACCAATCCGCTCGGTAGCAGGCTGGGTTGATCCTGACCGCCGAGCCGTCATTCAAGCTCCCGATGAGGAGGCGAGTGCGGCTCGAACGACCGAGCTGGGCTTGAGCTTAGCGCTCGTCAGACACGCGATCGCCGCATGATGATGTTCTGATCCTGTTTTGCCCGAGGTCTCCAACGTCGTCGCGGCGAGGCTGTGGATTGCCGGTCAAGCCTATCGTCTGATGCCGACCAGACGGGGGCGGCGATTGGCGAGCGAGTTCTCGGCCGGCAGGGCGCGCAACCATTCGCGGAAGCTGACGATCTCGGGGCAATCCGCGGTGCCTTCAGGCGCAATCAGCCAATCACCGAGGCCTGATCCCTCATCGATCCGGTCGCAGCGATAGCCCGGATGGTGGCCGAGACCGCGGGCGATCAAGAGGTCGACCTTGCCCTCGACCAATTCGTGCAGGCCGGCCGGCTGCAGCACCCGCAAACCGATCTCCACATGCGCGCTGCGAAACTCCGCCAATTCGAGGCGGCGCAAATCGAAGCTGCCATGGACCCCCAACTGCAGCAGCACCGCACCCGCCGGCTTCAATTGCGAGGTTGCCTCCGCAATGTGGCGAAAGCCTTCGGAGACCCCGGGCAGATAGGCCTGACCGGCCGCGGTGAGGATCAGCTGCTTGTGCAGCCGCTCGAACAGCTGCACGCCGAGGCGTGCCTCCAGCGCTTTCACCTGCTGCCCCACAGCGGCAGGCGTCACGTGCAGCTCGTGCGCGGCCAGCTTGAAGCTGAGATGCCGGGCGGCGGCTTCGAATGCGCGGAGCGCGTTGAGCGGGGGAAGGGCGTAGGTCATCGCACCGCAGTTTGACACCGATGGGCCTTGGGCTTGCAATAGATTTTCTTGCGCTGAACCGCAGGAATGATGCTTTGCGCTGAGGCGATATCGCCGGATACGGTCGGCCTGCAATCCGGAGACCCCCCATGCCGCGCCGAATCGATCATCTCGTCATTTGTGTCCACGATCTGGAACAGGCCGCGCTGGATTGGCAGCGGCTTGGCTTCAACCTCACGCCGACCGGCGTGCACCCGTTCGGAACGAGCAACCGCCTGGCGCAGTTCGCCGACAATTTTCTGGAGTTGCTGGCCGTCACCGACAATGCGTTGGTGCCGCCTGCCACGCCGAGCCATTTCAGCTTCGCGGCCCACAACCGCGATTTTCTTGAGACCGCAGAGGGAATGTCGATGCTGGTCCTGCACAGCACCGACGCCCATGCCGATGCCGCGCGTTTCAGGGCCGACCGCATCGGCGATTATGCTCCGTTCGATTTCGGCCGTGACGCGGTGCTCCCGGGCGGGGGAACGGCGCGCGTCGCGTTTTCGCTGGCCTTTGCCACCGATCCCGCCATGCCCGGGATCGCGTTCTTCACCTGCCAGCAGCGTCACCCGCCGGAACTGTTCTGGAAGGCGCAGTATCAGCGCCATCCCAACGGTGCCCTCCGTGTGGTCGAGGTGGTGATGTCGGCGGCGGAGCCGGCGGCGCATCGCCGCTTCCTCGAGCGCCTCACGGAAGGCACGGCCGAGCTTGCGCCCGGGCGGCTGACGATTGGTGAGCGCGGCAATCAGATCACCTTGCTTGACCCGTCCGAGTTGGCACGCCGGCTACCGTGCCTCGCGAACAGCACGTCGCCGCGCTTTTGCGCGGCGCGTCTGGCGGTCGCTGATCTGGATGCGACAGGGCGAACGCTGAAACAGAACGGCGTCGGCTTCGCGATGACCGGTGCCGTGCTGTTGGTACCACCCGCCACCGCGCATGGTCTGGCGCTCGAATTCGTCGAACAGGAGGCAAACTGACATGGCTCACATCGTCAATCACAATCCCGCGACGGTCCATCCTCCCGCCGGCGGTTACAGCATGGGACTTGAATTGACGCAGCATCGTCGCCTGTTGTTCATCAGTGGTCAGGTGCCCGAGAAAACTGACGGCGCCGTGCCCGAAGGTTTCGAGGCGCAGTGCGCACAGGCCTGGCGCAACGTGATCGAGGTGCTCGCCGCCGCGGGCCTTGGCGTCGAGCATCTGGTCAAGGTCACCACGTTCCTGACTGACCGGACTCAAGTCGTGACTAACCGCACCATTCGCAGCAAGGTGCTCGGCGAACATCGGCCGGCGTTGACGGTCGTGGTCGTCGAGACTGTTGACAGCAAATGGCTGCTGGAGATCGAGGCGATCGCCGCGGAATGAAGCCGGCTTCGCCAACCTTGCAACGAGCCGTCAGGTGTCCAATGGCTGAGATGATCCATCCCTTCTACCAGACGCATCGGAGCGCAATGGAGACCGCCATGCGTGAGCGGCTCGACCTTGCCGAAGCGATGCTGCGCGAGCGCACGCATCTCGTCGACATCGACGGGATCAGGCGGGAGGTGATAGACGAATTCGAGATTGTCCTCACCCAGATGCCCTATGTCGGCGGCGCGGCAAGCCGCATGAGCGATTTCTTCATGCGTCTCATGGGCTTTATGGCCGTCAGCCGGGTGCTGCGACGACACGGGGTGCCGGTGCCTGTGATTGGCGAGATCGAGCGAGACACCTACAAGGCGCAATTGCTGACCGTATCAGAAGCGGAGCGTCTCGCCTCAGGGCGGCAATTCATGTCACCGGGGAACCAGGACTTGCTGCGCGAGCAGGCGGCAAGGAGCGTTACAAAAGCTCATCAGGAGGAGTTTCCGGAAGACTTCGTCTACGATTTCGTAGAGCCGGGTCCGCAAGACAGCTTCGAATTCGGCATCAACTACACGGCCTGCGGCTTCTGCAAGCTCGCAGCGCGCCACGGGGACAAGGACATCCTGCCGAACATCTGCGGCCTCGATTTCGTCGCCTACGCAGCGCGCGGCATCCGCCTGGAAAGGACACAAACGCTGGCGGGCGGCGCGAGCCACTGCAATTTCCGCTTCTCGCGGTTCCCGCCGGATGAGGCCGTGAACCCATAATCGGCCGCGCTGACGGCTCGCGAAAGTCCGCTATGCCTCGGTAGCGATCAAATTGCGCATCGCAGCGAAATGACGCGATGGGCCATAAGTGGACTCATGCACCGCAGCAAGCTTGGTTCACGTCCAGCGAAGCCGCGCCAGGATCGCGCGACCCATGATCCAGTCCTTGTCACTTTCGGTGAGGAACGGAAGCTCCTCCGTGAATTGCGTCACGCGCTGCCGGTAGGTGGCCCGGGCGAATGAATTGGTGACATCTGTTCCCCAGTGGCAGCGCTCCGGGCCGTAGGCGTCGAACAGGCGGTGGATATGCGGGATCACGTCACGGAATGGATACGGCTCGGTCGAAATCAGCGGTACCGACGATAACTTCACCGACACATTCGGATATTTTGCGAGCGCGACCGACTGGGCGATGGCTTCCGGCACCGTGTTGTTTCTCCCGGATTCCGATGAACCAGGACGAGGGCGCAAGCCCGCGCCGACGCCCATGTGGTCGATGATGAGTGTAAGTTGCGGGTGTCGCTCGGCGATGCGCGCGAACAGCGACGTCTGGCCCGACGTGAGAAACATCACAGGCAGGCGGGCCTTCTCCGCCGCCGGCCAGAACCAGTCCGCGGTTCCGTCTGTCAGCCACGCCGCTTCGCCGGGGCCGAAGTTCAACCTCACGCCCAGCACGCCGGGCTGGTCGCGCCAAGTCGCAAGCCGTGCTGCGCGGTCGGGCTTGTCGAGGGCGACACGCGCCATGATGGCGAAGCGGCCCGGGGACCGTTTGACCGCCTCCTGGGCATAGTCGATGCGCTCGCCTTCGAGCGACACCGGCGGAACGATGACGACGCGATCGACGCCAGCCTCGTCCATCAGTGGAGTTATCCGCTCGATGGTGAAGGGCTCCGGAAGCTGTGGTTTGCCACCGGCGAGCCAGGGTCTTTCCGGGGTGTTCGCCGGCCACAGGTGAACCTGCGAATCGACGATCACTCGTTTTTGCTGCGCGACTGTTGCCGTGGCGTGCTGCATTGACAGCGCGACGCCGGTCGCGACGGTGCCGGTCAGAAAACCACGGCGTGAAGGCATGTGATGTCCTTCCTGTTCTATAGTTTTAGTCACGACATGATGGTGATCGACACGGCGCCCCTGAGCGGGGATCATAGCAATTGGCTTGCAATATTGGCGATCACATCAGGAAATTGCGAACATAGAAATAGGGGTCAACGGTCAATTTGCGCCGCAACAGTCCTGAACCGCGCATGTCTCAGGTGGGTCAAAAGCCGCCCATGGGGCGGCCAAACCGGGCGGCGTCCGCTCTGCATTCAAAGATGCCATGGCCCAAGTGGGCTGTCCTGATCGCCGATCGACCGGCACTGCATGACGTGCTGTTCGTCCTTCCAACTTTCCAACCGTTACGTCACACCGGTGTGTCCGGCTGTAATCTCGTTTACGCCGTGAGAGCGGCGGGTACCTGGTAGCGTTCGTTCCTGGCCATCATCGCCCATGCCATCCTGGCGAGTTTGTTGGCGAGCGCGATGGCAGCGAGCTTGGTGGGTCGCCACGCCAACATCGCGGTGAGCCAGGGCCGATGCCGGGCGCCATGGATCTTGGCATAGCGGATCACGGCGAGTACGTTGGCGCGGAAGCGGCCTTTGAGGTCGCTCCGGATGGAGTCATCCGCGTCGCTATGCCATTTAAGGCCGGTGTCTGCTCGTCCGTAACATCGGTAGCCACTGAGAGAAGGGTTCTTGTGAGTTCGGCCGAACTTCGTCGCGCAGGCAGCCGATGTCGCCTTGGGGTCAATCTCGACATTCTTGCAGTTGGCCAGCCACGCCGTCACCTCTACGCGCTAGCGCAGCAGATGAGCTAGATCTGCTCGGGGTCATTGGAGGCAACGGTCTCCTTGAACAGCTCAACCCTGCCGTGCGTGTTGTCTGTTAGCGCAAAGACCTCGTAAAAATCGATCTGCGGCTTCATGCCGTAGCGCTGGATGATGCCCTCGAGCCACGGCCCGGTATAGAACGCCGTAGCGTCCTCGATACGCTCCCACTGGTACACGCCACCCGCCCAGCCGCTTTCGGACCAGATGAAGTGCTTGCTGATCAGCCCCGTCACCCCGCGGAAGTTGGGGGCGATCTTGTGAAAGTGCTCGCGACACGCGGCGTAGTCGATCTTCGGCGGCAGTGTGTATCGTACAATGGCGGTAATCATGCGACCTCCTTGTAGGTATGGCCCGGCGCAACATTGATGCCATTCCCGGGATCAAGCTAGCGAAGCGGGAAGCCGACCATTCCAGAGCATGCTGAACTTAGCGTCGAAGTTCAGCCTATCCTGCGTGATCTCGGTACAGGCGTTGCTCAATTCGCGGAACGCAGGCTTCATGCATGCTGGTGCGTGTGCCCAATTCAGATATTGACCATCTACTCGCGCCGATCGCGATCAAATGCGACAGACGCCGCCGTGAGTAGGTCAACACGATTGACAAGAGCCTTAATCGCCGCGCAGCTATCTCCTTCCAATTTTTTGCGTTAATGTGAGGCTCTTCACACCTGTGTAGCAGACGGGCTCGGATGATGCCCAAAGAGAGGTGAGCTAAGGCCCCGCAAAGCGCCGCCCAGTTCTATTCCATTCACACGCGAGTTTGGGAGTGACACATGGAAAAGCGCGAAATTGGCAACAGCTTGACGGAAGGTCTGACCGAAGCGAAGCGGGGCGCCTTCTCCCGCCGCTCGGTGCTGACGTTGGTTTGCACCCTCGGCGCTGCGGCGCCGTTTGGAATGTTCGGAGCGGCTCGCGCGCTGACGGCATCCGGGACTGGATCGCTGTCTTATATTCCTGGCGAGCCTCTTATTTGCCGCGCCGCAGCGAACAGCGAAGAGCTGCAGGGCCCACCCCGTCAACTCAAACTTGCCTGGAATGCGAACGCGGCGTGCACCGTCGCTGCGGCAGTCGCAAAGGAGCGGGGTATCTTCGCCAAGCACAACCTCGATGTCGAATTCGTCAATTTCGGCGGTTCGACCGACCAGTTGTTGGAGGCGATTGCAACTGGCAAGGCGGATGCCGGTTTGGGATTGGCCCTGCGCTGGCTCAAACCGCTGGAGCAAGGTTTCGACGTTCGGATCACCGCGGGTGTGCACGGCGGCTGCATCCGGCTCCTCGGCTCCAAGGCTGCGAATATTGACAGCCTGGAATCCCTGCGCGGCAAGGCTATCGGGATTAGCGATCAATCGAGCCCAGCGAAGAACTTTTTTTCGATCTACCTCGCCAAAAAGGGCATCGATCCGGCCCAAGAGGTAGAGTGGCGCCAGTACCCGGCCAATCTGCTCGCGCTTGCCGTCGACAAGGGCGAAGTGCAGGCGCTGGCCGAGATAGATCCGCTGCCCTACCTCTGGCTCAAGGAAGGCAAACTCAACGAGATCGCGACGAACTTGACGGGCGAATTCGCCGACCGCACCTGCTGCGTTCTCGCGATACGTGGCAGCCTCACCCGAAGCGACATGCCGGTGGCGGCCGCTCTGACCCGATCGATACTGGAGGGGGCAGACCTAGTTGCCAGCGATCCCGCCGATGCCGCAGCAATCTATTCGGGCTACGGCGGGAGAGGATCCGTAGGGGATCTCGCCACCATGTATCGCAGCCATACTCACCACAATCACCCGGT
Source organism: Bradyrhizobium sp. Unk1 (assembly GCF_059512345.1). NCBI lineage: Bacteria > Pseudomonadati > Pseudomonadota > Alphaproteobacteria > Hyphomicrobiales > Nitrobacteraceae > Bradyrhizobium > Bradyrhizobium sp. Unk1. The sequence goes on from NZ_JCAMOP010000007.1 coordinate 149,999, forward strand.
CGGGGCCACGCTCAAGAAGCAGCTTCTACTCTACACCGACGAACTCAAGGCAGTGAACGTCATGAAGCGAAGCACTGACCCGGCCAAGTTCGCCGACCGGATTTATCTTGACGTTCTAAGCTGAGCCGATTGGGAAGATTCGCAGTGAGCTCGGTCATCGATGAAGTGCCGAGGCCATCACAGAAATCTGGTTTCGGCTTCTTTGAAAGTTCGACCACTCGGTCGTTGATCGGCGGACTGTCTGTGGCCGCCGCATGGCTTGTGGTTGCCGCGCTCACTGCGTTCTGGCCGGATAAGCCCGAAAGCGATTGGACCTACACGGGCAGCTTCGCCATCGCCTGCGCCGTATTGGCCGTTGCCCTTGCCTTGGCAGCCTTTGCAGGCGTTCGTTTTGGTGCTTTTCAGCGTCTCCAGCGGCTCTCCCCGTGGCTGTTTGCGCTCGCGCTGTTTTTTGCTGCCTGGGAGGCCGTCACGGCGAAGCTCGGATTGCTGCCGTTGCCGTTCTTTCCGCCGCCGCAGGCCATTGTCGAAGTCGTAATCGATGATTGGGGGCGGCTGGCTGAAGGCATCTTCGCCTCAGCGCGTCTGCTCGCGACCGGTTATTTTCTCGGTGCGGCGGTGGGGTTCGTAACCGGCGTGGCGATCGGCTGGTCGCGGCTCGCCGGTTATTGGATCCATCCAGTTTTGCGGTTCATCGGGCCGCTGCCCGCGACAGCTTGGCTGCCGCTCGCATTTTTCGTTTTCCCGTCGAGCTTCAGCGCCAGCATTTTCCTGATTGCGCTCGCCACCGGGTTTCCGGTCACCGTGCTGACCTGGTCGGGCGTCGCCTGCGTGAAGAGCGCCTATTACGATATTGCGCGGACATTGGGAGCAACCCAGCGCTTCCTCGTGCTCAAGGTTGCCATTCCGGCGGCAATGCCACATGTCTTTGTCGGCCTGTTCATGGGTCTCGGCAACTCGTTTGCGGTTCTTGTCGTAGCCGAGATGCTGGGCGTGAAGGCGGGGCTCGGCTGGTACCTGCAATGGGCGCAAGGTTGGGCGGCCTATGCCAATATGTACGCCGCGCTGCTGCTTATGGCGTTCTTGTGCTCCGGGCTGATCACGCTGCTGTTCCGCTTGCGGGACCGCCTGCTATCCTGGCAGAAAGGTCTGGTGCGATGGTAGCGGCGATCGCAAGCGATCACGCGGTCCGTGGATCGACGCTAACGCTCCGCGAAGTGAGCCACAGCTTCGATCTCGAAGGGCAGCCCCTGCCGGTATTGGACCGCATCAGCCTTCAGGTCGGCCGCGGCGAATTTGTCGCTCTCCTGGGTCCGAGTGGGTGCGGAAAATCGACCCTGCTGCGGCTGGTCGCGGGGCTCGACACTCCAACAGCCGGCTCCCTGCTAGCGGAGGGAAGAGAGATCGAAGCACCCGATCCGTCGCGCGTCGTCGTTTTTCAAGACCCAACGCTCTATCCATGGCGGACGGTACGGAGCAACGTTGCACTCGGTCTGGAAGCCCGCGGGTTGCTACGCACTCATGGCGGGCGTATCGAAGACGCCTTGCGCCTGGTGGGGCTCACGGGCTTCGCCAATGCCTACCCGCACCAGCTTTCCGGTGGCATGGCGCAACGCGCCGCTCTGGCGCGTGCGCTTGTCAACGACCCGAAGCTGCTCATTCTCGACGAACCTTTGGGCCAGCTCGACTCGCTGACGCGCATCGCGATGCAGGCGGAACTTGTATCACTTTGGCAGCGCTCGCGCTTCACGGCGCTGCTTGTCACGCACGATGTCGAGGAGGCGCTCTTGCTCGCCGGCCGCGTCATCGTGCTGAGCGACCGACCTGCACGGATCAAGGCCGAAGTCGTCAACAGCCAGCCCTATCCTCGCCACCGGGGCGATCCGCACTTCGTTGAGCTTCGTCGCGAGGTGTTCGAGCAACTCGGCCTCGATGAGGCATGGTAGCCGTCAAAAGGAGCTCGCCGTGACGGATATTTTCATACGCATCACAGAGCAAGCAGCACGGCGTGCTTGCCGCGATCGCAACGCGATTGTGTTAGCGGCTATGTAGCCACCTCGTGGGGATCTATAAATTTGGGAAGCGCACGGACACTTCGATGACCTCAGAATTCAACGTCCACAACGCCGCGGGCTATGAGCAGCTCATGGGCCGCTGGAGCCGAAGACTCGCGGGGCTCTTCATCGACTTCACAGGGGTTTCCGACGGCGAAAGGATTCTCGACATCGGCTGCGGCACCGGTAGCCTGACCTTCACGCTGGCCAGAGCCGCCGACCTCGCCGAGATTACCGCGATCGACTATTCACCAGTCTTTGTCGAGGACGTGATCCGGCGCAACACAAACCCGCGAATAAAAGTCCGGCAGGCTGATGCCTGTGCACTGCCCTTTGAGGGCGGCACGTTCGATCGCGCTTTGGCGCTTCTCGTGCTCCACTTCGTTCCCGAAGCGGGCAAAGCAGTAGCCGAGATGCGCCGCGTCGTTCGGTCCGGCGGCGTGGTCGCGGCAGCGGTGTGGGATCATCTCGGCGGCATGCCCGGCATGCGAATGATGGTCGACACGGTCGCGGCACTCGGTGAAAGCGGGCGCCAGCTGCGCAGTCGCTATTGCTTTCAACCGATGATGCAGCCGGGCGAACTGCGACGGACTTTTGCCGAACAGGGTCTCGTGGACATTGCCGAAGTGGAGCTGATGATCCGCATGGACTACAAAAGCTTTGCCGACTATTGGGCGCCGATTGCCGCTGGCGAAGGTCCGCTCGGTACGTATGTGGCAGCGCTCGACGCTGCGGAGCGAGCGCGCACCGATGCCGCCGTGCGCGATGCCTACGAGGCCGGCCGGCCAGATGGCCCGAGGTCCTTTGCAAACGTCGCGTGGGCGTGCCGAGGCATCGTTCCCTAACTCACCGGCCAGAGCCGTCTCTTCGGAGGTCCTGAACCCGAAATCGTTCACCGAATCGCGCGGCGGCCTTCGGAATTGTCGCGATGGGCGAGGTCAGCTTTGGGGTCAGAAGCAGCGGCCGAGGGGCACGCGAGAGAGGTCCGGTCTGCCCCTGACAGCCGATACCTGCGAGGCTTCTTGGGCTTCTTCGGCTCGGGACCAAAATGGACCTTCGGCTCTACTGGGCCGTCCCCATCGGACTGGCTGCTTTGAGCCAGATCAAGGTAGAACTTCAGGCCGGCCATATCCTCAATGCTTGCCGAGGTGGCGATGCAAAGTCGTTGCGGAAGTGTGCCCGTCCTTGCGCTGGATCACGACATTGCAAGGAGATCGCCGATGATGGAGCCGCGCAATCGAGTTGTTCAAGTCAGCCTCTTCGGTGATCCCGAGAGGCTGGAGGTGGTCGACGCTCCCTTGCCGACCGCCAGCCGGGGCGAGCTGCGGGTCCGTGTACTTGCGTCGAGCCTCAACTACACCGAGGTGTTGATCAGGCGCCATCTATACCCGCAAACGATGGGCCTCCGGCCGCCGTTCGTAATGGGCTACGACGTGGTCGGGGCAATCGATCAGCTCGGTGAAGGCGTGCACGACTTTCAGATTGGCGACCGCGTGGCCGACATGACGGTGGTCGGGTCAAACGCCGACTATCGCACGCTTCGGGCGAACGACGTGGCCCGCGTGCCGGAGGGCGTAGACGCGGCGGAGGCGGCCACGTTGATCTTGAGCTGGACGACCGCGTACCAGCTTCTGCACCGCGCGGCCCGGGTCCAGCGAGGCCAGCGCGTGCTCGTGCACGGCGCCGCCGGCGCGGTCGGCCAGGCGCTGCTCGTGCTCGGGAGACTGGCCGGCATCGAGCTGTGGGGCACCGCGCGCGGCGAGCACATGGCGCTCGTCCGAGAGCTAGGCGCAACGCCGATCGACTACAAGCATGAGGACTTCACGCGGGTCCTGCCGGGCGGGTTCGACGTCATCGTCGACGGCGTTGGCGAAGACGGCTATCGCCGCTCATACGCGGCGCTCAAGCCAGGCGGACTGCTCTGTGCCATCGGTTTCTCGGCGAGCGTGCAAGCACAGCGTCGCATGCTCCCTATCGTGATGGAGATCGCGCGCCTTTACCTGTGGAGATTGTTGCCCGGCGGCAAGCGGGCCCGGTTTTACTCGGTAAATGCCATGCGGACGCGACATCCCACCTGGTTCAAGGAGGACTTGGAGCGGCTGTTCGGGCTTTTGGCAACTGGTGCCATCCGGCCGCGCGTCGCCGAGCGGATCTCCTTCGACGAGGTCGCCGATGCTCACCGTCGCCTCGAGACTGGTGGCCTCGAGGGCAAGCTCGTGCTGTGCCCGGATCTCTCGTCGCGACACAACCAGCGGGCTGCCTGAGACGGCGCCAGACATGTATCCACGGATAGATTCCTGGATTGCTTCGCTGCGCTCGCAATGACGGGGGAGATACCGGCCTTTCGAAGCGGGCGCCATGATGACATCCTGCTCCTGTTTTGCCCGACGTGTCAAACGTCGATGCGGTCGCGCTCACGCAATTGCGGGTTTGGTAAGGGGCTGAACTTCCTCATAGCTTCTACTGTGCATGGGGTTGTTTTCGCGTTTTTTGTTTTTGAGGGCCGTCTACTCCGCCGCTTTTTCCCTCAGCCGCTGCGCGTAGACGTTGATGACCAGCGCCGCCAGCAGGATCAGGCCGCGGATCAGGATCTTCAGGAAACTGTCGATGTTGACGTGGTCGAGGCCGTTATTCAGGACACCGAGAACGAACAGCCCGACGATGGTGTTGCCGATGCCGCCGCGGCCGCCGAACAGGCTGGTGCCGCCGACGACGACGGCGGCGATGGAGTCGAGCAGATAGGTGTCGAACTCGTTCTGCTGCGCGCTCCCGAAATGGGCGACGCCGAGCATGCCGCCGATGCCCGAGCACACGGCCGAGATCACCATGACGGCGCCGAGGATGAGCTTGACGTTGAGGCCGGAATATTCGGCCGCTTCACGGTTGCCGCCGACCATGTAGACGTAGCGGCCGAAGCGCGTATAGGTCAGCACCAGATGGCCGCCGAGCAGCATGATGGCCGCGACGATGACGATCCAGGGGATGCCGCCGATCGAGCCCGAGCCGAGCGTGGTGATCAGGCCGGGCACCTTGTAGGCGATCTGGCCGCGCACCAGCAGCGCCGAGACGCCGGCCGCGATCTGCATCATGGCCAGCGTCATGATGAAGGAGGGGATGCCGATCACGGTCAGGCCGAGCGCGTTGACGAGGCCGAGCAGCGCGCAGAGCAGGATCGACAGGATGATCGCGACCGCGCCGGGCAGGGGGATGTTGGCGATGTTGACGTAGGATTCCTGCAGCGTGAAGTAGGCGACCGCGATGCCGGTGACGTTGGCGATGCTGGCGATCGAGAGGTCGATCTCGGCGCAGAGGATCACGAAGGTGAGGCCGACCGCGATGATGCCGGTGACCGACACCTGCGTGAGGATGTTGCCGAGATTGTCCAGCGTCGCGAAGGAGGGGCTGGCAAAGGCGAAGAAGGCGGACAGGAAGATCAGGGTGAGGAACGGCGCGATGTTGCGCATCTGCGAGCGCAGGAAGGGCGCTACGCCGCGCGGCCGCCGACCCGCCGCCAAAGCCGTCTCACTGCTCGCCATGGTGCTTCTCCGTCACGCCGCTTCCAGCAAGCGGTCCTTGCTGACCGGCTCGTTCTTGAATTCCCGCACCAATGCGCCGCGCTTGAGCACGAGGATGCGGTCGGCCAGCGACAGCACCGTTTCCGGCTCGGTCGACAGGACGATGACCGCGAGCCCCTTGGCGCGGAGATCGCGGACGATGTTGATGACGTCGTTCTTGGCGCCGACATCCATGCCGCGGGTCGGCTCGCACAGCACCAGCAGCTTCGGCGGATAGGTCAGCCATTTCGCCAGCGCGACCTTCTGCTGGTTGCCGCCGGAGAGCATGCCGAGGTCGAGGCCGACCACCGGCGGCCTGATCTGCAGCTGCTCGACCTGGCGCCTGGCGATGTCGCGCTCCTGCGCCGGCTTGAGCAGCAGCGACGAGATGCGGTCGAGAATGCTGATCGAGATGTTCTTGTAGACCGGCTCCTGGTGAAACAGCATGGCGCGCCGGCTCTCGGGCACCAGAGCCACGCCGGCGCGCCGCGCCGCCGCCGTGCTGGCGAAGGTTCTTGGCTTGCCCTCGACCGCGAGCGTGCCGCCGTCCGGCTTCAGCTTGCCGAACAGGATGCGCGACAGCTCCTGCTGGCCGCAGCCCATGAACCCGTAGATGCCGAGCACCTCGCCGGCGCGCGCCTCGAAGGAGATGTCCTTCAGGCTGCGTGCCAGCGACAATTGGTCGACCTTCAGGACGACGGAACTGTCGCTCGGCCGAGGCAACATGAGGTCATCGGTGTAGCTGTGCTCGAGCGCCTCGCCGCCGCGGCCGATCATGGCCTCGATCAGCGCGCCCTTGCTGGTCGCGACGCTAGCTGTCTCGGCGACCTTCCGCCCATTGCGGAACACGGTCACCGTGTCGGACACAAGCAGGATGTCCTCGATGAAATGAGAGATGAAGACGATTGCAGTGCCTTCCTCGCGCAGCCGTCGCAGCGTCGCGAACAGCCGCTCGACCTCGGGCGGGGAGAGGGCGGAGGTCGGCTCGTCCAGAATGACGATGCGGGCGCCGGAGAACAGCACGCGGGCGATTTCGATCAGCTGCTGCAGCCCGATCGGGAGGTCGCCGAGCCTGGACATCGGATCGACGTCGATGCCGAATCGGGCGAGCTGCTCGCCGGCCTCGCGCGCCATGCGCCGCCATTGCACGAGGCCGAACCGGTTGGTCGGCTGGTTGCCCAGGAACACGTTCTCGGCGACGGTAAGATCGGGCGCGACGGAGAGCTCCTGATGCACCATGGCGATGCCGGCCGCGTGCGCATCGCGGGCGGAGCGGAAATGCGTCTCCTTCCCGTCGATCAGGAAGCGGCCAGAGAATTCGCTGTGCACGCCGGCGATGATCTTCATCAGCGTGCTTTTGCCCGCGCCGTTCTCGCCGACGAGACCGTGGATCTCGCCGGGTGAGAGCGCGAAGTCGACACCACGAAGCGCCTCGACGCCGCCGAAGCTCTTCGTGATGCCCAGTAGTTCCAGGATGGGCGAACGATCCTCTCGCATGGAGGCTCAGATCAGGAAGTGATCCTGCATCCACTGCATCCCGGCGGCGTTGGCCTTGGTCACGACCGGGCCGTCGGTGACGACGTTCTTGGGAATGCCCTGTCCGCTCTTCTCGCCGCCGACCACGGCGGAAACGCCCGCGATGATGGCGCCGCCATGGATGCGGCAGGACGGATTGCGTACGGTCGCGAACATGCGGCCTTCGCTCACCGCCTGGATCGCCGGTGGCATCGCATCGACGCCGCCGATCAGGATGTTGGTGCGATTGCGCGCCTTCATGATGTTGGCGGCGGCGAGCGCCATGTCGTCATTGTGGAAGAATGCCGCGTCGATCTGCGGATATTTGGTCAGATAGGTTTCCCAGAGTCGCGCGGTTTTCGACACGTCCCAGTCGGCGGGCTGGGTGTCGAGCACCTCGATGTTCGGGAACTGCTTGACGACGGTGTTGAAGCCTTTGGCCCGGCCTTGCGCGCCGGTATGGCCGAGCGCGCCCTGCGTCATGATGATCTTGCCTTTGCCGCCCATGGCGTTGCACAGCGCCTGCGTCACCGAGGCGCCCATGAACTCGTTGTCGGGGGCAAGGAAGGAGTGGACGTTGATCTGGTCGAGCGGGGCAATCAGCGTGTCCATGTCGATCACCGGCGTGCCGGCATCGATCATCTTCTGCACGGGCTGGGTGAGGGTGCCGATGCCGAAGGCCTGGATCGCGACGAAGTCCCATTTTTGCGAGGCCATGTTGTCGATCGCCGCGCGCTGCTTCACCGCATCGAGCTGGCCATCGAACCAGGTCACCTCGACATTGAACAGCTTGCCCCAGAATTCCGCCGCCTGTTTGCCTTGGGCGCACCAGGTGGCCTGGAGGCCCGCATTGGAGAAGGCCGCCTTCAGCGGCTTCTCGGATCGTCCGACCTCGGCTGCAAGGGCGGGGTTTATGCCCATGCTGCCGAGAAGGGCAGTCGCGGCGCCGGCGGTCGCCGCCGCCTGAAGAAGATCGCGCCTCGTCGTCGAGAAATCTTTCGTCCCGGACATCGCTCGCTCCCATAAAATTTTCGTCGGCGCGTCATTGATTGCGCGACCGATGTCCGAAAGTCTCTCACAAGAGTTCCTGCCACTCAATCTGCAATCGATCGCGAGATCGCCGCAGCTTGTGTTGGTGCAGCGCAAAGCGTCAGGCCGGAATGGTGGCGAAGGCGTCGATCTCGGCGAGCAGCCGGTCCCAGGCCTGTGCGATGTCCGGCGACCATTCGTCGCCGAGCAGGTCGCGCAGCGTATCCCTGATGACGGCGAAGAACGCGATGAACAGCTCGCGCGGAGTGCCGTAGCCATCGTGCGAGGCGACCTCGCAGGCGATCAGCCTGAAGTGGCCCCGACGCTCACCAGCGAAGTCGAGGATCGCCTCGATCGTCAGCGCAAGCATCGATCCCATCACCAGCTCGCTGCCCTGCGAGCGGAACATGGTCTGCGTTTCGGGATGCTGTTCGAACAGCCGTTGGTAAACGAGTGGCGTGAGATCCGCGCAACGCGATGCTGCGAGTTCGAAGCTGTTTTCGATTGGATTAGAGGGAGCGCTCATCGGCATCGAAGCCATGCGGGCAAAAGAAGACTTGCGGGCAAAAAAAGAGCGGGGCCCTAGCCCCGCTCGAAAATTGTGTCGACCCTATTATCCCCGATTCTAAGATTTGCTCTTGATTGACGGGGCGACGCTGCGTTTTGCGCGCCAGGGGCTCCTCCCGAGACTTGGACCACCAGACTTCGACCTCACGGTCAGGCCTGAGCAAGAGGGATGCTAGATCAACTTTTCTCACTTGTCATCATTTTCAGCAACGATTGTTCAAAATTAGAGCAGCTGACGAAATGATCGGGCTGTTTTCCTTGTAAGCATATGACAAATATAAGAAATCTGTGGATGGGGCAGGATTGCCGGACTGCCTCAAATGCCGGTCTTCCCCTCGGTGGGGCGGCCCGACCACAGTTTTCGAGAAATTTGCGGTGGGCCAAGAAGCCGGCGGAACTGACCTCGACTCAGGTCTCGGCGAGGTGTTTAGTTCGTAGGCGAACGAATGGTTCGGCGGATGCGCGCACGGCTGCAAAAATTCCTACCCCTGGTCCTGCTCGCTTTGGTGATGCAGGTGCTGGCGCCGATTGCCGCCTGTCTGGCGGCCGGCCAGGCCGTGGCCGATCCGTTGTCTGCCGGCGTCATCTGCCACAGCGCCAGCGAGCAGGGCGGTCTGAACGACCAAACCGGCGCGCCGACCGCACATGGCGCCGCGTGCGCGCTGTGCTGCCTGGCGCAGGCAGGCGCATCGCTCGATTCGCCGCCGCACGTTGCGCTCGCCATTCCCTTCCGCCACGCCGCGCGCGTGGTGTGGCATGCGGCGGATGTATCCGCCGTCGCGATCCATAAGGGCACAAGCGGCCAGGCGCGCGCGCCACCTCAATTTTCCTGACGACCCTCGTGATTGCCGCGGTCCGTCCGTAGGCGATCGATGCTGTCGAATGGCCGGAGAGAAAGCCGGCGTCAGGAATGCCCCATGTTACGTTGTCATGCCCGCCGTGGCGTGAGCGTCGTCGCGGTCCAGGCCGCGCTGCTTGCGTCGTCGAGCGGAGTCTTTGCTCAAAGCACGAACACGGAACTGCCGGCGGTGACCGTTGAGGCGCCGCAGACTGGCCGTGCCAAACCAGTCACCCGGCCTTCGCGGCCGCGATCCGCTTCGGCCGGCCGCGCCGCGAGGCCCGTTACGCCGAGTGCGGGCGTCAGCGCATCGACCCCAAACCGGGCCGTGACGGCCAGCGCGGCGCGAGACGGTCTCAATCAGGCACCAACCGGCCAGACCGAGACGACCATCTATCGCAGCCAGTTCGACAACCGGCCGGCGGTTACCGTGGCCGACGTGCTGCGCGAGAGCCCCGGCATATCGGTGAAGCAGGGCAACGGACCCCGCGATATCGGCATCTCGATCCGCGGCTCCAACGCCCGCAACGGCTTCGGCATCCGCAATCTCGTGATCTTCGACGACGGTTTTCCGGTGACGCAGCCGGACGGCCTATCGCGCAGTGACCTGATCGATCCGCGCGCCTATGCCGCCATCGACGTGATCCGCGGCCCCTCGTCGGCGCTCTACGGCAATTATGCGACCGGCGGCGCGCTCAATTTCCGGACACGGCCGGGCGGCACGATCGACGGCGTCGAATATGGCGTCGACGGCGGCAGCTACGGCTATCTCAACAATTACTTCGCGGCCGGCAAGAAGGTCGGGAACTTCGAGGGCTCGCTGTTCGCAAGCGACACGCGAGGCGACGGCTATATCGGCAACAGCTGGTTCAATACGCAGACCGTCAACTTCCTCGGCACGCTCAAGGCGACGCCCGACGACCGCTTCACGGTCAAGATCATCAACAACGACCTCAGCGCGCGGTTGCCGATCCGGCAGTCGCTGAACCAGTACTATCAAAACCCTTTCCAGCAGGGCTGTGCGACCGGCGTCTCGGCCGCTGCCGGATGCGGCACGGTCACACTGTTCAACAACGGCTTCAATGCAACCGCTGGAACCGACAAGGAGACGGCCGTGCAGGCCGGGCTTGGCCGCAACGACCGCCGCACCATCGTCGGCGGCCGCTGGGAGCACGATTTCGACAACACCACGACCTGGCGCAACCAGTTCGTGTTCGACGACAGGAACATCAATCAGCCGACCGGCACGACCAGCGCGATCGGAGATTTTCCCTCGTACAATTTCATGAGCGACGTCACCAAGCGGGGCGAGATTATCGGCCTGGAATCGACCACGTTCTTCGGTGCCTTCTACAACACCCTGACGGCCTCGAGCGACACGCGGAACGTCATGCCGGGGGGCAATGCCACACTCGGCAGTCTGTCGAGCAATCTTTATAGCCAGACGACCAATTACGGCGTTCGCGCGCGGGAAGAGCTCAAGCTGACGACATCCTTGACGGCTGTCGCAGGCATCGGCTGGGAAACTACCGTTCTCAAGGGGATCAACACTGCGTATGCGTACGCTGGCCCCACAGGCATTACCACGACGACGCTGACGACCGCGGACAGGCAATTCCAGAACACTGCGCCTGAACTAGCGTTGCTCTATGCGGTGAACAACGAGTGGCTGCTCAGGGGGCGGGTTGCTACGGGGTACGGCACTCCGCAGGTTTCGAACCTGTTTGTCCTGCCGAGTGGGCAGTCGGGCAACAATACCCAGCTCCAGGCTCAGAAAAATCTGGGCTACGACCTCGGTTTCGACTGGATACCGAACAACACGCTCAAAGTCAGCGCGACGGGCTTTTACGAGTTCTTTCGCGACGAACTTGTATCGCAGGCAACGCCTGTCAATTCACCTAACACGAGCTACACGTTCAATGCGCCGCGCTCGGAGCATCGCGGCATCGAGCTTGCGGCCGACTGGAAGTTCTCTCCGGGCTGGCGGTTCATGGCGGCGTACACCTACCTCGACGAGGTCTATACCGAGTATGTCGAGAACATCACCAATGGTGCGGTCTTCAGCTTCAACCGGGCCGGCAACAAGATCCCCGGCATCTCGCCCAACGAGCTGACAGCCCGGGTCGGCTACGACGAATTTGCCGGGCCACTGGCAGGTCTCGGTGGCTTCGTGGAAGTCCAGTGGAAGGACTCCTTCTACATGGACAATGCAAATCTGCTGAAGGCGCCGGGTTATGAGCTGGTCAATTTGAACGTCCACTACAAGACCGAACTGGTGTCCGACACCTTCAGATCCCTGAACCTGTTCCTTGAAGTCAGGAATGTTTTCGACCGTACCTACGTCGCGTCGGCAAACAACATCGCCAATACGGTGACGGCGGCCGGCCTTCAAAATCCTGCGAGCGTGCTCGCAAACACGACGGGATCGATCTACGCGGGCTCGCCGCGCCTGTTCGTTGCGGGTATGAAGGTGGCATTCAGATGATCCGGGCTCTCGAAGGGAATAGGGCCATGGTCCGAAATGGCTTGCTCGGGATAGCTGCTCTCGCCTTATTGCAAGGTGCGGCGCTCGCGCAGATGCATGGTCAGCACACGTCCGAAGCGGCGTGCGAAGAGCCGACACTGCGCTGCGCGACCAAAGTGACGCCCGCATTCGGACCGGACGGAACGCTGTGGCTGGTCTGGATGGCGGGCGGGCAGGTTTCCGTTGCGAGTTCGCAGGATGAGGGGCGCAGTTTCTCGGCTCCCGTCCAGGTCACGACGAAGCGGCTGAACCTCGACTGGGGGCCGGATGCGCGGCCGAAGATCGTGGTCGATCGCAAGGGCGGCATCGCGCTCGCATTCTCGATCTTCAGGGATGAGGCTTTCAACGGCCAGGTGCTCTACACACGCTCAGCCGACGGCGGGAAGAGCTTTGCGGAGCTGAAGCCCATCACCGCCAACAATGAGAGCCAACGTTTTGAAGCGCTGGCGCTCGATCAGGATGGAACGGTCTTCGCGGCGTGGCTGGACAAGCGCAATCGCGTTCCCGCGAAGGAGGCGGGACGGAAGTACGAGGGAGCAGGGCTGTTCTTTGCCTCGTCGCGCGACGGCGGCGCCACCTATACTGAGGCGAAGCTTGCGCGTGACAACACTTGCGAATGCTGCCGGTTGGGGCTGACATTCGCGGCGCCCGGGCGGCCGGCGGTGATCTTCAGAAATATCTTCGAGGGCGGCGTGCGCGATCACGCGGTCATGACCTTCGCCGACGTCTCGACGCCGGGTGAAATCCATCGGGTCAGCAATGACGATTGGCAGATCAACGCCTGCCCGCATCACGGACCGAGCCTCACCGTTGCGCCGAATGGGACCTATCACGTCGCCTGGTACACGAACGGCAAGGCGCGCAAGGGATTGTTCTACGCCCACTCGCGCGACGAAGGCCGCACCTTCTCTGCGCCCATGGCGCTGGGGCAGCCGAGCCGCAATCCGACGCGTCCTTACGTGCTCGCAGGTGCGGCGGGAACGGTGATGGTCTGGAAGGAGTTCGACGGCGAGAAGACCTCGGTCCAGATGATGATTTCCCGCGACGACGGCGAGAGCTGGTCGCCGCCGAAGACGATATCGAGCACGACCGACACCTCCGATCATCCCTTGCTCGTTTCCAATGGCCGACAGGTCTATTTGTCATGGATGACGAAAGCGGATGGCTATCGGCTCACAGCAATCGAGGACCAGCCATGAAACGTGGATTTGCAGCCATTCTGGGTCTGGGTATCCTGATCGCGTCAGCGGCCACGCTCGGAGCAGCGCCGGCCCTGAAACCGTTCGAGCGCGGCACCTGGCAAGGCGTCCTTAGGGGGCATGCGGGCCGCCCGACGCTCGTGCATTTCTGGGGCGTGACCTGCGGGCCCTGCAAGGTCGAGCTGCCGCTGCTCGGGCAGTTTGCGAAGGACCATCCCGGGATCGACGTGGTCACGATCAGCGCCGATCTCGTGCCGAACCTGCCCGCGGCAACGCAGTCGATGCTTGACAAGGCGGGGCTGTCGTCGACCGAGAACTTCATCTTCAACGATGGTTTTGTCGAGCGTTTGAGGTTCGAGATCGATCCCGCCTGGCAGGGCGACATTCCCCGTACCATGCTCATCTCCCGGGACGGGACAATCACGACGATCGAAGGCTCGGCCGAGATGGCCGATCTCGAAAAATGGTCGGGCCAACAGCTCGCCACACACTGACATTCAATCTGCAAACGGGAATACCGATATGAAGACCATGTTGAAAGATCTGCTGCTCGCAGCATTCGCTCTCGCGCTCTGCACAGCACCAGCGGCGGCCGAGGACGTCAAGGCCGGCGATCTCGTCATCTCGCAGGCCTGGAGCCGCGCGACGCCGGGCGGCGCCAAGGTCGCCGGCGGCTATCTCACCATCGAGAACAAGGGGACAACGGCGGACAGGCTGGTCAGCGTTTCCGCCGACATCGCGGGAAAGACCGAGGTCCATGAGATGGCGATGGACAACGGTGTGATGAAGATGCGTCCGCTCGACAAGGGGCTTGTGATCGATGCCGGCAAGACGGTGAAGCTCGCGCCCGGCGGCAATCATCTGATGCTCCAGGAGCTGAAGGGTCCGTTCAAGCAGGGTGACAAGGTACCGGTGACGCTGGAGTTCGAGAAGGCCGGCAAGGTCGCCGTCTCCCTCGACGTCCAGGGCGTCGGTGCGCAGGCGCCCGGCGATGGCGGGCACATGATGAAGAAAATGCCGGATCATTCGGGAATGAAAATGTGATGAAGCTGATCAAGTCTCCGATGATCTCGCGTCGATCCCTCACAGGCCTTGCGCTCGCGATGGCTGCGTTGCTGTCGGTTGCCGCGACACCGCTTGCGGCGGCGACGGACGACGACAGCTTCTTCACGCATCTGCACACCGAGAAGGCCATGGCCAATGTCACGGTCTCGCCGGGCCGCGCCGGCCCGGTCGAGATCGCCATCCAGCTCGAAACCACGGACGAGACGCCGCTCACGGCCAAAGCCGTGTCGGTGACGCTCGTGGACACGCAGTCCGGCCGGAAGCTCGCGCCGGTCGAGGCCTTGCGCGACGGCGAGGACAGCTGGCACGTGAAGGTCGCGCAATTGACGCCCGGACGCTGGATGCTGGGTCTCGGAATTTCGATCTCCGAGGCCGATCATGTCAGCGTGGAATCGCCGATCCTGATCAAGTGACGATGTAGAAGGACCCAAACATGTCGAAGAAATCCTGCCTGTTCCTGATCGCCGTGCTGGCGGCGTCGCCGGCATCGGCGCATATCACGCTCGAGACCAAGCAGGCGACGGTTGGTTCCTACTACAAGGCCGTCTTCGCCGTGCCGCACGGCTGCGCGGGTTCGCCCACGGTGAAGATCAGGGTGCAGATTCCGGAAGGTGTGATCGCGGTGAAGCCGATGCCGAAGGCGGGCTGGAGCGTTGATGTCGTCGAAGGCAAGTACGCCAATGAATACGACTATCACGGCAACAAGCTTTCCACCGGCGTCAGGGAGGTGGCCTGGTCCGGCGGCAAGCTGCCGGATCACAATTACGACGAGTTCGTCATCAGCAGCTTCCTGACCAACAGCCTGAAGCCCGACACGACGCTGTATTTTCCTGTCGTTCAGGAGTGCGAGACTGGCGTCAGCCGCTGGATCGAGATCCCGGCGGACGGGGCGGGGCATTCGCATGAGGGCAAATCGCCGGCGCCGGGCGTGAAGCTGCTGCCAAAGCCCTGATGCGCCTGCTCGCCGCGCTCGCGACGCTCCTCTGCATTGTCGGCTTCACAACCGGCGCGTCGGCACATGCGGCGCTCGTCGCGGTCGAGCCGGCGAGCGGGAGCATGCTTGCGAGCGCGCCGAAGGCGGTGGAACTGCGCTTCAACGAGGCGGTGACGCCGGGCGCAATCCAACTGATCGACGGCGCGGGTAGGGCGCGGGACGATGCGCGCGTCAGCGCGTCGGGCGAAACGATCTCGGTCGCGATGCCGCCCGACCTGCCGCAGGGCACTGCGGTCGTCAGCTATCGCGTGATCTCGCAGGATGGCCATCCCGTCGCGGGATCGGTGATCTTCTCGATCGGCATGCCGACGGGGACGCAACCTCCCGCCAATGCGGATCGCGGGTTGAACGTGCTGATCTGGCTGGCGCGGGTCGGTCTCTATGTCGGGCTGTTCGTCGGTGTCGGTGGCGTGTTCTTTGCGCGCTGGGTTGCGTGGTCGACGACGGGCATGACCGTTCCGCGCGTAGCGCTCGCCATCGGCATTCCGAGCGCCGCAGCGTCCGTTGGTGCGTTGGGCCTCGATCTTCTCGGGCTGCTGCCAGCGGCTCTCGCGACGGCCGCCCCCTGGAAGGTCGCGTTCGCGACCAGCGCCGGCCCCGCGCTGCTGGTTGCGATTGCTGCGATGCTGCTCGCGTTGATGGCGCTGCGCAGCGCATGGTATGCGCGCGCTCTTGCGATCATCGCGCTCGTCGGCGTCGGCCTGTCGCTTGCCATGACCGGGCACGCCGCAACGGCCCCGCCGGAGGCGTTGACCCGGCCGGCGATCTTTCTCCACGGTCTCGGCGTCACCATCTGGATCGGTGCTCTCGCCCCGCTGGTCGCGCTGGTGTCGAAGCCGACGACCGCGACGCTTCCCGTCGTGAACCGCTTTTCCCGCATCGCTGCGCTGGCGGTCGGCGTGCTGGCCTTGACCGGCCTCGCACTCGCGATCGTTCAGCTCGAAAAGCCGGTGGCGCTGGTCGAGACCCGCTACGGACTCATCCTCTCGATCAAGCTTGCATTGGTCACAGGATTGCTGGCGCTCGCCGCGCTCAATCGGTTCAGGCTGACACCGGCCCTGGCCCAGGACGAGAAAGGGACGCCCGCGCTCAAGCGCTCGATCCTGCTGGAAGGCGCGATCGCACTCGCCATCCTTGCCGTCGTCGCCGGCTGGCGCTTCACGCCGCCGCCGCGGACGATCATTCCCGAGACGCCGCTGGCGATCCACATCCACAGCGACAGGGCGATGTTCCAGGTGCTGGTCTCGCCGGGCAAGGCCGGGCTCGACGATTTTGTGCTCCAGCTGATGACCGGCGAGGCCACGCCGCTGATCGCGAAGGAGGTGACGCTGACCCTGAGCCTGCCGGAGCGTGGCATCGAGCCGATGGACCGGGGCGCCTCGCTCGAGCCGGACGGCTATTGGCACGTGCGCAAGGTCGAGCTTCCCTTCGCCGGTCGCTGGCATGTGCGGATCGACGCTCTGGTGACCGATTTCGAGAAGGTCACGCTGGAGGACGAGCTCGATCTGGGGCTACCTTAAAGCGTGCCGGTGCGGTTCATGCTGAACCTGAAGGCAACGGAAAAATGACAGGAATTCCGCCGCCTTAGCGGCTTTTCCTCATTCCCGGTCTTGTGTTTTCGCTCCCAATCCGCTTTCACTGCAGGCGATCACTGATTCCCAGAGTATTGCCATGCGGTTGTCGCGATTCTTTCTGCCCATCCTGAAGGAAAATCCGAAAGAGGCGGAGATCGTCTCGCATCGGCTGATGCTGCGCGCCGGCATGATCCGGCAGGAGGCGGCCGGCATCTATGCCTGGCTGCCGCTCGGCTTCCGCGTGCTTAAGAAGATCGAGCAGATCGTGCGCGAGGAGCAGGACCGTTCCGGCGCGCTGGAACTCCTGATGCCGACGCTCCAGCTCGCGGACCTCTGGCGCGAGAGCGGCCGCTATGACGCCTACGGCCCGGAAATGCTGCGCATCGCCGACCGCCACAAACGCGAGCTGCTGTACGGGCCGACCAACGAGGAAATGATCACCGAGATCTTCCGCGCCTACGTCAAGTCGTACAAGAACCTGCCGCTGAATCTCTATCATATCCAATGGAAATTCCGCGACGAGCAGCGTCCGCGTTTCGGCGTGATGCGCGGCCGCGAGTTCCTGATGAAGGACGCCTATTCCTTCGACCTCAACGAGGCCGCCGCGCGCGTCGCCTACAACAAGATGTTCGTGGCCTATTTGCGCACCTTCGCGCGGATGGGGCTGAAGGCGATCCCGATGCGCGCCGAGACCGGCCCGATCGGCGGCGATCTCAGCCACGAGTTCATCGTGCTCGCCGAGACCGGCGAATCTGGCGTGTTCATCAATCGCGACGTGCTGGACCTGCCGGTGCCGGGCGAGGACGTCGACTATGACGGCGACCTGACGCCGATCATCAAGCAATGGACCTCGGTCTATGCGGCGACGGAAGACGTCCACGACGCCGCGCGCTTCGAGCAGGAAGTGCCTGCGGACAAGCGGGTGAACACCCGCGGCATCGAGGTCGGGCAGATCTTCTATTTCGGCACGAAATATTCCGACGCGATGAAGGCGCTGGTTGCGGGCCCCGACGGCGTCGACGTGCCGATCCATGGCGGCTCCTACGGGGTCGGCGTCTCGCGCCTGTTAGGTGCCATCATCGAGGCCTGCCATGACGATGCCGGCATCAAATGGCCGGAGGCGGTGGCCCCGTTCCGCGTGTCGATTCTCAATCTCAAGCAGGGCGATGCCGCGGTCGATGCGGCCTGCGAGAAGCTCTATGCCGAGCTCACCGCCAAGGGCGTCGACGTGCTTTACGACGACACCGACCAGCGGGCCGGCGCCAAATTCGCCGCCGCCGACCTGATCGGCATCCCCTGGCAGATCACGATCGGGCCGAAGGGCCTCGCCGAGGGCAAGGTCGAGATCAAGAAGCGCAGTGACGGCTCCCGCGAGACGATGTCGCCTGCGGACGCGGTCGCGCGGCTGGTCGGCTGAATATTGTTCATCGCGCGATATCGCGGCCGCCAATCCGGCCACAATTGACCCCGAATCATGGGATTATCGAGCGATGGATGAGACCATGACCGAGACCAAGCAAACCGCGCCTTTTGCGCCATTCGAGTGGATGCTGTCGGCGCGCTATCTGCGGGCGCGCCGCAAGGAGGGATTCATCTCGGTCATCGCCGGGTTCTCCTTCCTCGGCATCATGCTGGGCGTGGCGACGCTGATCATCGTGATGGCGGTGATGAACGGCTTTCGCAAGGAGCTGCTCGACAAGATTTTGGGCCTCAACGGCCACATCCTGGTGCAGCCGCTGGAATCGCCCCTGACCGACTGGAAGGACGTCGCCGACCGCCTCAGCCAGGTCCAGGGCATCCGGCTCGCAGCGCCCGTGGTCGACGGCCAGGCGCTGGCGTCCTCGCCGTGGAACGCCTCGGGCGTCCTGGTGCGTGGCATCCGCTCCGACGACCTCAACAACCTCACCTCGATCGCCAAGAACATCAAGCAGGGCTCGCTCGAGGGTTTTGACGACGGGCAGGGGGTCGCGATCGGCCGCCGCCTCGCCGACCAGCTGTCCTTGCATGCCGGCGACAGCGTGACGCTGGTGGCGCCGAAGGGCGCGGTCACCCCGATGGGCACGACACCGCGCATAAAACCTTACAAGATCGTGGCGGTGTTCGAGATCGGCATGTCCGAATACGATCTCGGCTTCGTGTTCATGCCACTGGCCGAAGCTCAGGCCTATTTCAACCGCAGCAACGACGTCACCTCGATCGAGGTGTTCACCACCAACCCCGACAAGATCGACGCCTTCCGCAAGGCGGTGACGGAGGCCGCGGGCCGGCCGGTGTTCCTGGTCGACTGGCGGCAGCGCAACTCGACCTTCTTCAACGCGCTCCAGGTCGAGCGCAACGTGATGTTCCTGATCCTGACCATGATCGTGCTGGTGGCCGCGCTCAACATCGTCTCCGGCCTGATCATGCTGGTGAAGGACAAGGGCAGCGACATCGCGATCCTGCGCACGATGGGCGCCTCGCAAGGCTCGATCATGCGCGTCTTCCTGATCACGGGCGCCTCGATCGGCGTGGTCGGTACCCTGGTCGGCTTTTTCGTCGGCCTCGTGATCTGTCTCAACATCGAGTCCATCAGGCAATTCCTGTCCTGGCTGACCAGCACCGAGCTGTTCTCGCCGGAGCTCTACTTCCTGTCGAAGCTGCCCGCCGAGATCGACGTCGGCGAGACCACGGCGGTCGTCATCATGGCGCTGACGCTGTCGTTCCTTGCGACGCTGTACCCGTCGTGGCGCGCCGCGCGCCTCGATCCCGTCGAAGCGCTGCGGTACGAGTGAGGGGCTGATGGAGAGCCAGCAGGGGGCGGAAGATGTACCGGTCATTTATCTCCACGAGATAAAGCGGCAGTACTTGCAGGGCGAGGTGCCGCTGACGATCCTCGACAACGCCAAGCTCGCGCTGTGGGCCGGGCAATCGGTGGCGTTGGTCGCGCCGTCGGGCTCGGGCAAATCGACGTTGCTGCACATCGCAGGGCTGCTCGAGGCGCCCGATTCCGGCGAGGTCTATGTCAATGGTGCGCCGACCTCGCAGCTGCCCGATATCGAGCGTACCCAGCTTCGCCGCACCGATATCGGCTTCGTCTACCAGTCGCACCGGCTGCTGCCGGAGTTCTCGGCGCTCGAGAACGTGATGATGCCGCAGATGATCCGCGGCCTGAAGAAGTCGGAGAGCGTCAAGCGCGCCAAGGAGATCCTCGGCTATCTCGGCCTCGGCGACCGCATCACCCATCGGCCCGCGGAACTGTCGGGCGGCGAGCAGCAGCGCGTCGCCATCGCGCGCGCGGTGGCCAACGCGCCGCGGGTGCTCTTCGCGGACGAGCCGACCGGCAACCTCGATCCGCACACGGCCGATCACGTCTTCCAGGCCCTGATGCAGCTGGTCAAGGCGACCAAGGTCTCCATGCTGATCGCGACCCACAACATGGAGCTGGCCGGCCGCATGGACCGGCGCGTGTCGCTGTCGAACGGCCAGGTCGTCGAGCTCGAATAATAAAAAGTGCGAAAACAACCCCATGCACAGTAGCCGGCCTTGGCCGGCTACGATCGGGGTGACGCCTTCCAGCCATTTGACATGTCGGGCCTATCGGCTGCGACGGCGCATCGCCGCAGCGGAGGGGCCGTTACGGCCTGATCACCGTCAATTTGAACGGTCCGCCATTGGCGGCCGCATGTGCCACGGCGTCGTTGGCATGGTCGAGGTCGAAGGCCGTGGTCTCGTACTCCTCCAGCCGCAACAGTCCGGCGCGCACCAGCGCGATCAGGCGGCTCGCTGCATCCGGCGGATACATCCAGACGCCGTGGATGCTGATGCAGTTGCGCATGATCCAGGGGTAGGGCAGCTCGAGGCCGGCGCCGCCCGCCATGCCGACACCGCCCATCAGCACGACGCGGCCGTAAGCGCGCACCGTCATGATCGCCGCGCGTACGACGGTCGTGCTGACCGAGGGCGGCATGATGTCGAACACGCAGTCGATCGGCCCCGGTGCGGCGCGCTTCATGCTTTCGCAGTCGTCGCTCTCGTTGCCGGTGAGTTTCACCGGCTTCACCCGATCGCCGAAGCGGCGGACGAGGTCGGCCAAAATCCTGTCGTTGCGACCGGGCGCGACCACGCAGGCCGCGCCCATCGCGAGCGCGACGGAGACGGCCGCGCTGCCGAAATTGCCGGTGGCGCCGCTCACCAGCACGGTCTCGCCGGGCTGAAGGTTGGCGGCGAGGAAGCCGCCATAGGGCACCAGCGCCGTCCCCAGCGCGCACCATTGCGAGGCTTCCGCGGACGTGAGCGCGCCAAGCCGTTTCACGTTCTCGGTCGGCACGCGCATCCGCTCGGCATAGGAGCCGTGGCGAAAATGCCGTTGCAGGCGCATACCGCCGGGGCCGGCGGCCGTGAGCCCTTGCAGGGCGATATCGGGCGCCACGATGTCATCGCGCGAACGCACCGTCGGGTCGCAGAACACCCAGTCGCCAACGGCGAGCTTGGTCGCGTCCGGGCCGATCGCGCGCACCCGGCCGATGCCGCCGGGACCCGGGATGATCGGCAGGTCGAGCGCGTAGTTTCGCATCCCGCTGAAAACCTCGTTCATGTAGGACAGGACGCGCGTGGCGACGACGTCGACGATGACCTCGCCGGTGCCGAGCACCGGCTCCGGCACATTCTCGATCACCAGCGGCGATCCGAAGGATTTGAGTACGGCAGCTTTCATGATGTTCACCTCAAAGTCGGGTGAACGGGCATATGCGCCGTCTTGGAAAGGTCAGGAAGGCCTGGTATTATCCTAGTATTCTTCAGGCCCTCCATCGAGGACGCTCGTCATGGCCGACCCGCGCCGCATCGAATTCGGCGACTTCCTGCGGTCCCGCCGCGAAAAGCTGACGCCGAAGACGGTCGGTCTTCCCGCGGGCAGCCGCCGGCGCACCGCGGGCCTGCGCCGCGAGGAGGTCGCCCAGCTCGCCGGCATCGGTGTCGACTGGTACATCCGGCT
The DNA here is from genome assembly GCF_059512345.1 of Bradyrhizobium sp. Unk1. Taxonomy (NCBI): domain Bacteria; kingdom Pseudomonadati; phylum Pseudomonadota; class Alphaproteobacteria; order Hyphomicrobiales; family Nitrobacteraceae; genus Bradyrhizobium; species Bradyrhizobium sp. Unk1. The sequence continues at coordinate 171,884 of NZ_JCAMOP010000007.1, forward strand.
CGAGCAGGGCCGCACCGTCAGCCCCTCGGTCACGACCGTCGACGCACTCGCCCGTGCGCTGCGCCTGAGCAAGACCGAGCATGCGCATCTCAAGGCGCTGGCGCGCGACGGCGACAAGCGGGCGTTCGTGCGCGAGATCGTGCCGCTGCCGATCCTGCGGCTGATCGAGAGCCTGCCGCATCCGGCCTATATCACCGGGCGGCGCTGGGACGTGCTGGCCTGGAACGACGCCGCCGAGCAGGTTTTTGCGTTCGGCCGGTTGCCAGAGGAGGATCGCAACACGATGCTCCTGATGATGACCAACAAGCAGACGCGCAAGGCTTACGGCGCGGGCTGGGCGGAGGTCGCCAAGCGCATGGTCGCGATGTTTCGCGCCACCCACGACGTCTGGGCCGGCGATCCCGCCTTTGCGGAGTTGCTGACACGGCTGCGGCAGGGCAGCCCGGAATTCGTCAAATGGTGGGAAGCCCACGAGATCCGCAGCACCGCCTCGGGCCTCAAGACGATGTCTCATCCGACTCTGGGCGTGCTCCATTTCGAGCACACGAGTTTTCAGGCCAATGACGATCCCGCGCTGAAGCTCGTGATCTACACGCCAGTCTAGGGCGTAGAACGTTGCAATCAGATCGGGAAGGCCACCGGCATATGTCCCGTGGCCTCCGCGCTTATTGTGGTTTGCGGGGCGGCGCCCCGACTAGAGATCGATGCTGACGGCGATGTTACGGCCCTGTAGTTCGGCAATCTTCATTCCTTCAGCCTGCACCTGCGCAAACTCCGGGTCCTTTGAAACGGCCTCCTGCACCTTGCCGTAAACTTCCCAACTGGAGTAGCGCGTCGTAACCAGCAACTCTCCTGCCCAGGGACCGGTGTGGAAACGGGAGAGCCGAAGAAATTCGGCACCGTGTTTTTCAAAGATCTTCTTCGCCTGCCTGATGATCTGGACCGTTTCCTCGACCTTGTCGGTCTTGAAGCGAGTAAATTGAACGATCGGCATGGGCTACCTCCATAGCTGTGTAAACTGTCCAAGAGGCATGTATCGAGCGACGTTTGAGGAGCGAACCTCCGGTTCAATCTCGATGAAGGTTCGTCTTCAGTGGCGTGATCCAGGTTCAGGCTTCGCAAGCGGAAGAACCGTCGCTTGCCAAGCAACAACCTGAGCGGAGGTAAACTTAGTCTGCAACCCTGACCAAAACGAAGACGCGAAGATTTGCTACTCTTCGGAATCCGGGCGTTTGGCCCCTGCGGGGAGGCAACGGTGACGAACTCGGAAGTATCCAACGACCCACCGGACAAACCGATGTCCGACGAGCAACCGGACAAAGCGACATCCGATAAGGAGCAACCGGGGAAACCGCCGTCCGATCGCAATCTAAAGAGGCGCCTGCGGGCACGATTGCAGTTAATCGGCGGGGCGCTTGCCTCGATTGCCGCCGTCGGCGCGATCGCGGGGGGCTTCGTCGGGTATTGGAATGCGTGGAAGACCCTTCGCACGGACGCTTTTCCGGAAAAGCAAAGGACCCAGATGGAGGCTACGGTACGGCCCGACATCGCTCCCCGGTTATCTCTCGTCGTCCTGCCGTTCGCGAACCTCAATAACGATCCGGAGCAGGACTATTTCGCTGATGGCATTGCGACCGATCTGACGACCGACCTCGCGCAAATGCCCGGCGCGTTCGTCATCGGACGCGGAACGGCCTTTACATACAAGAACAAGCAGATCGACTTTAGGGCGCTCGGCAAGGACCTTGGTATCCGCTGGGCAGTCCAAGGCGCGGTGCGGCGCAACGGGGATCAGGTCCGGGTCAACGTATCCCTTACTGATCTTCCGAGCGGGCGCGACGTCTGGTCGGATCGTTTCGACGGCGATCGTACCAATGTCGCGGCCTTGCAGGACCAGATCACGGTGCGGCTCGCCCGCTCGCTCAACGTTGAACTGATCCAGGCCGAAAGCCGTCGTAGCGAAACAGACCGATCACGCAATCCTGACGCCATGGACTTCAGTATGCGCGGCTGGGCAAAGTTCTATGAGACGCGGCAGAAGACAGAAAATGCTCAAGCAAAGGACTTGTTCGACAGCGCGCTACGGCTCGATCCGGACAACGTTGAGGCCATGGTTGGGAAAGCGCAGTGTTTAGCTGCGGATGTGAATAACGGATGGTCTGCGTCCGTTGTTGAAGACAAAAAGCAAGCGATCGACCTCATCGACAGAGTTCTGTCCAAAAGCTCGGCAAGCGCGAGGGCTCATGCGATCAAGGGAAACATTCTTCTCTTTGGACACCCTGAGGAGGCATCGGCTGAATACGATGCTGCGCTCGAAATTGATCCAAATTATCCAGCTGCCTACGGTAGTAAAGCAATCACACTTATCGCCTCCGGGCGGGCGCGCGAAGCCTTCTCCCCGGCCCAGTTGGCTCTCCGTCTCAGTCCCAAAGATCCTTTTGCTTTTCTTTGGCGTTTCTGGCTCTGCCATGCACACTTGCATCTGCACGAATATGGAGAAGCCATTGAGGAATGCAGGCGCTCGGTCAATCTGAACAACTCGTACTGGTACGCCTATGTAGATTTGGTCTCGGCTTACGGAACTACCGGGCAATTGGAGCAGGCCCGGCAGGCGTTAGCCGAATTGAACAAGGTTCGACCAAACTTCACCGTGCAGGCGTACGGTCAACTTGTTTATGCATTCTCAACTAACCCGCAGTTTCGGCGTGAGATCGACGACATTGTCGGTGGGCTGAGGAAGGGAGGCGTGCGGGAGCAATGAATGAGGTGAGAGCTAGACGCCTCTTGAACAGGAAAGCATTCAGGCCAATCACGATCCGGCGCTAAGCTCGTCATCTACACGCCGGTCTCGGGCGTCGGCTCACAATCGCCAAGTGCCAGCTTCCGAGGGGCAAGCGGGAGCGCCGCGATCGGTCAGAGCAATACCGCCCGTGGACCCAGAGCGGACGTCCTTTGATCTAAATCAAACCAGAACGCGGCGCTTCGCTTCTTAGCTGGCTTACCCACCGTCCGTTCTTTGCCTGAGTTGGAAGGTGGGGAAAAGCCCCAAAGCGGGGTGCTATTTCATCCCCAGGGACCATTGGTCGCCGGTGCAGGGATATTCGGGAGGACCTTCATGAAAAGGCAACTGTCGTCGCTTGCTGCGATCCTGTCAGGTCTGATTTTCATGGTGCCAACCTCGACCCCGAGCGCCGCCCAATCGATTTCGGCGGAAGAGGCACAAGCGATCGCTGCGGAGGCGTATGTTTACTTCTATCCGCTCGTGACGATGGACCTGACGCGCAAGCAGCTCATCAATTCCGATCCTAAAACTGCGGCAATAGGCGGTCCTCCGAACACGTTCGACAATATCCAGGCCTACCCGACCGCAGACATGAAGGTGGTGGTGCGGCCCAATTTCGACACGCTGTATTCGAGCGCTTGGCTCGACCTGACCCGCGAACCCATGGTCGTTTCGGTTCCTGATACCGGTGGCCGCTACTACCTGCTGCCGATGCTCGACATGTGGACCGATGTGTTCGCGTCGCCGGGATGGCGTACGACAGGCACCAAGGCAGCGAATTTCCTGGTCGTGCCGCCGGGCTGGAACGGAAACGTGCCGGCGGGCTTCGCGCGTATCGACGCGCCGACGCCTTATGTCTGGATCATCGGGCGCACCAAGACCGATGGTCCTGCCGACTATGCTCCGGTTCACGAGGTGCAGAAGGGGTACAAGATCACACCGCTATCTGGATGGGGTAAGCCCCCGGTCGCCGTGACACAGACGATCGATCCCAACGTTGACGTCAAGACGCCGCCGAAGCTGCAAGTCGACACGATGGCAGGCGATAAGTTTTTTGCCTATGCGGCGGAGCTATCCAAGGTCCACCCGCCACACATCACAGATGAGCCGATCATCGCGCGCATGGCGCGGATAGGGCTCGAACCGGGCAAGAACTTCGATATGACCAAAGCCGATGCCACGGTACGGAAAGCGATCGAGGATGCGCCGGCTCAGGCGCAGAAACTGATGGCATGGAAAATCCCAACGCTGGCGCGCGTCGCAAATCACTGGTCCATGAACACGGACACGATGGGCGTTTACGGGAACTACTACTTGAAGCGCGCGATCGTCGCCCAGCTTGGACTCGGCGCGAATCTGCCGGAGGACGCGATCTACCCGAACAGTGTTGGCGATGAAAACGGCAAGCCGCTCGACGGCGCAAACAAATACATCGTCCGCTTAGCCAAGGACGCAGTGCCGCCGGTCGAGGCATTCTGGTCAATCACCCTGTATGACGATGAAGGCTTCCAGGTTGCCAATCCACTCAATCGCTTTGCGGTGAGCAGCTGGATGCCGTTCAAGCGCGACGCCGACGGGTCGCTCACACTCTACTTCCAGAATGACAATCCCGGCGGCGATCGCGAAGCCAACTGGCTGCCCGCGCCCAAAGGCCCGTTCAACCTCACCATGCGCCTTTATGCGCCAAAGTCGGACGCATTGACCGGCGTGTGGAATCCACCGGCCATCAAGCGGGTCGATAGTGAAACCGTTGGCCGGCAGCAATGACAGATGCCAAGGGAGCCCCGCGGAGCAAGGCAAGCGCAGCGCATTTAACGCGCCCAAGGATGGCTCGGCGAATACACTGGCGTCTACGTGCGTCCGATTGTGACCGGCATGGGGATCGTCACTTTGCCCTGTGAAAAACGAAGTGACGATGCAGGTGAGGGCGCGGCCGGCGGGCGCGCGACGGCGCGAGGAATGTGATCGCGGCGAAGCGCGTTATGCACGCTGGTGGGCAGAGTTGCAGATTGAACCGTCGGACTCGTGGTGCTAGTTTCAGCAACGTCATTCCGTTTTCGGTTTGATGCGACGGGCGATCGGGCTTACGGACTGCCGCCCGTTCATTTGAAATTGGAATACTTGAGCCAATAGTGCCCCGCCTCCGGCCCCCCTTTTGAGTGCGGTCGGACAATGTTTTTCATTGGGCCTCCGTTCTTCCCATTGACTCGGAGGCGGGTTTTTTCAGTCGAACTTTGCAACAAGTCGATCTTCGACATGTGCATTCTGACGAGCCATGCGGATCGTGCCGCACCAAATCACCATCCCATCGCGGGGCGGGGCAGGCATTGCCTGATGGTTGCATTGCTCTGTGCCGCTTCCCTGCTTCAGGTCGCGCCCGAGGCGTGGGGACAATGCTCGGCGCGCGACGTGTTACAGAATCAACTGAAGCTCGGCAAAGTTCGTGCGGTTGATTTGCCGCAAAAACTCATCGGGGCCGCCCGCGATGTTTCGACATGGAGGACGATTGCAGTCGGCACCTTTGGCAACTCCATTGCGTTGCGCAATGCATTGGATGCCGTAGGTTGCAATATCGGTGGGCTGGCCGCGGAAGTTCTGGCTCGACCGGCCTTCACCGTCAGTGCCAACAAGATAGACGTGGCGCTTGTGGCGGTATCCGCTGTCGAGCTCGGCTTTAAAACCGATAGCGTGCCTCTGGCCGTCATTTACGCGCGGGCCCGACAGCTCGGCTTTGAACTTGCGGCAGCGGAGGTCGGTCCCCAATTGCGCCTTCAATATCTTGATCAGCCCATGGGCGAATTCCTCATCGTGGGAATGCAGCCAATCAAGACGTGGAGCGGAGAGCCGGTGGTTTTCAACGTGGCAAACGGCGGAGCCGGATTGATCCTGATCGGCCAGGACGGCAGAGATGACGCGGAAATACCGGCGACCTCCCGCTTTCTGTTCGTGCGGCCGCCTGACCCTGGCGGCGGAATCGCGGCCGCTCTGCTGCCACCATGAAGACGAACCAATAAAGTTCGAGCAAACAGTGGGGTCCGCAAAGGCGCGACCTCTCGGCTGGCGAGGTATCAACAGTAGGGAGTGACATCATGCGCAGATTTGGAGCTGTATTTATCTCGCTGTTACTATCTGCAATTCCCGCGACTGCGTCAGATCAAAATCTCAAGGAGGAAGTTGGAAAGATAGGTTCAGCATACGAGCAATACTTCAGCAACAAGGACGCCGCCGGCATTACTACGCTTTATACCAAGAACTATATGCGAGTGACTGAAGACGGCGTAGTGGACAATACCAGATACTATGAGAACGCTTTCAAGGCGGGAGTTAGTCGCCTCGAGGTCAAGACGACCGAGGTTCAGCCATTGTCAGAAAACATGGCTCTGGTCACCGGCGAATCTCGCGTGACTGGCAGCAGCGAGACAGGCGCTCCCATAGACTTCACCGTTGTTTGGACCGCTCTCGATGTTCGTGAGGACGGGCAATGGAAGATTCGCATGCTGACGTCGGTCCCCAAACCGCCGCCACCCCAGCCGCAGCAGGCCGCAAAGTAACTCAAGAAGAGCGGGCGATGGAGCTCTGCTCGCAATAGTTCTCAACATCACCTGAAGGAAGCAAGTACGAGGCGCGCCGCTCACCAGCATGTGACCGGCGTTGTGAGTTCTTTGGATGTGAATGGGTTCACAACGACGTCGCCAGGCGAATGCTATGTTCCAGCCATTCAACGGCCGACTGATTTTTTGAAGAGTTTCTTTTCGAACAGCCTCTGAGGAGAGGGTCATGTTCAAGCAATTCCTCTTGGTCGCGGCGATAGCTTCCCTAACGTTAGCCACGTCCACCAAAGCCGATTGCGAATATGCTTCGGAGCGCAGCGCGTCCGCCAAGTCGCGTTCGGTTTCGTTGCATTCCGATGCAGCGCAACTTGCGGAAGCCCAGTTCGATGACATTGTGACTTGGCTCTCATCGAATTTCGACCTGCCTGCCATCAAACAGCGTCCCGTCGTTGAATTTGCGTCGAAGATGGAGCTTGCGAGGTTGCGCGCAAGAGACCGTACTTTTTCGCAAGGCTTCATGGAAAGCGATGGGCAGCGCGGGGTTGTGGCACTTTACGACAACGAGACGAGAACGATCCTGCTTCCTGATGATTGGGGCGGCACTTCGCCGACCGACCAATCGGTCCTGGTACACGAAATGGTCCATCACCTTCAGAATGTTGGAAGGCTCAAATTTGATTGCCCACAGGCGCGAGAGAAGTTGGCCTACCTGGCTCAGGATAAATGGCTGGAGCGGTTCGGACTTAGCCTGGAGAGCGAGTTCGACGTCGACATGTTCACGGTGCTGGTTTCTTCGGCATGCATGTATTGATTGTGACCGGTCGATCCCAGTCGCTGTCGAACGATTGCCTTTCCAAAGGAGCGCAAAGCCAAGATCATCTCGTACGTACCAACAAGATCTTCAGCGGATTTGATTGATGGCCAGACTCTTGGCGGTCCTTGCAATTGCATTGGCGATCCTGGCGATGGCTCGGGGGCAGCAGAATCAGTTTGTACCGCTGCCGACAGGATTAATGCCAGCGGTGCTTGTTCCCTGAGTTCTCCTTAAGGTGACGGGTTCGTCCATTCAGCCGGTGGCGTACAGATCCGCTCGTGGGCCCAATGCGTATTTCCGAGGTGGTGCAGGCGAAGTCAGCAACGGCCCCAGAGTGAAGCTACGTTATGCCACGGGCCTTCGAATTGCGCTCCTGCGCTTACGGCGACGGCGCTGCCGAAGGCGGTGCGGTGACGTTCGGCAGCGGAATTGCTGGCCGAGGGCTCGCCGGCCAGGGACCGTTCGGCTTTGCCGCGACTGACGAGCACGCCGCCGCAAGCTCAGTCCGCATCGACGCCAGGCCCGTCAGGTCGATGTCGAATTTCGCGACGTCCACCTTTTCGTCCGGCATCGGCGTGGTGCGCCGGACATGGAGGGAGCGGGAGGCCATGATCGCCTTGACCATGTCAGGGTCGATGCTGCCGCTCCACATCTCGTACTTTGCGGCTCGCACCGGAAACCCTCCGGCTTCCTGGTCCTTGTCGGCGTCTGCCGTCATCATGACCGTACTTTTGCCGACGCTCGCCTCGTCGATCTCGCCCGCGAACATCAGCGGCATGCGATTCCTGGTTTCGCAGAACATGCGCCATTCCATCGTTCGGAACGAGGAGCCGCTCTCCTTCTTCATCACCGCGATCTTGCTGATGAACGGCCGCGTTGCCTTCTCCAGCCTCCACATCCCCTCGGCAAACGGTCGGGTGTCGATTCCGAAACGATAGAGCTCGGGTCGCGTCAGCATATGCAGGTTTTCGAACTTCACGGTACGGATGAGACCGTCGAGCTCGCGGCTGATCCCCATCGCCGCGATGAATGCAGCTCGGTCGCGGTCGGCGTTCGCGATCCGGCGCTGCCTGTATTCCGCGACCGCCTGCGGCGCCGGATGCCCGTGAAAGACGAGGACCAGCCTGGAGTTATGGACCGCCAGGGCGGCGTCGGGAGCGACCTCGCGTGATGTCGCCCCGAGAAACAGGTAGCCGCAGGCCGAGTTGCACATCGCATGATAGGTCGTGAGCTCCGCCTCGACCTCGCCGCCGGCGGCCTTGGTCTTCAGGCATGCGGCGTCCACCTGCGTGCCGGCGGCGCACGCCGTCGCGATCGTCCGGCCGACCCGGGCGACCGCCTTGCGACTGCGCAGCAGCCGGCCGATGACGTAGGACTGCTCCACGTTCCCGCCGGGCGAATGAAGGTAGATCGGACGTTGCGTGTCCTTGACGCCGGCCAGGAAACGGCGAATGCGCTGGCTGGCGTCCCCATCGATCTCGCCCTCGATGGCGATCCAGCGGTCGCAGCCAGGACCGCACGCGTCCGGTGCCCCCTTGGCAAGGTAGATCGTCAGCTTGCGCGCAAATCCGGCCTTTTCGGAAGGCGTTTCCTCGGCATGCAGTGCGCATGGAAGCAGCATGGCCACGAAAAACAAAATACGGGCAAGCATGTAACGACTGGGCCACGCGCGGTGAAGATACACACCGACGTTACATGATGATCGGCGCGCATACAACTTTCGGTGGCATGCCGGCCGGCGTTATTGCGTCGGGCGGCGCGTCGCAGCTATATCACGCAAATTCACACCAACGGCGATTGCGGGGTCACGGAACGTGACGCCGTGCTTTCTCGAAAGACCTGCACGGGCGTTCGTCACGTCAGACGATCGATGATTTCGAAGAGCCTGTCGCAGGACGCTTCGATCCGCTTTTGCGGCGATGTGGCGATACCCAGCAACAGACCGGGGCGCGCCGAAGCCGTGGACGCATACCACAGCGACAGCGGAGTAGGCGCCAGTCCGAACGATGCCGCTTCCCTGGCGATGGCGAGATCGGGCGCTCCATCCGGCAGTCGCAGGACCGCGGCCAATCCGGCAAGCGCAACGTTGGCGGTGCGCGTCCGAAGCTCTTTCAGCAACGCATCGCCTTGCGCGGCATAGACCCGCTTCGTGCGCCGGAGATGCCGCAGATAATGGCCCTCGCGCATGAAATCGGCGGTGGCGAGCTGCACCGCGGGCCCGGGCGCCGGTGCGAGGCAAGCCGCGGCTTCGGCAAATCGCGATGCGAGAGCCGCCGGCGCAACGACAAAGCCGAGCCGCAGGGCAGGGGTGACGGTCTTGCTGAAAGAGCCGATGTGGATGACGCGGCCCGCGCGATCGAGCGAGGCGAGTGCCGGCGTGGCCCGGCCCTTGAGCTGAAGCTCGCTGAGATAGTCATCCTCGATCACCCACGCCTTGCGCCGGGTGGCCCAGTCGAGCAGGCGCGAACGCCTTGCCAGCGACAATGTGGATCCGAGTGGCGCCTGCTGTCCGGGCGTCACGACGACGAGCGCGGCGTCGGGAGCATGTTTCAGGCCGTAATCGACATCGATGCCGTCAGCGTCGACCGGGATCGGCGCGATCGACAGTCTTGCAAGCGCGAGACCGTGCCGCGTGAAGGGAAAGCCCGGATTCTCCACCCAGACCTTCGTCTTTGGCTCGGGGCCGAGGACACGGAGCGCCAATCCGAGGCCGCCGCTGAAGCCGCTGGTGATGATGATCTGCGACGGCGTGCACTCGATCCCGCGCGCCAGCGCAAGGTAGGCTGCGATCTCGCGTCGCAAGTCGAGCTCGCCGCGCGGATCCGGATAGATCGCCGGCGCGCTCATTTCGACGCGAACCGCCTGCGCGCGCATCCTTGCGAGCAGCGTGGCAGGAAAAGTCTCTTGCGCAGGCACGCCCATCTGGAAGATCGCCGGCCCCGCCGTGAGCTCCTGGTACATCTCCATGAACGAGCCGGGGGCCGGGGCCTTGTCCTTCCGAACGGGAAAGGACGGCCGATCCGCGACATGCGTTCCAGTTGCGCGTGACGCGACGATCAGTTGGGCGGAGGCCAGCTTTTCATATGCCGCGCGCACGGTGCCCCGCGCGACGCCAAGCTGGGCTGCCAGATCCTGCCAGGAGGGCAGGCGCGCTCCGGGTGCGAGCACGCCGCTCGAGATGGCGGCCCTGATGCCCCCATGGATCTGCTCGGCCAGCGGCGTCTTCGCAGAGCGATCCAGTTCCAGCCGCAGCGGTTTGGTCATGCCCCTTGGTACACGAGTTTCGTGCGTTCTTGGTGCTTTTCTGTGGACCATGGCAGGGGCATCTATGGGGGGAGACTAGGGCCGGGCATCGATCATCAAGGAGCAGGACAATGACCAAGCGTCTCGACTACGACCGTATCGCGCCGGCCGGCGTGAAAGCGTTGGGCGGCGTCTACGGCTACATCATGCAGAGCAATCTTCCAGTGGCGCTGGTCAACCTCGTCTACCTGCGCGTATCCCAGATCAACAACTGCGCCTATTGCCTCGACATGCATATGCGCGATCTGCTCAAGAGTGGGGTGAAGATCGAAAAGCTCGCGCTGCTGCAGGCGTGGGAGGAAGCCGGCAATCTGTTCGACGCGCGCGAGCGCGCCGCCCTCGCATGGGCCGAAACGGTGACCCGCGTCGCCGATACCGGCGTGCCGGATCAGGCCTATGAAGCCGCGCGCGCGGTCTTCGAGGAGCGTGAGCTCGTCGACCTCACCATCGCGATCGGTCTGATGAACACGTATAATCGCATGGCGATCAGCTTCCGTAGAACGCCGCAGGCCGCCGTCGAGAAGGCCGCCTGACGGCCCAAGAACGGCATCGGCCGAAACAGATGCAAAGCAGGAGCTTGAAAATGACGAGCGTGATTTCCGGCGTCAAAATCCCCGACAGCAAGCTGGCGCGCGAAGCCACCGAGCTGGTGCGCAGTTACGAAGACGAGTTGCTGTTCAACCATTCGGTTCGCGTCTACGTGTTCGGCGCGATGAAGGGGCTGCGTCAGAAGCTGAAATTCGATGCCGAACTGCTCTATGTCGCGGCGCTGTTTCACGACCTCGGCCTTGTCGATCATTACCATACGGCGACGAAACGATTTGAGGTCGACGGGGCCGACGCCGCGCGCGACTTCCTCCGCGCGCGCGGCATTGCCGAGCCGCAGGCCGATCTGGTGTGGGAAGCGATCGCATTGCATACCACCCCCGGCATCCCGCAACATATGAGGCCGGAAATCGCCCTGACGAACGCAGGCGTCCTGGTGGATGTCGTGGGCGTTGGCTATGACGACTACACGCCGGAGCAGCGCGACCAGGTGATATCGGCGTTTCCGCGCGGTGATTTCAAGAACGAGTTCCTGAAGGTGCAGACCTGTTCAGCCCTGAAGAAACCCCAGACGACGTTTGGGACGGTGAATTTCGACTACATCGAGGATCACGATCCCAGCTTCCGCAAGCCCAACGCGTGTACGCGCATCCGCAATACGCCCTGGCAGAGCTGAGCTGCCGCTCAAGCCACGGGATCCCTGACGGCATCCGAACGGCTTCGGTCATCCGGCGCCAGCGGTGGCGCCGGCCTCGTGGGAGCGTTCTTCAGCGAAGCTCCGTCGCTCGCTGGAGTGATCTCGACAGGCGCGGGCCCAGTGTCGCGCCAGGCGACGATCCAGATCAGGAAGCCAAGAAGCGCGAGCGCGGCTCCGACGGGACCGGTGGAGGTCCAGCCCAACCCCTCGCGTATGGCAAGGCCGCCCAGGAACGGGCCGAGCGCATTGGCGGTGTTGAACGCCGAATGGTTGAGCGCAGCAGCGAGCCCCTGTGCGTCTCCTGCGACGTCCATCAGCCGCGTCTGCAGGACGGCTCCGAGCGAGACGCTGGCGCCGATCGCGAAGACGTCGGCCGCCAGCAGCCAGGGATTGCCGGCGGCAAGCGGAAACACCGAGAGCGCGCCCGCTGAAAACAGCAGGATGACGCCTGCCGTCGGCATCAGCGCGCGGTCCGCAAAGCGTGGCACGAACAGATTGCCGAGCGTGGCGCCGATGCCGAACACGGCGAGAAAGAACGGAATGACCGCGGGGCTGACCTTGGTGACCTCGATCAGGGTCGTAGCGAGATAGGTGTAGACGGCGAACATGCCGCCGAAGCCGATGGCGCCGATCGCGAGCGTGATCCAGACGCGGCCGCTTCTGAGCGCCGCAAGCTCTCGCCGCGGATCCGATTGGCCGCCCTGGTCGCGCGGCGCGAACAGAGCGCACAGCAGGACCGTGATCAACGCCAGCAACGATACGAGGCCGAAGCTCGCGCGCCAGCCGACCGCCTGGCCGATCAGATTGGCCAAGGGCACACCGATGATCGTGGCAGAGGTCAGGCCGAGCATCACCTGGCCGATCGCCTGCGAGCGGCGGTGTTGCGGAACGAGCGAGGCCGCGACCAGCGCGGCGATGCCGAAATAGGCGCCGTGCGGCAATCCCGACAGAAATCGCGCCGCGATCATCCAGCCGAAGCCCGGCGCGAGCGCGGTGAGCGCGTTGCCGAGCGCGAACACGGCCATCAGGGCCAGCAACTGGGTGCGCCGGGCGAACCGCGCGCCAAGCACGGCGATCAGCGGCGCGCCCAGCACCACGCCGAGCGCGTAGGCACTGATCGCGTGCCCCGCGGCCGGCTCGTCGATCCCGAGGTCGGCAGCGAAGAACGGCAGCAAGCTCATCGATGCGAATTCGGTGGTTCCGATCGCAAAGCCACCCATCGCGAGCGAGAACAGGACGATGGCGAGGTGAGGGGGCGCTGAGGCGGGGGGCGAGGTCGCGTGAGGCGAGGTCGTCATGTGTCCTGCATTGGTGGCGTCAACGGGAACCAGCCCAGCGAACGTCGCCACCCCTGCAAGATTTGTTGTCGTACTTAAACCGGGATCAGCCGGCGTCAACACCAGAGACCCAACGCAGGGCGCGCCGCATATCAGCGTCCCGATTGGCGCGTGACACTAGTCGATGCGCCTCGATCGGCGAGGAGCTCCCGGTTTCTTCTGCGGAAAGTACGGATTCACCGTGCAGCTCGCGGAGCGGCCGACGGCGAGAAATCTGCACTGTTCGAGCGAAGTGTAGCGGCAGTCGAAATAGCCGACAGGGCCGTAGATCTGCATGCAGACGGGATAGCTGGGATCGTAGGTCTGCGCGTGCGCCGGCACGCCCGAGAAGAGCAGGCCGATGGTGACGAGCGCGAAGCGGGCGCGGCGCATCTCAGCGCGGCGGGTAGTAGCCGGGTGAATAGCCCGGTGTCTGCGCGCGCGGACGATTCTGATAGGCGTAGGGATCGTCGCTCTGGCCGGTGAAATACGGATTCGCGATGCAGGTCAGCGCGCGGCCCGACGAGCTTGCCTGACACTGTGCGTAACTGTCGAACGTGCAATTGCTCAGCCCCGGCCATTCCTGGCCGGTCAGGCAGAACGCGTGATGCGTGCCGAATGCGCGTGCGGGCGTGCTGGCACTCAGCGTGAGCGCGAATGTGGCGATTGCGAGCGAAAGTGTGGCGACAATGGGGAGGGCAATCTGTCTACGCATATCAATCTCCAATCACACAATCGTGCGTGCATCAGGTGTCCAAGCACAGATGCAGCATACGTCGTGTAGTCGACATTGGAACTCATGAAAACCCTTGTTTCAAAGGGTTTCCCGCGCGCGCTGCTAAACATTCATTAACGCAGCACAGCCCTTTGGCTCCGACTGTTGCGTCGGAGTTACAGCAATTCCGTCGAGCGCTGATATGACGACGCCACGGCCCGGGGGCCTAACGACGAAACTGGAACGGGAATCAAATGAACAAGAATCTGTTGCTTGCTGCTGTGAGCCTTGTCGCGTTGAGCGCGACTGCGCCGGCGCTGGCTGCTGACCTCGCTGCGCGGCCTTACACCAAGGCGCCTGCGATGATCGCGACCGTCTATGACTGGAGCGGCTTCTACATCGGCATCAACGGCGGCGGCGGTTCGTCGCACGCGACCTGGGATTTCGTCGGCGTTGGCCGCGAAGGTTCGCACGATGCGACGGGCGGCACGGTCGGTGGTCAGATCGGCTATCGCTGGCAGTCCGGCCAGTGGGTGTTCGGCGTGGAAGGCCAGGGCAACTGGGCCGATTTCTCGGGCGACAACACCAGCGCGCTGTTCGCCACCCGCAACCGCACCAAGATCGATGCGTTCGGTCTGATCACCGGTCAGGTTGGCTACGCCTGGAACAACGTCCTGGTCTACGTCAAGGGCGGTGCGGCTGTGGTCAGCAACAAGTACGAGATCTCCAGCACGGCGGGCGCGCTGCTCTCCTCGTCCAGCGACAGCCGCTGGGGTGGCACGGTCGGTGCCGGCCTCGAATACGGCTTCGCGCCGAACTGGTCGGTTGGCGTCGAGTACAACCACATCTTCCTGTCCGACAAGGACGTGACCTTCGCTGGCTTCGCCGGCTCGGAGCGCATCCGCCAGGACGTCGACATGGGTCTCGTTCGCCTGAACTACAAGTTCGGCGGCCCGCTGATCGGTCGCTACTAAGCAAACGACTGAGACTGATCGCTCTCCGTGGAGCGGTTGTCGAAGCCCCGGCCGTTGGCCGGGGCTTTTTTATTGTTTGAATTCAGCGAGTTAACCATCCCATTTCGAGGTGGCTGAGACGGCTTGACTCCCAAGAACGAAATGAGAACAATGTTCTTCATACGTTCTGGTGATGGAGCAAGCCATGTTCAGGATTTTCGTGGAAGAAGCCGCCGCACTCGCCTCGATCTCGCTGTTCGTCGGGATGATCGCAATCTGGGCGCAGGTGATTCCGCAGCTCTAGAGCTTCGGTTTTGTAAACCGATGCTCGGGAACCCGACTTGCCCCCTCAGGAGTGCCCTTGGGGAAAAGCGGGACGACGCGGCCGATCGGTCGCTCCGGCGTGGACTCTGAAGCGGTGACGCCCCACCATTGTGAGGCGAGTCGGCTGGATGTCCTCATGATCCCCCTGGAGCCGGCGACCGCTCCATCTCATCTGCAAGAGGCCGTCACGCGACCATGCCGAGCGCCGGATTTGTCCACCTTCACGTTCACTCGGCCTATTCGCTGCTCAAGGGCTCGATCAAGATCGCCAAGCTCGCCGAGCTCGCGAAAAAAGACCACCAGCCCGCACTGGCGCTGACCGACACCGACAACATGTTCGGCGCGCTGGAGTTCTCCGACAAGATGGCGGGCTCCGGCATCCAGCCGATCGTCGGCTGCGAGCTCGCGATCGATTTCGGCGACCAGGATCCCAATGCGCGCAATGCGCTGCTGCCGTCGCGTGTGGTGTTGCTGGCGGCCCAGGAGCGCGGCTATCGCAGCCTGATGCGGCTGAACTCGCGTGCGTTCCTCGAATCGCCTGACAGCCACGCGCCGTTCATCAAGTTCGATTGGCTCGACGGTGAGACCGAAGGCTTGGTCGCACTCACGGGCGGCCCTGACGGTCCGATCTCGCTCGCGCTTGCCAGCGGGCAGGCCGAAATTGCGGCGACGCGCTGCGAGCGTCTCGCCGGCCTGTTCGGCGACCGCCTCTATGTCGAATTGCAGCGCCACAACATCGACAAGGAGCGCCGCGTCGAAAGCGGGCTGATCGACATCGCCTACGCAAAGGGCCTGCCGCTGGTTGCGACCAACGAGCCGTATTTCGCTTCGACCGACGATTACGAGGCGCACGATGCGCTGCTCTGCATCGCCGGCGGGCGGCTGATCGCCGAGTCCGATCGCGTTCAGCTCACGCCCGATCACCGCTTCAAGACCCGCGCCGAGATGGCGGTGCTGTTCGCCGACATTCCGGAGGCGCTGGCCTCGACGGTGGAGATCGCCGAGCGCTGCTCGTTCCGCCCGATGACGCGCAAGCCGATCCTGCCGTTCTTCACGGTCGGCGCCGCCGCAAGCTCCGACGCCGCGTCGGTCGAGGCGGCCGAGCTGAAGCGCCAGGCGGAGGAGGGGCTCGCCAATCGCCTGCGCGTGCACGGCCTGTCGCAGGGCACCACGGAAGAGGACTACGACAAGCGCCTGGCGTTCGAGCTCGACGTCATCATGCGCATGAAGTACGCGGGCTACTTCCTGATCGTGTCGGACTTCATCAAATGGGCGAAGGGCCAAGGGATTCCGGTCGGACCGGGGCGCGGTTCGGGCGCCGGCTCTCTGGTCGCCTGGGCGCTGACCATCACCGACCTCGACCCGATCAAGTTCGGCCTGCTGTTCGAACGCTTCCTCAATCCGGAACGCGTCTCGATGCCGGACTTCGACATCGATTTCTGCCAGGACCGCCGCGGCGAGGTGATCAGGTACGTCCAGGAACGCTACGGTCGCGACCAGGTCGCGCAAATCATCACCTTCGGTACGCTGCAGGCGCGCGGCGTGCTGCGCGACGTCGGCCGCGTGCTGCAGATGCCTTATGGCCAGGTCGACAAGTTGACCAAGCTGGTGCCGCAGAATCCGGCCGCGCCGGTGACGCTGGCCGCCGCGATCGAGAGCGAGCCGAAGCTTCAGGCGTTCCGCGATGAAGACCCGGTGGTGGCGCGCGCCTTCGACATCGCGCAGCGCCTCGAAGGCCTGACCCGCCACGCCTCGACGCATGCGGCCGGCATCGTGATCGGCGATCGCCCTTTGAGCGAACTCGTGCCGATGTACCGCGATCCCAAGTCGGACATGCCGGTGACCCAGTTCAACATGAAATGGGTGGAGCCGGCCGGGCTCGTGAAGTTCGACTTCCTCGGCCTGAAGACGCTGACCGTGCTCGACGTCGCGGTGAAGCTCCTGAAGCCGCGCAACATCGACATCGATCTCGCGACGCTGCCGATCGACGATGCCGAAAGCTACCAGATGCTGGCGCGGGGCGAGGTGGTCGGCGTGTTCCAGGTTGAAAGCCAGGGCATGCGGCGCGCGCTGGTCGACATGCGCCCCGACCGTTTCGAGGACATCATCGCGCTGGTCGCGCTCTATCGCCCGGGCCCGATGGCGAACATCCCGACCTATTGCTCGCGCAAGCACGGCGACGAGGAGCCGGAATATCTGCATCCGGTGCTGGAGCCGATCCTGAAGGAGACCTTCGGCGTCATCATCTACCAGGAACAGGTGATGCAGATCGCGCAGGTGATGTCGGGCTATTCGCTCGGCGACGCCGACCTGCTGCGCCGCGCCATGGGCAAGAAGATCCGCGCCGAGATGGACAAGCAGCGCGACATCTTCGTCGCCGGCGCGGTCAAGAACGGCGTGCCGAAGGGGCAGGCCGAGACCATCTTCGAGCTGCTCGCAAAGTTCGCCGACTACGGCTTCAACAAGAGCCACGCGGCGGCCTACGCGCTGGTGTCCTACCACACCGCCTATATGAAGGCGCATTACCCGGTGGAGTTCATCGCGGCGTCGATGACGCTCGATCTCAACAACACCGACAAGCTCTCCGAATTCCGTTCCGAGGCGCAGCGCCTCGGCATCAAGGTCGAGCCGCCGAACATCAACCGCTCAGGCCCGACCTTCGAGGTCGGCGACAAGACGATCTACTACGCGCTTGCCGCGCTCAAGGGCGTCGGCATCCAGGCGATCGAGCAGATCATCGAGGAGCGGACCAGGCGCGGGCTGTTCACCTCGCTCGCCGACTTCGCCGCGCGGGTCAATCCGCGCGCGATCAACAAGCGCATCATCGAAAGCCTCGCTGCCGCCGGCGCCTTCGACACGCTGGAGCCGAACAGGGCGCGGGTCTTTGCCGGCGCTGACTCGATCCTGGCCGCCTGCCAGCGTGCGCATCAGGCCGAGACCATCGGCCAGAACGACATGTTCGGCATGTCGGCGGACGCGCCGACCATCATGCTGCCGCAGATCGAGCCCTGGCTGCCGGCCGAGCGGTTGCGCCGCGAATACGACGCGATCGGATTCTTCCTGTCGGGCCATCCGCTCGACGATTACGCGATTGTCCTGAAGCGCCTGCGCGTGCAGAGCTGGGCCGAGTTCTCGCGCGCGGTGAAGACCGGCGCCACCGCCGGCAAGGTCGCGGCCACCGTGGTGTCGCGCATGGAGCGGCGCACCAAGACCGGCAACAAGATGGGCATCATGGGGCTGTCTGATCCCACGGGCCATTTCGAGGCGGTGCTGTTCTCCGAAGGCCTCGCGCAATACCGCGATGTGCTCGAGCCGGGCGCCGCCGTGCTGCTCCAGTTGGGCGCGGAATTGCAGGGCGAGGACGTCCGCGCCCGCGTGCTGCATGCCGAGCCGCTCGATGACGCCGCCGCCAAGACGCAGAAGGGCCTGCGCATCTTCGTGCGCGACACCAAGCCGCTGGAGTCGATCGCCAAGCGACTGGCCGGACCCGATATGGCGGCCTCGAACGGCGCCGCGCCAAAAGTCGGCAGTCCCGGCATCGCGCCGCGCTCGAACGGCGACGGCGAGGTCTCGCTGGTGATGATGCTCGACCTCGAGACCGAGGTCGAGATGAAGCTGCCCGGCCGCTTCAAGGTCTCGCCGCAGATCGCCGGCGCGATCAAGGCGGTCGCGGGCGTGGTGGACGTGCAGCAGCTCTAGAGCGCGATGAGATTTAGAAGAATCGTCATCGTGCCGTGGATCGTTGTTGGGGCCTGATCTACGCGCAAATGCGTGCCGCGTTTGTCGCAAGGGAAAATTGCTGCGCTTTTTCCGGTTCAAGCTTTAGCGGCCGATTGCAAACATATGCAGACGAGCGCAAGCTCGTGCAGTCATCGCGCGCGAGGCGAGCGACCGTTGCGGCTTTGCAGCATGGTTCGCGGTGCAGCAATCATCAGTTGCATCATTTATCATTGGTGATTTCTTCACATCGGCGGACCTATCCTCGCAACGCTTCCATTCGTCCACTGTCCCTGGGGAAACATCACATGTGCGACCAGTGCTCTGAATCTCTGCATCAGGACATCGCGCCGTCGCGGCGGTCCGCGATGCTGTTTGGCGCCGCCGCGTTTGGCATGGCCTTCGCCGGCGGAGCCATCGCCAACGGCGCACTGGCAAAGGAGGCCAAGCTGCCGCCAAAGCCGCAGAACGTGCTGCCGCCTGATGCGGCGCTGAAGCGGTTGATGGAGGGCAATGCTCGCTACGTCGACGGCGTGTCGCGGCGCCACGATTTCAAGCACGAGCGCGAAGCGCTGGCCGGCGGGCAGAACCCGTTCGCGGCCGTGCTGAGCTGCGCGGACTCGCGCATTGCGCCGGAATATGCCTTCGACTCGGGCCGTGGCGATCTCTTTGTCTGCCGCGTCGCCGGAAACTTTGCCGGCACCGAGACCATCGCCAGCATGGAATACGCAGTCGCCGTGCTCAACGCGCCGCTGATCCTCGTGCTCGGTCATGATGCCTGCGGCGCGGTCGATGCGACGCTGAAGGCGATCAAGGACAACACGTCGCCGCCGGGCCACATTCCCTCGCTGGTCGATGCGATCGCGCCCGCCGCCAAGGCTGCGATGCAGCAGGGTGGTGACGTGCTCAACAAGGCGATCCGGCAGAATGTTGTCGACAACATCGCCAAGCTGAAGACGGCCGCGCCGATCCTCAATGCGGCGGTGGAGCAGGGCAAGCTGAAGGTCGTCGGCGGCATCTACCGGCTCACCACGGGAACAGTCGATCTGATCGCGCAGGGCTGAGCGCGGCTCGCGCCGCGATGCGGTCGTGAGGCTTACGCGGGCCTGACGCAGGGGCTTGATGGGGCGGGGGCGCCATGCCGCCGCCTCAATCCGCGCCTTTCGTTCAACAACCATTCAGCCGGCCGCGCGTCTCATGTACGGTGGCAGCTCAACAACGATAGCGGGCAAGCAAGCCATGCGTGGGACCTACAAGGCCTTCATCTGTTTTCTCTTGCCGATCCTGGCCTTCGCTGCGGCCGCGCCCGATCCGGCGCGCGCGCAGCAGCAGGAAAAGCGCATCGCGCTCGTGGTCGGCAACGGCGCCTACGCCAAGTCGCCGCTGGCGACGACCGCGAACGATGCCGGCCTGATCGCGCAGACGCTGCAAGCGGCGGGCTTCGACGTGGTCGGCGCGCGCGATCTCGACGGCGACACGCTGCGCAAGAGTCTTCGCGATTTCATCCAGAAGGCGCAGGCCTCGGGTCCCGGCACCGTCGCGATGATCTATCTGGCCGGCTACGGCGTGCAGCTTGCCGGCGAGAACTATTTCATCCCGGTCGATACCAACATCGCCCGCGACACCGACATCCCGACCGAAGGCCTGCGCATCAGCGACTACGCCCGCCAGCTCGCTTCCATTTCGCTCAAGGCCAACATCGTCGTGCTCGACGCGGCGCGCGCGCAGCCCTTCATCGAGGGCGGCCAGCCGATCGCGAGCGGACTGGCGCTGGTCGAGCCCGATCCGAACATGCTGATCGCCTTCAACGCCGCGCCCGGCACGGTCGCGCCGGAAGAGCCCGGCCCGTACGGCATTTATGCGCAATCGCTGGCGGAGATGATCCGCACCGGCGGTCTGCCGCTGGCGGAGGTGTTCGACCGCGTCCGCCTGCGCGTCAACGAGGCCAGCAAGGGCGCGCAGGTGCCCTGGAACGAGGCGAAGATATCGGCACCCTTCTCGTTCTTCGAGCGCGGGCCCGATGCGCCGCCGCCGGAGGCCGCGCCCGACCAAGTTGCCGCGATCCGCAACAAGCCGATCCGCGATCTCGGCGTGCAGGACGCCTATGCGGCCGCGCTCGAGCGCGACACGTTGCCGGCCTATGAAGAATTTCTCGCGGCCTATCCCGGTGACCCGCTGTCGAAGCGCGTGATGGCGATCGTCGCGGCGCGCCGCGAGGCGATCACCTGGCGGCGGACCTATCGCGCCGATACGCCGGACGCCTACTGGTCGTATCTGCGTCGTTATTCGCGCGGTCCGCATGCCGGCGATGCACGGCGCAGGCTTGCAATCCTGACCGCGCCGCTCGAGCCGCCGCCGACTTTCGCGATGATGGACTATGACGTGCCGCCGCCGCCGCCGGAGGAGATCGTCTATGTCGACCGTCCCGTGCTGCTGTTCGGCGACCCCGTGTTCGGCTTCGCGCCGCCACCGCCACCGCCGGTCTATTATCTGCCGCCGCCGCCGCCGGATTTCATCGTGCTGGAGCCGCCGCTGCCCGTGGTCGGCCTGTTTGTGCTGCCGCAGCCGCTGTTCGTGCCGATCCCGGTGTTCGTCAGGCCGCCGGTCTATGTCGCGCCGCCGCCGAACAACATCGTCTTCAACAACATCCATAACACCACCGTCATCAACACCGTGATCAACCGGCCGCCCGCCCCGCCCGCGGGAGCGGGAGGAGGGGCCGGGCCCGGCAATCTGAGGCCGACGATTGCCGACCGCGCCAACCCGGTAGCGCCAGTGTTGCCGCAAGCCGCTACGCAGCGCGCCGCGCTGATCCAGCAGGGCAAGGCGCCGATGCCGCCGAGCGCGACGGTCCAGCCGACGGCGAGGCCGGGGACACCTCCCGGGACGCCGGCCAATGTCGCGCCGACCGGCACGCCTCCCCCCGCACCGCCGACCAGGCTGCCGCAGGCCAACACGCTGCCGGTTCCCGGCGCCCAAGGCGGGCCGCCGGCTGGGGCAGGGACGCCGCAGGGCGGCAGGCCCTTGGCGCCGACGGCAAATGCACCCGGCGCGCCCGCGCCGACGCATCCGGGGGCGCCGACCACGGCTGCGCCCGGCACAACGCTGCCGCCCCATCCTGGCGCGCCAACGGCCGGCACTCCGACGACCGTTGCGCCCAACGCGAATCCGGCTGCGCCCGGCCAACCGCCGAAGCCGCCGGTTGCTCAGACCCCGCCCGGTGGCGTGCCCGCTGGCGGCAAGTCTGCAACTCGCGAGCCGGCTGGCGCGTCGTCGCCTGCTGCGGGCACGCCGCCCGGCACGCCCTCGGGCGCCGCGGGTAAGCCGGTCACGCCGCCGCCCTCGGCCGCGCGCGAGCCCGTCAAACCGCAGAACTTGCCCGCGACGCCTCCAGCGCAGGCCGCCCGGCCGTCGCCGTCAGCTCCAGCACCGCGGCCGCAGGCCGTGGCGAGGCCGTCGCCGCCACCGCCCGTTGCCCGCCCGGCACCGCCGCCGCATGTCGCATCGCCTCCGCCGGCCCGAGCGGCTCCGCCTGTGGCTGTTGCACGGCCGGCGCCTCCGCCAATGGCCCGGCCTGCACCTCCACCCATGGCGCGGCCCACGCCGCCACCGCCGGTCGCCCGGCCGGCTCCACCGCCGCCGCCGCGGATGGCCGTCGCGCCACCGCCCCCACCGCGTCCGGCGGCACCTCCACCGCGCCCAGCGGCGCCACCGCCGGCGGCGAAAAAGTGCCCGCCGAACCAGCCCAAATGCTAGGTCTTTGCTAGGTCTTTGCGGACTGGCGTGGTCTTTACGGAAGAGGGCCTTCGGGGGACGAAAACCGCCCCCGAAAGGCCCTTATTTCCTTGCTTCTGGCCGAAATGGCGCTATATAGCGCCCCATCTCACACGGAAACATGGCTCACAAGGCCGTCCGGTGGCAACCGGGGCGAGAACGCTCCGTTTTGCTCACACGTTTCCGGAGGAACCAACCGGAGAATTGAAACTATGGCGCTACCCGATTTCACCATGCGTCAGCTCCTCGAAGCTGGCGTGCACTTTGGTCACCAGTCTCACCGCTGGAATCCGAAAATGGCACCGTTCATTTTCGGCGCCCGCAACAACATCCACATCGTCGACCTCGCGCAGACCGTGCCGCTGCTGCACACCGCCTTGCAGGCGGTTAGCGACACCGTCGCCAAGGGCGGCCGCATCCTGTTCGTCGGCACCAAGCGCCAGGCGCAGGACGGCGTCGCGGACGCTGCCAAGCGCTGCGCGCAGTATTTCGTCAATTCGCGCTGGCTCGGCGGCACGCTGACCAACTGGAAGACGATCTCGGCTTCGATCAAGCGCCTGCGTCATCTCGATGACGTGCTGTCCGGCGGCGACGCCAGCTCCTACACCAAGAAGGAGCGCCTGACGCTTCAGCGCGAGCGCGACAAGCTCGATCGCTCGCTCGGCGGCATCAAGGACATGGGCGGTCTGCCCGACCTGATCTTCGTGATCGACACCAACAAGGAAGACATCGCGATCCAGGAAGCCCAGCGGCTCAACATCCCGGTCGCCGCGATCGTCGACACCAATTCGGATCCCAAGGGCATCACCTATGTGGTCCCGGGCAATGACGACGCCGGCCGCGCGATCGCGCTGTATTGCGACCTGATCGCACGTGCGGCGATCGACGGCATCTCGCGCGCCCAGGGCGATTCGGGCATCGACATCGGCGCCTCGGCTCGTCCGGTCGCCGAAGAGCTGCCGGCCGCTTCCTCGAGCGGCTTCCAGGGCCTTGCCGGTCCGCGCGGCACCGCCGACGACCTCAAGAAGCTCCCGGGCGTGTCGGGCGCGATCGAGAAGAAGTTCAACGACCTCGGCATCTTCCACTTCTGGCAGCTCGCCGAGCTCGATCACGACACCGCGCACAAGATCGGCGAAGAAGTCGGTCTGCCGAGCCGTGCGGATGCCTGGGTGGCCAAGGCCAAGGCGCTGACCGCGGAAGCGGAATAGTCAAAAAGAGCGATGGGTTGGCCGGATATAAGTCCGGCCACCATTTCAGTTGACGCGAATTCCTGAGATGGACCGCGGCGGGGCTGTTTGATGCCACGCCGCGGCAAACCGGCAGGCAAGAAGGATTTTCAACGATGGCAACGATCACAGCTGCGATGGTCAAGGATCTGCGCGAGTCCACCGGCGCAGGCATGATGGACTGCAAGGCCGCGCTCACCGAAAACGACGGCAACATGGAAGCGGCGCAGGACTGGCTGCGCAAGAAGGGCCTGTCGAAGGCTGCCAAGAAGTCCGGCCGCGTCGCTGCGGAAGGTCTGATCGGCGCGCTCACCAAGGGCACCAAGGGCGTCGTGGTCGAGGTCAACTCCGAGACCGACTTCGTCGCGCGCAACGGCCAGTTCCAGGGCCTCGTCAAGATGGTCGCCCAGGTCGCATTCGACGTCGGTGCCGATGTCGAGAAGATCAAGGCCGCCAAGGTCGGCGACGTCACGATCGAAGCCGCAATCAACGACGCGATCGCCACCATCGGCGAGAACATGACGCTGCGCCGCGCAGCTTCGCTCGAAGTGAAGCAGGGCGTCGTGTCGAGCTACGTCCACGGCGCCGTCGTCGAAGGCGCCGGCAAGATGGGCGTGATCGTCGCGCTCGAATCGCCCGGCAAAGCCGACGAGCTCGCTGCCCTCGCTCGCCAGATCGCGATGCATGTTGCGGCCACCAACCCGCTCGCGCTCGAGCCGTCCGGCCTCGATCCGGCGGTCGTGAAGCGTGAGAAGGACGTGCTCGCCGACAAATATCGCCAGCAGGGCAAGCCCGAGAACGTGATCGAGAAGATCGTCGAGTCCGGCCTCAAGACCTATTACAAGGAAGTCTGCCTGCTCGAGCAGGCCTTTATCCACGACACCGGCAAATCGGTGGCGCAGGCGGTGAAGGAAGCCGAAGGCAAGGTCGGCGGCGCGGTGAAGATCGCGGGCTTTGTGCGCTATGCTCTCGGTGAGGGAATCGAGAAGCAGGAAAGCGACTTCGCGGCCGAGGTCGCAGCGGCCAGCGGCAAGAAGTAAGCGCCGGTACGTTCCTTCCGGCTTGCCGCCGGAAGCGGCGCCCGGACGGGGAAAGTGCTCATGACTGATCCGGTCTATCGTCGCGTCGTGATCAAGCTGTCCGGCGAGTATCTCGCGGGACAGCAGGGTTTTGGCATCGATCAGCCGACCCTCGACCGGGTTGCGGACGATCTGATCGCCGCCCGCCAGCTCGGCACCGAGGTTGCGGTGGTGATCGGCGGCGGCAACATCGTGCGCGGCGTCGAAGTGTCCGCGCAGGGGGTGTCGCGCACCACCGGCGACACCATGGGCATGCTCGCCACCATGATGAATTGCCTCGCGCTGGAGGCGACGATCGAGCGCAAGGGCACGCCGGCACGTACGCTGTCGGCCTTCGTCATGCCCGAGATTTCCGAGCTGTTCACCCGCACCGCAGCGCACAAATACCTCGCCGAGGGCCGGATCGTGCTGCTCGGGGGCGGAACCGGCAATCCGTTCTTCACCACCGATACGACCGCGGTGCTGCGGGCGGCAGAGATCGGAGCCGAGGCTGTGCTGAAGGCGACCAATGTCGACGGCGTCTACTCGGCCGACCCGAAAAAGGATCCGACCGCCAAGCGGTTCGACCGGCTGACGCATTCGCAGGCGATCGAGGGCGGCTACAAGGTGATGGATGCGACCGCCTTCGCGCTTGCCCGCGAGACGTTGCTGCCTATCATCGTGTTCTCGATCGCGGAGCCGGGTTCGATCGGCGCTGTGCTGCGTGGCGGCGGCCACGGAACCGTCGTCGCCGGCTGACGGCTCGTCGGTCGCGCCTGAAAGGGGGCGGAAGGGGTCGCCGGGATTTTGAAGGAGAAACGTGATGGCCACGGGTAATTTCGACCTCAACGAAGTGAAGCGTCGCATGCAGGGCGCCGTCCAGGCCCTAAAGCACGAGCTTGGCGGCCTGCGCACGGGGCGCGCGTCGGCCTCGATGCTCGACCCGGTGCAGGTCGAGGCCTACGGCAGCCACATGCCGCTCAACCAGCTTGCCACCGTCAGCGTGCCGGAGCCGCGGCTGATCTCGGTGCAGGTCTGGGACAAGTCGATGGTCAAGCCGGTCGAGAAGGCGATCGTCGATTCCAATCTCGGCCTGTCGCCTGCGACCGAAGGCCAGGTGCTGCGCCTGCGCATCCCCGAGCTCAACGAGGAGCGTCGCAAGGAACTCGTCAAGGTCGCACACAAATACGCGGAAGCGGCCAAGGTCGCCGCGCGTCATGTCCGCCGCGACGGCCTCGACGTCCTCAAGAAGGCCGAGAAGAATCACGAGATGTCGGAGGACGATCAGAAGCGTCACGCCGACGAGGTGCAGAAGGCGACCGACGGCACGATCTCCGAGATCGACCAGCTGCTGGCCACCAAGGAAAAAGAAATCCTGACCGTCTAAGGCCACTTCCATGTCCAACGCCGCCGCGCCAGCAACCGAAGGACCCGACCGGTCCGACGCGCCTGCGCATGTCGCCATCATCATGGATGGCAACGGGCGTTGGGCGGCCGCGCGCGGCCTGCCGCGGGCCGAAGGGCATCGCCGCGGTGTCGAGGCACTGCGCCGGGTGGTGCGTGCCTCGCACGAGCTCGGCATCCGCTATCTCACCATCTTCTCCTTCTCTTCGGAGAACTGGTCGCGTCCGGCGAGCGAGATCGGCGATCTGTTTGGTCTCCTGCGTCGCTTCATCCGCAACGATCTCGCGAGCCTGCACGGCGACGGCGTCAAGGTCCGCATCATCGGCGAGCGCGACGGACTCGATAGCGACATCTGCGCACTCCTCAACGAGGCCGAGGAGCTGACGCGCGACAACACGCGCCTGACGCTGGTCGTCGCCTTCAATTACGGTTCGCGGCAGGAAATCGCGAAAGCCGCCCAGAAGCTCGCGCGGGAAGTCGCAGACGGCAAGCGCGCCCCTGAAACGATCGACGCCGAGACGATCGGGGCTCATCTCGATGCGCCCGACATCCCCGATCCCGATCTCATCATCCGCACCAGCGGCGAGCAGCGGCTGTCCAACTTCCTGATGTGGCAGGCCGCCTACAGCGAGCTGGTCTTCGTGCCGATCCACTGGCCCGATTTCGACAAGGCGGCGCTGGAAGGCGCGATCGCCGAATTCGCCAGACGCGAGCGCCGTTTCGGCGGTCTGGTCGCGAAAAACGCCTCGTGAGCGAACCCGACGCCGCATCGGCGGGCGCGAAGCCTGCCCCGAGCAATCTGGTGATGCGAGTCCTCGCGGCGCTGGTGCTGGCGCCGCTCGCCATCGCGCTGGCCTACGCCGGCGGCTGGCTGTGGGCGCTTCTCGTCACGCTGGTGTCGATCGGGCTGTTCGCGGAATGGCTGATGGTGGTGGGCGCGGGGTCTGCCGCACTGACCGGGGCGGGGACCATCGTCATTGCCATGATGGGGGCCTGCGTCGCCTTCGGCGCGCTCAAGACCGCAATCATCACCGGCCTCATCGGCGGCGCGATCGTGATGCTGATCGCGCGGGGCAAATTCATCTGGGCGGCCACCGGCTTCGCCTACGCATCGGCGGCGCTGCTGGCCTCGATCCTGGTGCGGCAGGATCTCGTCAATGGCTTCGCAGCGCTGATGTTCGTGCTGCTGGTGGTGTGGGCGACCGATATCGGCGGCTATTTCGCCGGACGCAGCATTGGCGGGCCGAAATTATGGCCGCGCGTGAGCCCTAAGAAGACCTGGTCCGGGGCGCTCGGTGGCTTCGCGGCGAGCCTTTTGGTTGCGGCCGGCTTTGCGGCGTGCGGGATCGGAAAGGCGGTTCCACTGCTGCTCGTCAGCGCCATCCTGTCGGTGGTATCGCAGGCGGGCGATCTGTTCGAATCCGCAGTGAAGCGGCGCTTCGGCGTCAAGGATTCCAGTCACTTAATTCCCGGCCATGGCGGGCTACTGGACCGTCTGGACGGTTTTGTTGCTGCCATCCTGATGGCATGGATTATCGGCTTTCTCCGCCATGGTGTGCATAGCGCCGGAAGCGGTCTTATGGTTTGGTGAGGATATGAGCGCGGTCCCATTGCGTAACAACAAGGCTGCGGCGTCGAGCGTCCGCAGTGTCACGGTTCTCGGCGCCACCGGCTCGATCGGCGACAGCACGATGGATCTGCTGCGCGCTTCTCCCGAGCGCTATCGCGTCGAAGCCCTGACGGCGAACGGCAATGTCGAGGCGCTGGCCAAGCTCGCCAAGGAGTTTTCCGCGCGCTACGTCGCGATCGCCGACACATCCAAGTTCGCCGAACTCAAGGCTGCGCTTGCGGGAACGAGCACGGAATGCGGCGCGGGCGAAAGCGCGGTGATCGAAGCCGGCGCGCGTCCGGCCGATTGGGTGATGGCCGCCGTCAGCGGCGCCGCCGGACTGAAGCCAGCTTTGGCCGCGGTGGATCGCGGCGCGCATGTCGCGCTCGCCAACAAGGAATGTCTCGTCTGCGCCGGCGATTTCTTCATGCAGCGCGCGGCGAAAGCGGGCGCCTGCATCCTGCCGGCCGATTCCGAGCACAATGCGCTGTTCCAGGCGCTCGGCTCAGGCAATCGCGACGAGCTCGTCCGCGTCATCATCACCGCCTCGGGCGGACCGTTCCGGACCTGGAAGCCGGCCGACATCGAGCAGGCGACGCTCGAGCAGGCCCTGAAGCATCCGAACTGGAGCATGGGCCAGAAGATCACGATCGATTCCGCCTCGATGATGAACAAGGGCCTCGAGGTGATCGAGGCATCCTATTTGTTCGCGCTCTCGCCCGACGAGATCGACGTCCTCGTGCATCCGCAGTCGATCATCCACGGCATGGTCGAGTTCTCCGACCGTTCGGTGGTGGCTCAGCTCGGTTCTCCCGACATGCGCACGCCGATCGCGCACTGCCTCGGCTGGCCCGACCGCATCAAGGGGCCGGCGGCCAAGCTCGATCTGGCCAAGATCGGCCAGCTGACCTTCGAGGCGCCGGATTTCGAGCGCTTCCCTGGACTTCGGCTGGCCTTCGATTCGCTCCGGACCGGGAAGGGGGCGACCACCGTCTACAACGCCGCCAACGAGGTTGCGGTCGCCGCCTTCATCGCCGGCAAGATCCGGTTCGGCGCGATCGCGCGGCTGGTCGAGGCGACGCTGGACGATTGGATCCGTGGCGGGAACCAGGCTCCCCTGACGTCCGCCGATGATGCCATCTCTGTTGACCATGTTGCGCGAAATAGAGCTGCCGCCCTATTGCCTCAAATTGCCTTAAAGGCATCCTAGATGGCACGGGGCCAGGGCCTTGCGGCGCTGGATGAGGGAATTCGATGATCGACTTTTTCGTCCATAGTTT
Source organism: Bradyrhizobium sp. Unk1 (assembly GCF_059512345.1). Classification (NCBI taxonomy): domain Bacteria; kingdom Pseudomonadati; phylum Pseudomonadota; class Alphaproteobacteria; order Hyphomicrobiales; family Nitrobacteraceae; genus Bradyrhizobium; species Bradyrhizobium sp. Unk1. The sequence continues at coordinate 200,953 of NZ_JCAMOP010000007.1, forward strand.
CAATGCGTTGAGCCATGGGCTCCTCGGCTACGCGGTTCCCTTCCTGTTCGTCCTGACGATCGTCGTGTTCTTCCATGAACTCGGCCATTTCCTGGTCGCGCGCTGGGCGGGCGTTCGGGTGCTCACCTTCTCGCTCGGTTTCGGACCGGAGCTGGTCGGCTTCAACGACCGCCATGGCACCCGCTGGAAGATCTCGGCGATCCCGCTCGGCGGCTACGTCAAGTTCTTCGGCGACGAAAGCGAAGCTTCGACCCCGTCGGCCGAGACGCTCGCGGCCATGACGGCCGAGGAGCGCGCCGGCAGCTTCCATCATAAGAAGGTCGGCCCGCGCGCCGCCATCGTCGCGGCCGGACCGATCGCCAATTTCATTCTGGGCGCGCTGATCTTCGCCGCCATGGCGTTCTATTACGGCAAGCCGAGCACGATCGCCCGTGTCGACGGCGTCGTCGCCGACGGCGCTGCGGCCGCGGCCGGCTTCAAGATCGGCGACGTCGTCGTGCAGATCGACGGCAAGCCGATCGAGAGCTTTGCCGACATGCAGCGAATCGTTGCGATGAATGCCGGTTCGGCGCTTGCCTTCCAGGTCAAGCGGGACGGCGCCATCGTCTCCCTGACCGCGACCCCGGCGCTGCTCGAGCGCAAGGATCCCTTTGGCAACAGCCACCGCCTCGGCGTGCTCGGCGTCGAGCACAAGTCTCAGGCCGGCGAGGCCTCGACCACGCCGGTCGGCGTCGGCGAAGCGCTCAAGATCGGGGTCGAGCAGGTCTGGTTCATCATCACCAGCACCTTCAAGTTCCTTGGCTCGCTGTTCGTCGGACAAGGCAATCCCAACGAGGTCAGCGGCGTGCTCGGCATCGCCAAGATGTCGGGGCAGGCGGCCAGTGCCGGCTTCCAGTTCGTGATCAATCTGTGCGCGGTGCTGTCGGTGTCGATCGGGCTGTTGAACCTGTTCCCGATCCCGCTGCTCGATGGCGGTCACCTGATGTTCTACGCGGCGGAAGTGGTCCGGGGCCGGCCCTTGTCCGAGCGGACTCAGGAGATGGGGTTCCGAATCGGGCTCGGTTTGGTGCTGATGTTGATGGTGTTTGCCACCTACAACGACATCCTGAGGATGGCAGCATCCTGATACGGGCTTTTTTGTGGCGTTGCTTATGAGCAACGTCTTGGAATGAAATTGAAATTGCGGTGTCCGCGGCCGTTTGCGACACCGGGGAAATTGGCTACAAGCGGCTTCGAACTTGGGGAATCTCCCGGACCGGCGTTGGGGTTGGGTCTGGTACTGATAAGGGCGCGTTGCGCAATGAAGTTTGGACTGCGACTCCGGGGGGGCTTGCTCGCAACCCTGATCTTGTTCGGCGCGCCGGTGCTTGCCCCGGTTGGGGCTGGTTTTGTGTCTTCGTCTGCGCTTGCTCAGACCGTCCAGTCGATTTCCGTCGAAGGAAATCGCCGTGTCGAGGTGGAGACGATCCGCTCCTATTTCAAGCCTGGCCCGGGTGGCCGCCTGGATCAGGGCGCCATCGATGACGGCCTGAAGGCCCTGATCGAGACCGGCCTGTTCCAGGACGTGCGAATCAATCGCGGTTCCGGTGGCCAGATCATCGTCTCCGTGGTGGAAAACCCGGTGATCGGTCGCATCGCGTTCGAAGGTAACAAGAAGATCAAGGACGAGCAGCTCACCGCTGAAGTCCAGTCCAAGGCGCGCGGCACCTTCTCCCGCGCCATGGTGCAGTCCGACACCCTGCGAATCGCCGAAATCTACCGCCGCTCGGGTCGCTATGACGTCCGCGTCACGCCCGAGATCATCGAGCAGCCGAATAACCGCGTCGACCTGATCTTCACGGTCGACGAGGGCGCCAAGACCGGCGTCAAGTCGATCGAGTTCGTCGGCAATAACGCGTTCTCGTCCTACCGCCTGCGCGACGTCATCAAGACGCACGAATCGAACCTGCTGAGCTTCCTCGCCAGCAACGACCTCTACGATCCCGATCGCGTCGAGGCCGACCGTGACCTGATTCGCCGTTTCTATCTCAAGAACGGTTTCGCCGACGTCCAGGTGGTCGCCGCGCTCACCGAATACGATCCGGAGAAGAAGGGCTTCAACGTCACCTTCAAGATCGAGGAAGGCTCGCAGTACCGCGTCGGCACCGTCGACTTCCGCTCCTCCATTCCGAACTTCGATCCGACCACGATGCGCAACTATTCGCGCGTCAATGTCGGCGCGCTCTACAACGTCGAATCGGTCGAGAAGTCGGTCGAGGAAATGCAGATCGAGGCGTCGCGTCGCGGCTATGCCTTCGCCGTGGTCCGTCCCGGCGGCGACCGCAATTTCGAGGCGCACACCGTCGCCGTCGTGTTCAACATCGACGAGGGCCCGCGCACCTATATCGAGCGCATCAACGTCCGCGGCAACACCCGCACGCGCGACTACGTGATCCGCCGCGAGTTCGACATCTCCGAGGGCGATGCCTACAACCGCGCGCTGGTCGACCGTGCCGAGCGCCGCCTGAAGAACCTCGACTACTTCAAGAGCGTGAAGATCACGACGGAGCCGGGCTCCTCCAGCGACCGCGTGGTCCTGATCGTCGATCTCGAAGAGAAATCGACCGGCGACTTCTCGGTCTCGGGCGGCTACTCCACCACCGACGGCGCGCTCGCCGAAGTCTCGATCTCCGAGCGTAACCTGCTTGGCCGCGGCCTGTTCGCCAAGGCGTCGGTGACCTACGGCCAGTATGCGCGCGGCTATTCGCTGTCGTTCGTCGAGCCGTATCTGCTCGACTACCGCGTCGCGCTCGGTCTCGACCTCTATCAGCGCCAACAGCTGTCCAACAGCTACATCTCCTACGGCACGAAGACGCTCGGCTTCTCGCCGCGCCTTGGCTTCTCCCTGCGTGAAGATCTGGCGCTCCAGCTGCGCTACTCGATCTACCAGCAGGAAATCACTCTGCCGTCCTCCCTGGCGAACTGTAACAACAATCAGTTCCTGGCGGATGGCGTGACGCCGAATCCGGCTTTCAACCCGAGCCCGGCCTTTGCCAATGCAACTGGTATCGCCCTCGCCCCATCGACCGGCGGTCTCGGCTGCTACTCCGACGGCGAAGCCTCGCTGCCGGTCCGCAAGGAGCTTGCCGGCGGCAAGACCCTGACCTCGGCGCTCGGCTACACGCTGACCTACAACACGCTGGACAACAACAAGAACCCCACCGACGGTCTGCTCGTCGACTTCCGGCAGGACTTCGCCGGCGTGGGCGGCGACGTCACCTACCTGAAGTCCGTCGTCGATGCGAAGTACTACGCTCCGCTGGTGTCCGACATCGTCGGCCTCGTTCACCTTCAGGGCGGCATGCTGAACAAGATCGGCAACAACGATATCCGCATGCTGGATCAGTTCCAGATGGGCCCGAACTTGGTCCGCGGCTTTGCTCCGAACGGCATCGGTCCGCGCGATTTGAATCCCTTCGGCACGCAAGACGCGCTTGGCGGTACCAAATATTGGGGCGCTTCGTTCGAATTGCAGATGCCGTTCTGGTTCCTGCCGAAGGAAGTGGGTCTGAAGGGCGCGGTCTACGCCGACGCCGGTGGTTTGTTCGACTATCAGGGCCCGACGACGTGGTCGCTGACCAACGAAATGACCACGACCAGGAACTCGAACTGTACGCCGTCGACCATCAACCCGTCCACCGCTGGAACCTGTACCGGCCTGGTGTATGACAACGGCAACGTCGTCCGTTCGTCGGTTGGTGTCGGCCTGATCTGGCAGTCGCCATTCGGACCGCTGCGCTTCGACTACGCCGTGCCGCTCACCAAGGGCAAGTACGACCGTACCCAGGAGTTCCGGTTCGGCGGCGGCACCTCGTTCTAATTCGATCAGCAGGGCATGAGCCGGCCCCTTGTTGGGGCCGGTTTCCAAAAAGATCGTGCTCAATCCGTGAGATAAGGCATGATGCGGCCTGACCGCTTCATGCCGAAGCCGGACCGCGATGGGGTGGAATGGCGCAGCCGACCTTCTTCAAAAAGCCGCCGGCCTCGGCGCTGGCTGACATTGCAGCGCTGACCGAGGCGCAGCTCGTCGACCCTGCCAGGGGCGGTCACGTCATTACCGGTCTTGCTTCGCTCGACGAAGCCGGCCCGATGCATCTGGCGTTCTTCGACAACCTCAAATATGCCGACGAGCTCAAGGCGACCAAGGCCGGGGCTTGCCTGGTGAGTCCGCGCTTCGAGGCCCAGGTGCCCGCGCATGTGGCCGTGCTGCGGGTGGCGCAGCCGTTCCGCGCCTTTGTCGGGCTCGCCCGGGAATGGCACGGCGATGCGCTGCGCCCGCAGTCCTGGGTCGGCAATGACGGCATCGCGCCGTCGGCCATTATCGATCCTTCGGCCCGGCTGGAGGACGACGTCATCGTCGATCCCCTGACCGTCATCGGCCCTGACGTCGAGATCGGCAGCGGCACCGTGATCGGGGCCGGCGTGGTCATCGGTCCCGGCGTCAAGATCGGCCGGGACTGCAATGTCGGCGCCCGCACGGCCATCCAGTGCGCGCTGATCGGCAACAACGTCCTGATCCATCCCGGCTGCTCGATCGGCCAGGACGGCTATGGCTTCATCTTCTTCGGCCCCGAGGGCCATCTCAAGGTGCCCCAGACCGGCCGCGTGCTGATCCAGAACAATGTGGAAGTCGGCGCCGGCACCACCATCGATCGCGGCTCCCTGCGCGACACCGTGATTGGGGAGGGCACCAAAATCGACAACCAGGTCCAGATCGGCCACAATGTGACCATCGGTCGGAACTGCCTGCTGGCGGCCCAGATCGGGCTCGCAGGCAGCCTGACGATCGGCGACAACGTGGCGCTGGGAGCAAAGGTTGGCATCAACAATCACCTCAAGATCGGCGATGGGGCCCAGGTCACCGCGATGAGCGGCGTCAAGGATGACATCCCGCCGAACGGACGCTGGGGCGGCTTTTTCGCCAAGCCGACCAAGCAATGGTTCAAGGAAATTATCGCGGTGGAGCGCCTGGTACGCGACAGCAGGGCCGATCCGAAGAACGAGGGACGGGAATGACGGAGGAATCACCTGTTAAATTCGAGCTGGTGGATATCAACGCGATCCTCCGGACGCTGCCGCACCGTTTCCCGATGCTGTTGATCGACCGGGTGATCAATATCCGCGCCGATTACAGCGGCATTGGCATCAAGAACGTCACCTTCAACGAGCCGGCCTTCCAGGGGCATTTCCCGGAACGCCCGGTCTATCCCGGCGTGATGATGATCGAAGCGATGGCACAGACCGCGGGCGTGATCGGCATCACCTCGGTCGAAGGCACCGAGAAGCCGCGCGCGGTGTATTTCCTCACCATCGACAAATGCAAGTTCCGCAAGCCGGTGCTGCCCGGCGACACCATCGAATATCACATGCGTTCGATCGGCCGCCGCAAGGCGATGTGGTGGTTTCACGGCGACGCCAAGGTCAACGGCCAGATCGTTGCGGAAGCCGACGTCGGCGCCATGCTGACGGACTGAGCAGCTCAAGCCAGCGGAAATGGATTATGCGCCGCAGCCGTAACGGCTGTCGGCCGTCTCGCGCCTGATATTCCGGTTGAAGAACTGGCCCATGGACGGTGCGCCGAGCAGGCTGTCGACTGTCTCGGCCGCGACCCCGCAATAGCGGTCATACTGGCCGTCGATCGCGACGATGAGGGCCTGCCGCGCGCGGTCGTAGCAGACCCGCTGAAGCACCGTGCTGCGGGTGATATCGCGGCACTCGAACGTCCCGAGATCGACGAAGCGGCGTTCGCAGGTCTCGACCGTCTCGGAGACGATCGGGGCGGCCGCGAGCTGTGCGAGCAGAACTGCCAGGGCCCTGACCACGATGACTTCAAGCTCCACATGAAGGCGTTGAAGGGCTGGAGCATGATCCGGAAAAGTGTGCAGCGGTTTTCCGAAAGGATCATGCTCAAACAATAGCCTGAAGCGCGATGACGATTCATCCCAATCTCATCGTGCTTTAGGACGGCCGGCTCATCCGGTGCCTGAAACAGGCCGAGATGATACGTCACTGGACAGATCGGGCATAGTCGCGCTAACCACCGGAAAACCGAGCGACTTCAACACATAATCAGACCTTCTTGATGAGTCAGATTGCTTGATGAGTAAGATTGATCCCACCGCACGGGTCGAGGACGGCGCCGTGATCGGCGAGGGTACCGAGATCGGACCCTTTTGCATCATCGGTCGCAACGCCCGGATCGGAGCCAATTGCAAGCTGCTTGGACAGGTCACCGTCATCGGCCACACCTCGATCGGCGATGGCTGCGTGATCTCGCCCTTTGCGGTGCTCGGCGGCGCGCCGCAGGACCTTAGCTACAAGGGCGAGCCGACCACGCTCGACATCGGTTCCGGCAACACCATCCGCGAGGGTGCGACGATGAATGTCGGCACCGTCAAGGGCGGGGGAAAGACGCGCGTCGGCAACAACGGCTACTTCATGAACAACAGCCATGTCGGCCATGACTGCGTGGTCGGCAACAACGCGATCTTCGCGACCTCGGCGACGCTCGGCGGCCATTGCGAGATCGGCGACGCCGTCTATATCGGCGGGCTGTCGGCGGTGCATCAGTTCACCCGCATCGGCTCCTATGTGATGGTCGGCGGCCTCTCGGGCGTGCGCGACGACATCATTCCGTTCGGCCTCGCCAACGGCCAATATGCGGCGCTGGAAGGCCTCAATCTCATCGGCATGAAGCGGCGGCAGTTCACCAAGCAGCGGCGCGCGACCGTGCAATCGTTCTACCAGAAAGTCTTCCACGGCCCCGGCACGTTCGCCGAGCGGCTCGCGGCGGCCCAGCCGCTCGCGGGCGAAGACCCCGCGATTGCCGAGATCCTCGACTTCATCGGCAAGCGCAAGCATCGCCCGATCTGTCTTCCCGCCATCGAGAAGTGATTTCGGGATGGCCGCGGGCATGACATCGGCGGCTTCAGAGATTTCATCGCCGGTCGGCGTCGTCGCCGGCGGCGGCGCCATGCCGTTCGCGGTCGCCGACTCGCTTGCCGCCCGCGGCATCACGCCGGTGCTGTTCCCGCTGCGCGGTGCCTGCGATCCGACGCGGGTGGAGAAATTTCGCCATCGCTGGATCTCGGTCGGCCAGCTCGGCCGCGCCATGCGGCTGTTCCGCGAGGAGGGCTGCCGCGACCTGATCTTCATCGGCACATTGGTGCGGCCCGCGCTGTCCGAAATAAGGTTCGACGTCACGACACTGCGCCTGCTCGGCAACGTCATCCGCGCCTTCCGCGGCGGCGACGATCATCTGTTGTCCGGCGTCGGGCGCATTCTCGAGCAAGGCGGCTTTCGCATGGTCGGCATCAAGGATGTCGCGCCGGATCTGCTGATGCCCGAGGGCTGCATCAGCCGCGCCTGGCCGAACGACAACAGCAAGGCCGACATCGAGCGCGGCCGCGCGGTGCTGACCGCGCTCGGCCCGTTCGACATCGGCCAGGCCGCGGTCGTGATCGACGGCCATGTGGTGGCGATCGAGGATATCGAGGGCACCGACGCGCTGCTCGCGCGCGTGGCACGCCTGCGCGAGGAAGGTCGCATCCGCGCTGCGACAGGACGCGGGGTGCTGGTGAAGGTGCCGAAGAGCGGACAGGATTTGCGCTTCGACCTGCCGACGATCGGCCCGCGTACCCTTGAGGGCGTCGCTCGCGCCGGGCTGGCCGGCATCGCCGTCGTCGCCGGTAACACCATCGCCGCCGAGCCGCAGGCGATGATCTCGCTCGCCGACACCAAATATCTCTTCGTCATCGGCCTGCCGGCGTGATGCAGAGCCGCGATCCCAAGCGAAAGATCTTCCTGATCGCGACGGAGGAATCCGGCGACCGGCTCGGCAGCGCCTTGATGAAGGTGTTGCGCCAGCGGCTCGGCGACGGCGTGCAGTTCGTGGGCGTCGGCGGCCGGACCATGGCGCGCGAGGGGCTCGAGACGCTGTTTCCGATCGAGGAGCTGTCGATCGTCGGCTTTGCCGCGGTGGTGCAGCAATTGCCGAAGATATTGCGGCTGATCCGCCAGACCGTGGACGCCGTGCTGGAGGCCGCGCCCGACGCGCTCGTCATCGTCGACAGCCCCGATTTCACCCATCGCGTTGCCCGCCGCGTGCGCGCGAAGAATCCCGCGATCCCGGTCGTCGACTATGTCTCGCCGCAACTCTGGGCCTGGCGGCCGGGACGGGCGCGGACCATGCTCGGCTACGTCGATCATGTGCTCGGCCTGTTGCCGTTCGAGCCGGAGGAATACCGCAAGCTCGGCGGGCCGCCATGCAGCTATGTCGGCCATCCCCTGATCGAGCAATTGCCGTCGCTGCGGCCAAATGCGGAGGAGCAGCGGCGGCGCGACGGCGAGCCGCCGGTTCTGCTGGTGCTGCCCGGCAGTCGCCGCAGCGAGATCAGGCACCATCTTGACGTGTTTGGCGCGACACTCGGACGGCTCCAGGCCGAAGGCCGCGCCTTCGAACTGAAGCTGCCGACCATGCCCCATCTCGAAGCCACCATCCGCGAAGGCATCGCGAGCTGGCCGGTCAAGCCGCAAATCGTGGTCGGCGAGACCGAGAGGCGCGCCGCGTTCCGATTCGCGCGCGCGGCGCTGGCCAAATCCGGCACCGTGACGCTGGAGCTCGCGCTATCAGGCATTCCGATGGTCACGGCCTATCGCGTCGGCGCGATCGAAGCCTTCATCCTGCGCCGCGCGATCCGCGTCTCTTCGGTGATCCTCGCTAATCTCGTGATCGGCGAGGATGTCATTCCGGAGTTCTTGCAGGAGGATTGCGTACCGGAGAAGCTGGCGCCGGCGCTGACGGAGCTGCTCACGGACACGCCGCTGCGCAAGCGACAGGTCGAAGCGATCGCCCGGCTCGACACCATCATGTCCACCGGCAACAAATCGCCGAGCGTGCTCGCCGCCGACATCGTGCTCGCGACGATGCGGAAGGGGAGGCGGAGCTAAGCCAAGCCGCCGTCGATCCGAAAACACTGGCTGGTGATACGCTGGCTCTCGTCGGATGCGAGAAACAGCGCCATGCTGGCGATGTCCTCGGGCGTCACCGCATCGGGCACCGCCTGGCGGGTGCGCAGCTCGGAGATCTTCTGCTCGTCCGGAAACCAGAGCCGGCGCTGGCGCTCGGTGATCACCATGCCGGGCGCGATCGCGTTGACGCGAATGCGGTCGGGGCCGACTGACCTGGCCAGCGAATTGGTGAAGCCGACGATCGCCGCCTTCGCCGCGGCATAGACCGGCAACGCCGGCGCACCGCGGATCCACGCCACCGACGACATGTTGATGATCGAGCCGCCGCCGCGCGCCTGCATCTGCGGCACCACCGCCTGGGCCGCAAAGAAGACGTGCTTGAGATTGACGCCGATCGTCCAGTCGAATTCGGCCGGCGTCACCTCGGCCAGCATCTGACGTTGGTCGTTGGCGGCGTTGTTGACGAGGACTACGGCATCGCCGAGCGATCCGTGCACCCGTGCCATCGCAGCGCGCAAGGCGTCGATGTCGAGGAGGTCACAGGGCACGAACAGGGGCGCGGAGCCGGATGTGGCTGCGACGTCCCGCGCCAGCGCTTCGCCGGCGCTCGCATCGATGTCGAGGAAGGCGACGCGGGCGCCCTGGGTCGCGAAGGCGCGCACGAAGGCGGCGCCGATGCCGCTGGCGCCACCGGTGATCAATACCACGCGGCCGGCAAGGCTGGGATAGATGGTCCGGGTCATGCGATCAGCCGCTCCGTCTCGGGGTCGAACAGGCAAATGCGCCGCGTGTCGAGCGCGAAGGAGGCGGGGGAGCCCGGCGTGGGCCGGACATCAGGCGAGACGCGCGCCTGCGCCGGCTCGCCGCCAAGCCGCAGCAGCACGATGGTCTCGGCCCCTGTGGGCTCGACCATCTCGACCGGCGCGGTGACGATGACGGGGGCGCCCGTCGCACCGGAGAACGCCCGGTTCCCCTCGGCGATGCATTCCGGCCTGATCCCGAGCACCACCTCGCGGCCGACATAGGACGCCGCGTCGTCGTAGTCCTGGAGGCGAAGACGGACTTCGTCCGGCCGCCCGGCTCCAATGACGGCCACTGGCCCGCCGGTGTCGGCCTCGAGCCGCGCTGGCATCGTGTTCATCGGCGGCGAGCCCATGAAGCGGGCGACGAACAGATTGGCCGGATAGCGGTACACGGTGTCCGGATCGGCAAACTGCTGCACCACGCCCCTATGCATCACGGCGATGCGCGTTGCCATCGTCATCGCCTCGATCTGATCGTGCGTGACATAGATGATGGTGGCACCGATGCGCTGATGCAGCCGCTTGATCTCCATCCGCATCTCGACGCGCAGCTTCGCATCGAGATTGGAGAGCGGCTCGTCGAACAGGAAGAGCAGGGGATCGCGCACCAGCGCCCGCCCCATCGCCACGCGCTGGCGCTGGCCGCCGGACAATTGCGACGGCTTGCGGCCGAGCAGCGGCTCGATCTGGAGGAGGCGAGCCACATTCGCCAGCGCTTTCTCCTGCTCAGCTTTCGGCACATGACGGCATTCCATGCCGAACGTGATGTTCTGGCGCACCGTCATCGACGGATAGAGCGCATAGGACTGGAACACCATGGCGATGTCGCGATCCTTCGGGGGAACATCATTGACGACGCGTCCGCCGATTTCGACGGTGCCTGCACTGGGGCGATCGAGCCCGGCGACGATGTTGAGCAGGGTGGACTTGCCACAGCCGGATGGCCCGACCAGCACGGTGAACTCGCCGCTCTCGATGTCGAGATCGATACCTTTCAGCACCTCCAGATTGGCGTAGCGCTTCGACAGGGTGCGAATGCTCAACGCGGCCATGAAAACTCCATCATTTTACGGCGCCGGCAGTGAGGCCGCGTACGAAGTACTTGCCGCCGATCAGATAGATCAGCAGGGTCGGCAGGGCGGCGATCATTACGGCTGCGCTTTGCACGCCGTGCTGCGGGATATCGGCGACCGCGGCGGATAGCGCGATCAGCGCGGCGGTGACCGGCTGCTGCTGACCGGTCGTGAATGTCACGCCATAGAGAAACTCGTTCCAGATATGCGTGAACTGCCAGATCACGGTGACGACCAGGATCGGCGGCGAGAGCGGCAGGATGATGCGCCAGAAAATGCGAAAGAAACCTGCGCCATCGATGCGCGCTGCTCTGATCAACTCCTGCGGGATGGCAACGTAGTAGTTTCGGCAGAACAAGGTGGTGAAGGAGAGCCCCTGGATCGTGTGGATCAGGACCAGGCCCGTCAGCGTGTTCATCAGGCCCGTATCGCGCAGCACGATGGTCCAGGGCAGCAAACGCATCTGCTGCGGAAGGAAGATGCCGAGCGTGACGATACCGTAAATCCAGCTATCGCCGCGAAAGCGCCAGAGCGAAACCGCGTAACCGGCGACCGCACCAAGCAGGGTGGAGAAGATCGTCGCGGGAATGGTCACGAGCGCGGAGTTCAGCATGTACGGCCGGATGCCGGCGCACGTCTCGGCGACGCAGAAACCGCTCCAGGCGGCGGCGTAGTTGCTCCAGGCCAGGTGTTGCGGCCAGCCGATCATCGAACCTTGCGCGATCTCCTCGTTGGAACGGAGCGAGTTCAGCACGACGACAGCCAGGGGCGCGAGCCATGCTGCAGCGATCAGCGAAACGATGAGATAGATCAGAATCCGGCTTGGGGCGAAGGTTCGGTCACGCATGGATCGCCCGCCGCCGCTGGACATAACGCCACGCTGCATACGGCAGCAAAACTGCGAGAAGAAGGAGCAACATGAGGACTGCCGCCGCCGCTCCCCGTCCGAGCAGGCTGCGCTGGAACATCAGGTCATAGACGACGAGGGCCGGAAGCTGGGTCGCTATGCCGGGCCCGCCATTGGTGAGCGCGCGAACGAGGTCGAAGGTCGAAATCGCGAACTGCAGCTGGATGACGATGACGGTGATGGTGATCGGCCAAAGCGTCGGCAGGATGACGCGCCGGTACATCCTGACAGGTCCGGCGCCGTCGATCTGCGCGGCCTTGATCAGGTCGGCATCGACGGAACGGAGGCCGGCGAGGAAGAGCGCCATGGCGAAGCCGGAGGATTGCCAAATCGCGGCGATGACAATGGTCCAGATGGCCATGTCGCGGTCGATCAGCCAGTCGAACCGGAAGGAGGTCCAGCCAAGGTCGTGGACCAGCTTCTGGATTCCAAGGCCGGGATTGAGCAGCCAGCTCCAGACCGTGCCGGTGACCACGAACGACACCGCCAGGGGGTAGAGGAAGATGGATCGCAGCACGTTCTCGCCGCGAATGCGTTGATCGAGCAGGATGGCAAGGATGAGGCCGGTCGCCAGACTCAGCAACACGAAGGCGCTGCCAAACAGCAGCAGATTGTCCAGGGCGATCTGCCAGTTCCGCGATGCCGCAACCGCGGAATAGTTGCGCAGACCCACCCAGCCCGTAACAGGGATCAGCGTGGATGGTGTGAACGATATCCAGATCGTCCATAGCGAAAACGCGATGAGGTGCGCGGCGGACAACAGCAGCGGCACCCAGATCGCCAGATATTCGGGCAGCCGGCGCACCCGGTCAGAAGTCGCCGGCCGGCCCGGTCCTGTCGAGACGGCGATGGTCAACGTGCGCCCTCGACGGCCTCGGCGAGGCGAGTGGCCGCTTGCTCCGGCTTGATCGTCTTGTTCTTCACGTACTCCGTGATCACGTCGATCATCGCTGCGGTCATACCGTTTTCCTGCGCCATGTTGTGCGCAAGACTGAGGACGGCCTGATTGCTGGCGATAGAGTCCTTCAGAGCTGCTGCGGTCCGGCGTTGACCGTCCGACCAGCCTTCACCGGAAAGATCGACATCGGTGCGCACGGGGATCGATCCCGTGATCTGCGAATACATCGTCTGGATCGCCGGATCCATGACGAGCTGGGCCATCAGCGTCTGGCCGGCTTGCAGGTCGGGCTCCTTGCGCTGCCAGAAGATGAAGGCATCGGCATTCAACAGGAAAACCGGCTTGCCATTGTCGCTCGGCCCCGGGGCGATCATGAAGTCGTCGAACTTGAAGCCGGCGTTGCGCAATACGCCCTGCGCCCAACCGCCCATGATCATCATGCCCATGTCGCCGTCGACGAAACGTTTCAGGTTGGTCGAAAAGTGCTGGGCGCCGACGTTGGGGTCCATCCAGTCGGCGATCTTGCGGACCTGTGCGAACGCCGCCTTGATCTCGGGGCCCTCCAAGGCCTTCTTTTCGAGGTTCATGATGGCCGCGCGGTAAGAGATGGGACTGATGCCCGCCAAAGCGGCCTCGAACTTCTGCCCGTCATCGGGGCGGGTGCCGCCGTTGGCGACGGGATAGGCGACGCCGCCGGATTTCATCTTTTCGGCGAGATCATTGAAGTCGGCCCAGGTGACGGGGATCTTGTCAGCCTTGGCCTTGTCCATCGCGCGCTTGGAGAGAAACAGCATGTTGGTGCTGTAGATCTGCAACGGCAGCGCAATCCACTTGCCGCCCGGCTTGTGCAATTTCGCAAGGTCCGGAGCGACGACCTTTTCGTAACCGGCGGCCGCGACGACGGCGTCGAGATCGACGGTCGGGGCAATCTTGGACCAGGCCGCAATCTCGGGGCCCTTGAGCTGCGAACAGGCCGGCGGATCGCCGGCGATGATCTGGGCGCGCAGCTTGTTCATCATCTCGGTGGTGAAACCCGGAACGGGCGAGTGCTGCCAAGTGCCGCCTTTCTCCTCGAACTTCTTGCCGAGCGCCGTGATGGCCGCACCATCGCTGCCTGCGGACCATTGCGAGATCGCGGTCAGGCGCGGCTTGACCGCGCCTTGCGCGCGGGCGAAGGCCGGCAATGCGAGCGCGGCCGCGGATCCAGCGAGTAGACGGCGCCTTGTTGTCGTGATCGGCATGGCAGTTCCTCCCGGTGTGAACTTTCTTGGCGCGCTGAGCCACGCGGCTCAGGGCATGTCAGGCGGCCTCCGTCGAAGCCGCGGGCATCCCGCCGCGGCTGGCGAGACAAAAGGCGGCGAAGGCGAGAGCTGCTTGCGGATCGTTGCCGTTCGAGGGCGGCACGAAGGCGAACGAGACCTGCGCCAGTTTCCGCCCGCCGAGAAGGCAGGCGTCGATCCCATCGACCACAGCCTTGCGATCCTCTTCGGAAAGAAGCGACGGCCAGCCGCTGATCGCGACGCCGTTGCATGGCTTCACGTTCAGCGTGTTGCCGATCGAAAGGCCCAGCCGGAACAGGCGCTGACGCAACTCCTGGCGCATTCGCGACGAGCGCGGGATCGTGCTCACAAATTCGCTGCCGAGCTGGAGCAATTCGGCCTCGGTGACGCCGAGGAGCTCGGCGAGGGCTGGAAGCGACGTGTAGGCTTCGACGCAGCCATGGTGACCGCAGCGGCAGCGCGGTCCGTCGGCGTTGAACACCATATGGCCGAGCTCGACCGGCTGCAGGGCATCGGCCTCAAGCGGATCGTCCATCCAGGCGCCGGCAACGCCCTGGCCGACGAAGACGAAGAGATGTGCGCCGCTGAAGGGATAGTTTTGCGTACGGCAGCAGTGAAAAATGGCGTGTGCGACGACCGAGTTGGTGAACTCGACCGGCACACCAGCAAACATCCCGCCGAGCATGTCGCCGATGCGTTCGACGTCGCACGGAATGATCGGATTGCCCGCGACGCTCAGGCGGCCGAGGCCGGGAATGGTGATGCCGATCTGCGCGAGACTGATGCGGCGGCGGCGCGTCCAATCGCGCAGCAAGGTGAGGGCTTCGCGGAACACCCGGCCGACGGTCTCGACGGTCGGCTTCTTCAGCAACGGAACACGCTCGGTGTAGTGCATTTCGCCTGACAGGCTGCCAACGCCCACGCTGAGCCACTGGCCGGTCAGCTCGAGGGCCGCGAGCGCCACCGAGCCATCGAGCGACACGAGGCCTGTCGGACCGCCGACATAGGGGGCAGGGCGCCGCACTTCCTCGATCAGGCCTTCGGCTTTCAGATCAAACAGGATGCGCGACAGGCTCGCCTCGGACAGGCGCACGGCCTTGGCCAGCGGCGGCCGGAACGAGCCGCCGGACTGGAGCAAATGAGTCAAAATGGCAGCGCGCGTCTGCCGCCGACTTCTCGGCTGCTCCGGCATTTCCATCCCTGTCGTCATTCTTACTTAGTGTAAGAATTTGCGCGCGGAGCGTTTCGACTGTCAAGCGATTGCGGGCGCGATGAGTCGACTTGTTGTTGTGCGTGGCAGCAAGGACGGGATGTGATCCGATCAGTTTCGTAGGGTGGGCAAAGCGAAGCGTGCCCACGGACAGGTGGTGGGCACGCTACGCTTTCCCCACCCTACGACGCATGCACAAACAAAAACGGCGCCATCCGAAGATGGCGCCGTTCCGAAAGCCGTAGTGGCTGAGACTTACTTCCGATCCTTGATCGCGACGTAGTCGCGGCGGGTGACGCCGGTGTAGAGCTGGCGCGGACGGCCGATCTTCTGCTGAGGGTCCTCGATCATCTCGCTCCACTGGCTGATCCAGCCGACGGTACGGGCGACCGCGAACAGCACGGTGAACATCGAGACCGGGAAGCCCATCGCCTTCAGCGTGATGCCCGAATAGAAGTCGACGTTCGGGTAGAGCTTGCGGTCGATGAAGTACTGGTCGCTGAGCGCGATCTTCTCGAGCTCGAGCGCCACCTTCAGCATCGGATCGTCGCCATGGCCGGTCTCCTTGAGAACGGCATGACACATCTTCTGCATGATCTTGGCGCGCGGATCGTAGTTCTTGTAGACGCGGTGGCCGAAGCCCATCAGGCGGACTTCGCTGTTCTTGTCCTTCACCTTGGCGATGAATTCCGGAATCTTGTCGACCGAGCCGATCTCGGCGAGCATCGCGAGCGCGGCTTCGTTGGCGCCGCCATGCGCCGGGCCCCAGAGGCAGGCGATGCCGGCGGCGATGCAGGCGAAGGGGTTGGCGCCGGAGGAGCCGGCGATGCGCACCGTCGAGGTCGAGGCGTTCTGCTCGTGGTCGGCATGCAGGATGAAGATCTTGTCCAGCGCGTCAGCGAGCACCGGGTTGATCTTGTACTCCTCGCACGGCACCGCGAAACACATGTGCAGGAAGTTCTCGGCGAACTTCAGCGAGTTCTTCGGATACACGAAGGGCTGGCCGATCGTGTACTTGTAGGCCATCGCCGCCAGCGTCGGGATCTTCGCGATCATGCGCATGGAAGCGATCATGCGCTGCTTCGGATCGTTGATGTCGGTGGAGTCGTGGTAGAACGCGGCGAGCGCGCCGACGGAAGCCACCATCACCGCCATCGGATGGGCGTCGCGGCGGAAGCCCTGGAAGAAGCGGGCCATCTGCTCGTGCACCATCGTGTGATGGATCACGCGCTCGTCGAAATCCTTCTTCTGCGCGGCGGTCGGCAGGTTCCCGTAGAGCAGGAGGTAGCAGGTCTCGAGGAAGTCGCCGTTCTCGGCGAGCTGCTCGATCGGGTAGCCGCGGTATTCCAGCACGCCGGCGTCACCGTCGATATAGGTGATCTTGGACTCGCAGCTTGCGGTCGAGGTGAAGCCGGGATCGTAGGTGAACAGCCCGGACTGGGCGTAGAGCTTGCCGATATCGACGACATCAGGCCCGACGCTGCCGCTGTGGATCGGGAGATCGTAGTTCTTGTTTCCGACCGTCAGCGTGGCGGTCTTATTGCTTGCTTTTGCGTCCATCAGAGGTCCCCGATGTGTGGTGAAACGGGCCGGACCCGGAAGGCCCCAATGACTTGTTGGGGCAGGCCGGATATTCCAGAAGGTACGGGTGAGATGGGTATATTATTGCTGTGTGCGCTGCAAGATCGCCGCACGCATGGTCGACTTACGTCGTAGCCTACTCCTTGGCCTGATCCTCAAGCCGGCCCAGGCTTTCCTGGCGTCCCAGCACGTCCAAAACCTCAAATATACCAGGCGATGTCGACCGCCCCGTCAGCGCCGCCCGCAGCGGTTGGGCGACGGCGCCGAGCTTGAGACTATTTTCCTCGGCAAAGGCGCGCAGCGCGGCCTCCGCATTCGCCGCACTCCATGTCTCGACTTTCTCCAGCGCGGAATGAAGCTGGCCGATCAGCTTGCGGTTCTCGGGCGTCAGCAGCGCTGCCGCCTTGGGATCGAGCTCCAGCGGCCGGTCGGCAAAGATGAAATAGGCGCTGTCGATCAACTCGATCAGCGTCTTGGCGCGCTCCTTCAGGGCCGGCATGGCCTTGAGAAGCTGCGCCCGCGTGGTGTCGTTTAACTTGGCCTTAAGCTCGTCGCGGCTGGGCACAACGTGGTCGAGCACGTCCTCGAACATCTTCACGAGTGATTGATCGTCAGCGTTTCGGATGTAGTGGCCGTTGAGGTTTTCGAGCTTGGCGAAATCGAAGCGGGCGGCGGCGCGACCGACGCTGGCGAGGTCGAACGCGGCGATCATCTCCTCGGTCGAAAAGATCTCCTGGTCGCCATGGCTCCAGCCGAGCCGGACGAGGTAATTGCGGAGCGCGGCAGGGAGGTACCCCATGGCGCGGTAGGCATCGACGCCCAGCGCGCCGTGGCGCTTCGATAGTTTCGAGCCGTCCGGGCCGTGGATCAGGGGGATGTGGGACATGCTAGGCAGCGCCCAGCCCATGGCGTCGTAGATCTGCTTCTGGCGGGCGGCGTTGATCAGATGGTCGTCGCCGCGGATGACATGGGTGACGCCCATGTCGTGGTCGTCGACCACCACAGCGAGCATGTAGGTCGGATTGCCATCGCCGCGCAGCAGGACGAGGTCGTCGAGGTTCTCGTTCTGCCAGACCACACGGCCCTGGACCTGGTCCTCAATCACGGTCTCGCCGGTCTGCGGCGCGCGCAGGCGGATCGTGGGCTTGACGTCGGAGGGCGCCGTTGCCGGGTCGCGGTCGCGCCACAGGCCGTCATAGAGGCGGGTGCGGCCCTCGGCGCGCGCCTTCTCGCGCATCGCGGTGAGCTCTTCGGCCGTGGCGTAGCAACGGTAGGCCTTGCCGTCGGTGAGCAGTTGCTCGGCGACCTCGCGGTGACGGGCGGCGCGGCTGAACTGGTAGATGACGTCGCCATCCCAGCCGAGCTCCAGCCATTTGAGGCCGTCGAGGATGGCGCCGATCGCAGCCTCGGTGGAGCGCTCCCGGTCGGTGTCCTCGATCCGGAGCAGCATCTTGCCGCCGTGCTTCTTCGCATAGAGCCAGTTGAACAGCGCCGTGCGGGCGCCGCCGATATGGAGGAAGCCGGTCGGGGAGGGAGCAAAGCGGGTGACGACGGAATCGGTCATTCTTGGCAGGGCCCATGCATTGGAGGCGGTGGTATATAACAGGACCGGAGCATAACTAAAGCCCGGCAGCGGACCGCTAAGCTCTTGGCTCAGCCAAGCGAATTTGGCAGAAGGACCGCTGATTTCCCTACAGGATTTTCGTAATGACAGAACCGGTGGCGACTGAGGTTGGGCGCGATTTCATTCGTGACATCATCCAGGCCGACCTCGATCAGGCCAAATACACGGAGATCGTGACCCGGTTCCCGCCGGAGCCGAACGGCTACCTGCATATCGGCCACGCCAAGTCGATCGCGCTCAATTTCGGCATCGCCCAGGAGTTTCCGGGCCGCTGCCATCTGCGCTTCGACGACACCAACCCGGTCAAGGAAGAGCAGGAATACATCGATTCCATCCAGGCCGACGTGCATTGGCTCGGCTACGACTGGGGCAAGAACCTGTTCTTCGCCTCGGACTATTTCGACCGCCTGTACGAATGGGCGGAGAAGCTGATCCGCGACGGGCTCGCCTATGTCGACGACCAGACCCAGGAGGAGATTCGCCTCGCGCGCGGCACGCTGACCGAGCCCGGCAAGAACTCGCCGTTCCGCGACCGCAGTGTGGACGAGAATCTCGACCTGTTCCGCCGCATGAAGGCCGGTGAATTCCCGAACGGCGCGCGCGTGCTGCGGGCGAAGATCGACATGTCCGCGGGCAACATCAACCTGCGCGACCCCGTGCTGTACCGCATCCTGCATGCGCACCATCCGCGCACCGGGACCAAGTGGAGCATCTATCCGAGCTACGATTATGCGCACGGCCAGTCGGACGCGATCGAGGGCATCACGCACTCGATCTGCACGCTGGAGTTCGAGGACCATCGGCCGCTCTACGACTGGTTCATCGAAAAGCTGCCGGTGCCGTCCAAGCCGCACCAGTACGAAATGGCGCGGCTCAACCTGACCTACACGCTGCTGTCCAAGCGCGTGCTGACCCAGCTCGTCCGCGACGGCCATGTCGCCGGATGGGACGATCCGCGCATGCCGACTGTCGCGGGGATGCGCCGTCGCGGCGTGCCGCCGGCAGCCTTGCGCGAATTCGTCAAGCGCATCGGCGTTGCCAAGGCCAACAGCGTCGTCGATGTCGGCATGCTGGAATTCTGCATCCGTGAGGAGCTGAACCGCACGTCGCAGCGGCGCATGGGCGTGCTGCGGCCGCTCAAGGTGGTCATCGAGAACTATCCGGAAGGGCAGACCGAAGAGCTCGAGGCGATCAACCATCCCGACGATCCCTCGGCCGGCACGCGCAAGATCACGTTCGGCCGCGAGCTCTATATCGAGCAGGACGACTTCATGGAGAACCCGCCGAAGAAGTTCTTCCGCCTGTCGCCGGGCAACGAGGTGCGGCTGCGCTACGCCTATTTCGTCAAGTGCACCGGCGTGATCAAGAACGAAGCGGGCGAAGTGGTGGAGCTGCGCTGCACCTACGATCCCGCGACCAAGGGCGGCAACGCGCCCGACGGCCGCAAGGTCAAGGCGACCATGCACTGGCTGCCGGCGGCGACGTCGGTGCCGGCGGAGATCCGCATCTACAACCAGTTGTTCTCCAACCCTAGCCCGGACGCCTCGAACTTCGCGGCCGATCTCAATCCGCAGTCGCTGGAGATCCTCTCCAACGCGCGGATCGAGGCATCGGTTGCGGAGAGCAACTCGACCGAGCCGATGCAGTTCGAGCGTCAGGGCTATTTCGTGCGCGACAAGGACTCGACGCCGGGCAAGCCGGTGTTTTCGCGCACCATCGGCCTGCGCGACACGTTCGCGAAGGAAGTCGCCAAGGGCTGAGGGGATCGGGCATATGAACAGTGAGGCCGACGCCATCGTTTCCGCCATCATCGCGAAATGGTGCGCCGGCTTCGCGACACTCGATGCGGCTGCACTGTCGTCGCTCTATGCGAAGAACGCGTTCTTCTTCGGCTCCAATCCAAAGCTCTATCGGGGCAGGGACGGCGTCGCCGATTACTTCAACGGCCTGCCGCGCTGGCGCCAGCCGAGTGCTGCGTTTTCCGAGGTGCGCGCCGCGCAAGCCAGCCCGGACCTGATCAACATGGCCGCGATCGTGTCGTTTGACCTCGCCGGCGAGAGGGCGGAGTTCTCGGTCAAGATGAGCTGGGTCATCCTCCGCGAGCACGGCGACTGGAAGATCGTCAATCACCATGCCTCGTCGCGTGCGCCGTTGATCTGATGTTGCTGCCGCCCACGGCATCGTCATTGCGGCGATAGCAACGAACGCTGCCCCCGCGCGTTGGGGTGGGTCCAACAAGGAACCCACCATGCAGAACATCGCAGAGCATATGGAAGTCATCGGCGCCGATGGCGTCCACATCGGCACGGTCGACAAGGTCGAGGGCAACCGCATCAAGCTGACCAAGAAGGACAGCGGCGAGGGCAGCCACAAGGGCCACCATCACTTCATCGACAAGGGCCTCGTCGCCGGTGTCGAGGGCAACAAGGTCCGGCTCTCGGCCAAGGCGGACGTCGCCGTGACGATGGAAGAGGAAAAGTAGGGGGACCTTCGCTCCGTTCCTGATCCGTACCGCTATTCGCCTGCCTGCACGTTCCGGTAGCCTCCAGGCCTGTCGCGTATCGTAAGGTGCAGGGAATGGCGGAGCCGGGCCGGCCAGTTCGGTCCCAGGGGATCGCGGGGACTTGGATCGCGGGGACTTGGATTGCGGGGACTTGGCCCGTCGGCCGAGCTGCATCCGCGGGCGGCCTCGTGCCGGCAGGGTTCGACCTCTGGACGTCGCTGGCCGGGACCCTGCGCGAATGGGCGCGCGCCGAGGCCGGCGCCGGGCGATTGTTGCCGTGGGTGATGCCGGTCGCGTTCGGCGGCGGTATCGCGCTCTACTTTGCCGCCGATCATGAGCCGGTGCTGTGGGTCGTTGCCGCAACGGCCATCGCACTCATGCTTGGCGCCGTGCAGTTGCGGCGGAGCCGGTTGTTTGCGCCGGCGATCATGATCGCGGCGGTCGCGGCCGGTCTTGCCACGGCGACCTGGAAGACAGCGCGGATCGCGCACACGGTGCTGGCAAAGCCGCTCTATTCCGTCTCGCTGTCGGGCTTCGTCGAGACCCGCGACATCCGCGAGCGCACCGACCGCTTCGTGCTGCGCGTCACGGCGATGGAGGCGCAGCGCAGCGACGTCAAGCTCGAGCGCGTGCGCCTCTCCGTGCGCAAGGGGACTGCGCCCGAAGTCGGCAGCTTCGTGCAGTTGAAGGCGCGGCTGTTGCCGCCGTTGTCGCCGGTGCGGCCCGGCAGCTATGACTTTTCGCGCGACATGTTCTTCCAGGGCATCGGCGCCTCCGGCTTCGTGATGGGCACGATTGCGGCATCGGTGCCGCCGGATGCCGGTGGCTTGCGGCTGCGTTATGCCGCCTTCATGCAGGGTCTGCGCGATGCGATCGACGCGCGCATCCGCGTCACGCTCGAGGGCGACAACCGGGCGATCGCGACCGCGCTGCTCACGGGCCGGCGCGATGCGATTACCACGCCCGTCAACGACGCCATGTTCATCTCGGGGCTCGGCCATGTGCTCTCGATTTCCGGCTATCACATGGCGGTCGTCGCCGGCGTCGTGTTCTTCGCGGTGCGCGCGCTGCTGGCGTTGATCCCCGGAATGGCGGCGGGCTTTGCCATCAAGAAATGGTCGGCGGCCGCCGCACTTGTCGCAGCCGCGTTCTATCTGCTGCTGTCGGGCGCGGAGGTCGCGACGCAAAGATCGTTCTTCATGACCGCGGTGGTGCTGATCGCGGTCATGGTCGATCGCCGCGCCATCACCTTCCGCACGCTGGCGGTGGCCGCGTTAATCGTGCTCGCGGTCGCACCGGAGGCACTTGTGCATCCGAGTTTTCAAATGTCCTTCGCCGCGACGCTCGGACTGGTGGCGCTGGTGCAGATCGGCATGCCGAACCTGTTTGCGTCGCCCGATCATTCGGCGACCGCGCGGATTGCGATGTGGGGCGGGCGCGAAATCGCGATGCTGTTCCTGGCCTCGCTGATCGCGGGGCTCGCGACCACGCCCTATGCCGCTTACCACTTCCACCGCGTCACTCCGTTCGGCGTGCTCGCCAACCTCGGGGCGATGCCGGTGGTCTCGGCCCTGGTGATGCCCGCGGGCCTGTTGGGTTTGATTGCAGCGCCGTTCGGACTTGATGGTCCGTTCTGGTGGCTGATGGGGATCGGCATCGACTGGATGGTTGCGGTGTCGCGCTGGGTGGCCGCTTTGCCGGGCGCGGTCGGCCGCATCTCGGCCTTCGGCATCGCGCCGCTGATCGCTGCAAGCTTGGGAATCATCGTGATGGGCTTGTTGCGCACGCCGTTGCGCTGGGCCGGCGCGGTGGTGCTGTTAGCCGCGATCCTCTGGGGACTGTGCGCGCGGCAGCCCGATGTCCTGATCGCCGGTGACGGCCAGAGCGTCGCGGTGCGGGGCAGGGATGGACACCTGCATCTGATCAGGTCGAGCAAGGACGGTTTTCTTCTGAAGGAATGGCTCGCCGGAGACGCCGATCCGCGCGACGCCGGCAGTGCCTCACTGGCCGCCGGCGTGTCGTGCGACGAGGCCGGCTGCGTGACGCCGCTTGCCGACGGGCGCCTGGTCGCGCTGGCCTTGCGCATCGATTCATTGGCTGACGATTGCAGCCGCTCCGCGCTGGTGGTGACGGCGCGGCCGGCGCCGCCGGATTGCGCGGCGATGGTTGTCGACCGTCAGCGTCTCGCAAGGCAGGGCGCGCTGGCGTTGACGCGAAGCGGCGACGGCTTTGTGGTTCAGGCGGCGAAGGCAAGGGGAGCGGACCGTCCGTGGTCGCCGGCGGTTGCCGGCGAGGCGGATTTCGGCGCGAGCCTTGGGCCGCAGGCGGCGGCTTCCCGCAACCGCGATGCGACGCCATCGGAAGCCGACCTGCAGGCCGAGGATTGAGCGGACGGGTTACAGATACCAGGCCAGCACGGCATCGAGCCTGGCGTTGCCGATCACCGGCAGGACGACCATCTGGCTCAGTCCAGAGGCGCAGGCCTGCGAGGCCGCGGCCGAGCCGTCACGTGCGAGATCGTCGTTGAGCGCGGGCATGCCGGTGGCCCAGGCCCCGCCGATGCTGCCTTCGCCTTTGGCGATGGATTTCGTCGCATAGAGCGCGGCGAGGTCGGTCTGCGCGCTGCAATCGCCGGCGCGGAAGACCAGCGCGGAGCGGGCCTCGTCCGGGACCCAGATCTCGAAGCGTCGTGCAATCGGGGTCGCCTGCGCCGAGAGGAACGTCAGCACCCAGGTCTGATCGGTGCCGGTCCGATAGGGAACGCCGACCCCGAGATTGATTCCGACCTTGGCGGCGTCCTCCCAGCGCAGAAAACTCCTGGCATCGTACAGGTCCTTGATGACCAGCGGCAGGCCGGCTTTCCAGATGCGGCCGGGCAGGCCGAAGCCACGCGGAAATCTGGTGTGGCGGGAGTTGAATTCGAACATTTCGGCGGTGCCGTAATAGCCGTCGACGAGCGCCATCTCGTGGGAGGTTTCGGCATCGTTGTGCCAGAGCTCGATCGCGCCGACATGGGCCTCGTCGTCGCCGCAGAACAGCACCATGACGGCTTGCAGGAATTCGCCTGAAAACACCGGCACTGCCACGCCGCATGTCAGCCCGGCGGCGATGGCCTGATCGGTCCGCTTGAAATAGGAATCGGTGAATCTGGTGAGGATCACGGGGTGGCCGCTGGCCCAGGCCTTGCCGGGAAGCCCCTCGTCATATCCGAAGTGCAGATCTTCGCTCACGGCCCTGAACGCGGACAGCCCTTCGCCGTAGAGGCTGCCGCCGAATTCCAGCCGCATGCGTGTGCGGTCAGGCACCCAGAGTTCAACGACGCGAATGAAGGTCTTCATTGAACGTGTCCGCCGTCTCAAGCCGCACCAAGCATCGGCCATTTGGCTGCGGAACGGACGTTCAAAATTCAGGCAGGACAGCGCAAACTTCGTGCGGTGGGAGGCGCAACGGCTTGGTCCGCCCGAGGGAGTTTCGCGGGACACGAACGACACCATCTCGCCGGCCTCGGCCGGCGATGGCGATTTTCAATCCTGGCCCGACCTGCCGGCCGGGAATGGCTATGTCAGCCGATCGGCAGGCGGGTGATGGTCGGCCGGCTGTCGGTGATGATCTGCGGCTTGTGCTCGCGCTCGCCGAGCGGCTGGGTCACCGGTAGTTGCAGCACGGTCGCGCGCTGGCCTTCGACCAGCTGCGTCACCAGCACGGATTTGCCGTCGGGGAATTCGATCGCATCATGATGGCGATCGGGAATGTGCGGATCGATCTTGCCGAACTTGCCGACGCGCGAATTGACGGTACGCGTCCAGATCCAGCGATTGTCGTAGCGGACGTTGTCGGCGAAAGCGAGCTCCGTTCCCGGGAGCAGGCAGACCGCGACGGTCGGATCGGCTGCGGAGGCAAAGCCGCGCGTCGAGGTGCCGCGGAAGGTTGTCGTGACGACCGTCTCGCCGACTTCGGCGGGACGCGACGCGACGGCATGCAGGCTGTAGTCACACATCGGGTGCTCCTCATGCAGGGATAGCGACCCACGTCTCTCAATCGAGGCGCAGGCCTCTATCAGAGTGGAAATGTGAAAGGTTCTGCCCGGTTGTAGGCAAATCTACGGCTCGCCGCAGCAAGCCGCAATCACATTATCTTTCCCGAATCCACTAGGAACAAAGCCCGCCCCTATGCATTCTGCAGGCGCGTGTCAGCGCCCCGCAGGCGCCGACCAGCCGGAATATTGCCAGGCCGGCCGCGACGGTTGCTCGACGGCGTTGCGGGCCTTGCGGGCTCGCTCGCTCACGGCGGTGTCGTTGCGGACATGGGGTCGCGATTGTGCGGCCAAGGCTTTCGACGCCAAGGCTTTCGACGCCAAGGCTCGCGACGCCAAGGCTTGCGACGCTGATGCTGCGATCAGCGCCACAGCAACTGGGATCTGAACGATCCGGCGCATGACTTCTCCTCGAACCTGAAGGCCGCGAAGCAGGGCTGCTTCGTGCGGCGTGCCGAGGATTTACCGCCAGAGGAGGGGCCGGATAATCTGCGCGAAACCAGAAAGACTATCCAGCGGAAGCGGACAATCGTCCGCTCCAATCTCGGATCGGCGATGCCGATCTAAAGCGCGCGGGGCGCCAAATAACCGATCCCGGCGCGTCCGGTATCAGTACTTCCGGTAGAGCCCGATCAGTTTGCCCTGAATCTTCACCCGGTTGGGCGGGAGGATGCGGACCTCATAGGCTGCGTTGGCGGGCTCGAGCGCGATCGAGGCGCCGCGGCGGCGGAAGCGCTTCAGGGTTGCTTCCTCGTCGTCGATCAGCGCCACCACGATATCGCCGGTGTCGGCGCTCTCGTTGCGCTGGATCAGCGCCATGTCGCCGTCGAGAATGCCGGCCTCGACCATGGAATCACCACGCACTTCGAGCGCGTAATGTTCGCCTGAACCGAGCATGTCAGGCGGTACGCTGATGGTGTGGCTGCGGGTCTGCAAGGCCTCGATCGGCGTGCCGGCCGCGATGCGGCCCATCACGGGGACCGCCACGGGACGCTCGCCCTCATCCGCCGGCGGGCTGGAAGTCGTGCGGACCTTGCCGAGATTGCCTTCGATGACGCTCGGCGTGAAACCGCGGCGGCTGCCGGCGGCGGCCTGAAGCTCGGGCAGCTTGATCACCTCGATGGCGCGGGCCCGGTTGGGCAGGCGCCGGATGAAGCCGCGCTCCTCGAGCGCGGTGATCAGGCGATGGATGCCCGATTTCGAGCGCAGGTCGAGCGCGTCCTTCATCTCGTCGAAGGAGGGCGGCACGCCGCTTTCCTTCAGCCGCTCGCTGATGAACCGCAGGAGCTCGTATTGTTTGCGCGTTAACATCTCGACCAAAATCCCCCGGTTGATGTCGTTCGATTCCGAGACGCTGAATTCAGCAGTAAGCCGCTACATGCTCGAAACAAATCATGAACGGACACTATATGTTCGATACATGTTCCGCAACTGCTTAATTTACCGTGAACGCGACAAAGTTCGCGGAACGCACGCGAACGAAGCGATCAGACGGGCAGCCGCAAGACCTCGCAAGGCGTGCCGGCTTCGGCCTTCGGCGCGAATGGCGCGCGCACGAGAAGTGCCTGTGCCGCAGCGAGATTCGCAAGCAGCGAGGAATCCTGGTGATTGACCGGAACGGCGACGAGCGTGCCGTCGTCGCGCAGTTCGAGGCGTGCGCGCAGATAATCCTCGCGCTGGTCGTTGGCGCCGACATCGCGGCCGAGCACCGCGCGTTCGCGGCGGTGATGAATCATCGAACGGCCCGAAAGCGCGCGAATCAACGGCACCATGAACAGGAAGCCGCAAACATAGGATGACACGGGATTGCCAGGCAGGCCGATCACGCGCATCGCGCCGAGCCGCCCGTTCATCATCGGCTTGCCCGGCCGCATCGCGATCTTCCAGAACGCCATCGAGATACCTTCGTCCCTCAGCGCCTGCTGGACCAGATCGTGGTCTCCGACCGACGCGCCGCCGGTCGTGATCAGGATGTCCGCGCCGCTCTCCCGCGCGCGGCCGATGCCGGCCGTGGTGGCCGCCAGCGTGTCGGCGGCAACGCCGAGGTCGACGGTATCGGCGCCCTCGCTGCGGGCGAGCGCGTGCAGGGCGTAGCCGTTGGAATAGACGATTTGGCCGGGACCGGGCGTGGTACCCGGCATCACCAACTCGTCGCCGGTCGCGAGGATCGCGACCTTCGGGCGTCGTCGGACGGGCAATTGCGGGTAATTCATGCCGGCGGCGAGCGCGAGGTCGCGCTCGGTGAGCCTGATACCCTTGCACAGCAGCACGTCGCCTTCCGAGAAGTCGACGCCGGCGGGGCGGATGTGCCGCCCCGTTACGGCGGCTTCCTTGATGGTGATGCGCTTGCCGTCCGCGACCGTATCCTCTTGGATCACGACCGCATCAGCGCCATCGGGAACGACACCGCCGGTGAAGATACGCACGGCCTCGCCGGCGCCGACCGATCCCGCAAACGGGCGGCCCGCCGCGACCTCGCCGATCAGGGTGAGCTGGGAGTCGGTCTTCGCCGCATCGACCGCGCGCACCGCATAGCCGTCCATTGCCGACATCGCCTGCGGCGGCTGCGTGCGCCGCGCGGCGACATCGCGCGCGAGCACGCGATGGAAGGCCGCGTCGAGCGCGATCATCTCTTCAGGCAGCGGCTCTGCGCCCGCCAGCACCGCGGCGAGCGCATCGGATACCGGCATCAGGGCCACGGCGAACTCCCGCAACAAATCGAAGGACTCGGTCGGCAAGGTTCTAGCCGAGCGGAGGGCCTGAAGCAAAAGGGGCTCCCCAAAGGCGCGCGAGCCCACACTTCCATTCGGCGGCGGCCCGGCCTATCTTTCTGTCGATGACAAGACTGCTCGAAAAAGCGCTCCAGGCCGTGCGGCAGCTCCCTGCGGATAGCCAGGACGAGATTGCGCGTGCGATGCTGGCTTTGAGCGGCAACGCAGGGGAGCCTGAGGAGATCGACCCCGGGAATCTTGCGGCGGTCCTTGAGGGGCTTGCACAAGCCAACTTGCGCCGGTTTGCGTCTGACGCCGAGGTCGAGGCTGCGTTCCGTCGCTTTGAGCGATGAAGCTTCGGTTCACACCGCGCGCGACCCAAGATTTGATCAGCCTTGCCGACTATGTCCGTGAGCACAGCCCGCAAGGCGCATTGCGCGTGCGCGCTGCAATCCTTGAATCGCTACAGAATCTCGTTCGCTTTCCAGGTCTTGGGCGACCGCAGAACGTCGCCGGCGTACGCAAGCTGGTGACGCGTCGATACCCTTATCTGGTCTATTACACGCTGGACGAGGAGGCCGGCGAGGTCGTCATTCTTACGATCCAGCATCCGGCGCGGGACCGCGAACACTCCGACGCCTAAGTGAACTCACGTTCGCCGCGGCATGATCCAGAAGGCGAGACAGACCGGTACGAGGATGGCCATGGCGAGGACGAGAAGGACGAGAGCCACGGCCAGCATCGGTCAGCCCCCCGGCTGCTTGTACGGACTGACGTCCGGCGCTGCGGGGCCCTGATCCTTGTCAGGCAGCGGGTCGGCCTGGGATTTCAGGTCGGCGGCCTTGCTGATCAGCTTTGCGGATAGGTCAGAATCCGAGGTGGTTCTGGCGAATTTCATCAGCAGAGACGCCTGCTTGGTGAGGTAGGTTTTGCCCAACACGACGATTGATCCGATGTAGAATTCCCAACGGACTCATGAGTCCCGAGAGGGGCAATCGTTCCGGGAACTCCGTATAAAAATGCACAAAGGGACTTGGTTCCTCGCCCCGGGGCAAAATAGTTCCATTCGCGGCCCGTCGGCTTGCCGGCCAGAGATCAGAGTCCGAGCGCCTTGAGGGCGTTCCCGACGTCGCGGGGCGAGGTCACGTGGACCGTGGTCAGGCCGCGCGACCGCGCTCCTTCAATGTTCTCGGCAAGGTCGTCGAAGAACACGATGCGGTTCGCCGGCACGCCGATCGCGGCCACGACATGGTCGAAGGCCTCCACATCCGGTTTGCGCAGGCCGATGCTGGACGACAGATACAGCTCGCGGAAATGGCCGAGCAGGCCGGCATATTCCTTCGAGAAGTGGTCCACATGCGGCCGGTTGGTGTTGGAGAAGGCGTAGAGCGGCATCTGCTTTGCCGCACGCGGCAGCAGCTCGGCGATGTCGGGCATCTCGCCGGCGAAGATCGCGTTCCAGCCCTCCAGGAACTGCGCGTCCGAAATGCCGATCCCGAGCGAGACGCGCAGCGAGTCAAAATAGGCCTCGTCGCTGATCTTGCCGACCTCGTGCAGCCGGTAGGCTTCGCTGTCCCGCACATAGCGCGCGACGATGGCTTCCGGCTTGCAGCCGGCATGTCCCGCCCAGCAGGCGATCGCCTTGGAGAAATCGATGTCGAGCACGACGCGCCCGAGATCGAACAGGAGCGCGTCCGCGCTGCCGGGGGAGAGCGAGCTCATTGCATCCTTTCACTCAATATCGATAGGGGTCGTGGTCGAACAGCGGGAACGCGCTGAACACGCTCGGCGCATTCGTTGCGGTCGCCTGGTGCAGGCAGGACTTGTTGACCTCGGCGAACGAGGTGGCGCCCAAGAGGCCGAGGCAGCGCAGCACCTCGTCCTCGAGCAGCTCCAGCATTCGCCTCACGCCGGCTTCGCCGGCCGCCGCCAATGCCCAGCATTGCAGCCGGCCGATGCCGACCATGTCCGCGCCCGCCGCGATCGCCTTGACGATGTCGGTGCCGCGGCAGAAGCCGCCGTCGACCATGATCTTGGCGCGTCCCTTCACGGCCTCGACGATCTCGGGCAGCACATGCATGGCGCCGCGGCCGTGATCGAGCTGGCGGCCGCCATGGTTGGAGACGTAGATCCACTCGACGCCGTGATCGACCGCGATCTGGGCGTCCTCGGCGGTGGCGATGCCCTTCAGGATGAGCGGGATCTTGAACTTGTCCTTGATCATCTTCACGGTCCGCCACTCCAGGCCCTTCTGATAATCGCCGCCGGTGGCGCGCAGGCGGCTCTCGCGAACATAGCGCTTGGCAATGTCACGTTCGCGACGGCTGTAATGGGCGGTATCAACGGTCAGGCAGAACGCGGCGTAGGCGTTCTTCTCGCTCCGGCTGACGACATCGGCGACGAAGTCGTCATCACCGCGCACGTAGAGTTGATAGAGCCGCAGCGCATCAGGAGCGGCCTCGGCGGTCTTCTCCAGGCCGGGCTCGGACACCGAGCTCAGCATATGCGCCGCGCCAAAGGTGCCGCAGGCGCGGGCGACGCTCGCCGCGCCATCAGGATCGAAGATCTCCAGTGCGCCGACAGGGGCGAGCACCACCGGTAGCCGCATCCTGCGCCCGAACAGCTCGACCGAGCCATCGACCTCGCGGACGTCGCGCAGCACGCGCGGCCTGAAGGCGATCTCGTCGAGCGCCATGCGGTTGCGGCGCATCGTGGTCTCGGTCTCGGCGGCGCCGACGATATAGTCCCAGGCGTTCTGGTTGAGGTTGGCGCGCGCCTTGCGGATGAATTCGTGCAGGTTCTGGAATGGCTCGGCGCTGGCGCCGAGTTCGACGTTCCGTTCCGGCCGGATGCGGGGCGCGTCGTTCATGGTTGTCCTCCCGAGAATTTGAAGCCTTATTGTCATCGCCTATCGTGTCCAGCCCTCCAAAACCATCCTAAAATCGCATAGCTGCGAGGCGTGGGCCGGCCGGCCGATTCCGGCCTTGCGCGAAACGGTCGGAACGTTGCCAAAAGTTTAGGCCCGGGCGAAGGGATTTTTACGGTGTACCCGCCGGCGTGGCGTCCCGGCCTTGAAGAAACCAGAATGGTATTGTGAACAGCGGGCTGGATCGCCATTTGCATGGCGCCTCCCAAGCCCCAAGCAAAGCTCCAAGCAAGAAGGCAAGCCTATCCATGCGGAAAAATCTGCTGTTCCCCCTGGGCGCACTCACGGGAGCGTGTCTGACCCTTCTGGTTGCCAGCCCGCACGGCGGAGTATGGGCGGCGCGGGCGGCAGCGAGCGCGGATGATGCCTATTCCCGGCTCAATCTGTTCGGCGAAGTGTTCGAGCGGGTGAAGGCGAGCTATGTCGAGAAGCCCGACAATTCCAAGCTGATCGAGGGCGCGATCACCGGCATGGTGACCTCGCTCGATCCGCATTCACGCTACATGAACGACAAGGCCTGGACCGAGATGCAGGAGACCACCTCCGGCGAGTTCGGCGGGCTCGGCATCGAGGTCACGATGGAGGACGGCCTGGTCAAGGTCGTCTCGCCGATCGACGACACGCCGGCGTCCAAGGCCGGCATCATGTCCGGCGACCTCATCAGCAAGATCGACGGCGATGCCGTGCAGGGCATGACGCTCGAGCAGGCCGTCAACAAGATGAAGGGGCCGGTCGATACCCAGACCAAGCTCACCATCGTGCGCAAGGGAGCCGACGCCCCGCTCGACGTCGCGATCAAGCGCGAGATCATCCATGTGCGTCCGGTGCGCTTCCACGTCGAGAACGGCGACATCGGCTATATCCGCGTCACCTCGTTCAACGAGCAGACCACCGACGGCCTGAAGAAGGCGATCGCGTCGATCTCCAAGGAGGTCCCGCCGGAGAAGCTGGTCGGCTACGTGATGGACCTGCGCAACAATCCGGGCGGCTTACTCGACCAGGCCGTCTCGGT
The DNA here is from genome assembly GCF_059512345.1 of Bradyrhizobium sp. Unk1. Taxonomy (NCBI): domain Bacteria; kingdom Pseudomonadati; phylum Pseudomonadota; class Alphaproteobacteria; order Hyphomicrobiales; family Nitrobacteraceae; genus Bradyrhizobium; species Bradyrhizobium sp. Unk1. The sequence goes on from NZ_JCAMOP010000007.1 coordinate 232,523, forward strand.
GTCGAGCGCTTTCCTTCAGCGCGGCGAGGTCGTCTCGACCCGCGGCCGCAATCCGGAGGAAACCCAGCGCTTCACTGCGCATGGCGGCGATCTCACCAAGGGCAAGCCGCTGGTCGTGCTGGTCAACGGCGGCTCGGCCTCGGCCTCGGAGATCGTGGCTGGCGCGCTGCATGATCATAAGCGTGCCACGATCATCGGCACGCGCTCGTTCGGCAAAGGATCGGTGCAGACCATCATTCCGCTCGGCGCCGGCAACGGCGCGCTGGCGCTGACCACGGCGCGCTACTACACGCCGTCGGGCCGTTCGATCCAGGCCCAGGGCATCGCGCCCGATATCGAGATCCTCCAGGATATTCCGCCGGAGCTGAAGGGCCGGATGGACACCATGGCGGAGTCCCAGATGCGCGGCCATCTGCAGGCTGCTGACGGCACCGAGCAGACCGGATCGCAGTCCTACGTCCCGCCGGAAGAGAAGGACGACAAGGCCCTGCATACGGCCTACGACTTCCTGCACGGCCAGACCGCGAATGCGGTCGCCGCCAAGCCCGCGCCGAAGGCAGCGGTGCCGAACTAAAGCCCTACGACGTCCGGATATTGCCCGGGAGCGGATGACCGCTCCCGGGTGAATTCGTGCGGTGACGCTTCCAATTGTTGGGAAGACCGCCCTAATTAGCTTGCCTCGCGGCGCCGGCCTTCCTCGCCGCCGCGCTGGGCGAGGCGGCTGCGGTGCAGCGCGAACAGCTCCAGCACCTTGTCGGCCGGTTTTGCGGCACTGAACAGATAGCCCTGCATCTCGGAGCAGCCGAGCGCACGGAGCAGGCGCTGCTGCTCCTCGGTCTCGACGCCCTCGGCCGTGGTGGTCATGCGGCGGGCGGCAGCTAGGTTGACGACGGCCTGCACGATGCTGGCGGAGCCGTCGGGACCGGCGATGTCGCTGACGAAGCAGCGGTCGATCTTGATCTTGTCGAACGGGAAGCGGTGCAGATAGCTCAGCGAGGAGTAGCCGGTGCCGAAATCGTCGAGCGCGATCCGCACGCCGATGGCGCGGAGCTGATGCAGGATCGCAAGCGCGGTGTCGTCGTCACGGATCAGCACGGCCTCGGTGATCTCGAGCTCGAGCCGGCTCGCCGGCAAATTTGAGGCGGCAAGGGCCGCCATGATCTTCAGTGCCAGCGTGCCGCTCTTGAACTGCACCGGCGAGACGTTGACGGCGAGGCGGATGTCGTCGGGCCAGTTGGCGGCATCGCGGCAGGCCGTGGCCAGCACCCATTCGCCGATCTCGTTGATCAGGCCGGTGTCTTCGGCGATCGGGATGAACTCGGCCGGCGAGACCATGCCGCGCTCGGGATGGCGCCAGCGCACCAGCGCCTCGCAGCCGGTGATGCGGTCGTCCTTCAGGGCGAGGCAGGGCTGGTAGTAGACCTCGAGCCCGCCTTCGAGCCCGCCTTGGGCGATGGCGTGGCGCAGATCGATCTCGAGCTGCCGCCGCTCGCGGACCTTGGCGTCCATCTCCGGCTCGAAGAAGCGATAGGTGCGGCGTCCGGCGGCCTTGGCGGCATACATCGCCATGTCCGCGTTCTTCAGGATTTGGTCCAGCGCGGTGCCGTGTCGTGGCGCCAGCGCGATGCCGATACTGGCGTCCGTGGTGAGATGATGGCCCATGCAGTCGAACGGCGCGCGGATGGCCTGGAAGATCCGCGCGACGAGCTCGTTGATCTGCTCCAGCGACGTCACCGCGCTCTGTACGATGGCGAATTCGTCGCCGCCGAGCCGCGCTACGAAGTCCGCAGGACCTGCGCATTGGCTGAGGCTCGTCGCGATCGATTTCAACAGCTCGTCGCCGACGAGATGGCCGAGCGCGTCGTTGACGCCCTTGAACTCGTCGATGTCGATGTAGTGCACCGCGATCTCTTCGCCTTCGGCGATGGCGGCGAGCTCCGCGCGCAGATGCTCGTGGAACATGGTGCGGTTGGGCAGGTCGGTCAGCGCGTCGTAGTGGGCGAGGTGGGTGATCCGCTCCTCGATGCGCCGGCGCTCGGTGATGTCTTCGTGGGTCGCCACCCAGCCGCCGTCCGCGAGCGGCTCGTTGAGGATGTGGATCGAGCGCCCGTCGGAGGTGTCGACCACCATGGAGTTACGCACATGGATGTCGCGCAGCACACGGACGACATAGTCGCCGATGTCGCCACTGAACGAGCCGGTCGCCTTGCGGTGGACAATGATGTCGTGGAAGCTGGAGCCGGGCTTCACCACCTCAGCTGACAGGCCGTACATCTCGATGTAGCGCTGGTTGCAGATCACCAGCCGCCGCTCGGCGTCGAACAGCAGCAGGCCCTGCGTCATGTTGTTGACGGCGCGGTCGAGGCGCTGCTTCTCCAGCGTCAGCCGCTCGCGGGAGGCGCGGTGCTGCTCCAGCAGCTTGCGCACGATCGCGATCAGCACGCCCGCGATGGCGAGCGCGGAGGCGCCCGCAACCGAGATCAGGATGCCGATCTGCTCGCGCCAGTCGGTCAGCGCCGCCGCGCGCGTCGTGGTGGCCATCATCAGGATCGGGAAGTGGGGCAGGGCGCGCGAGGAGATCAGCCGGTCTTCTCCATCGACGGGGCTCATGATGCGGCCGGCGAAGTGATCGAGCCCGAAGATCCTCTGCTGCTCGAACGGGCCGGTCTTGAAATTCCTGCCCATCTGCTCGCTGGAATGGGGATAGCGAGCGAGCAGCGTGCCGTCGCGATGCAGCATCGAGATCGAGGCGCCTTCGCCGAGCACGACGGAGGCAAAGAACTTCTCGAAATTGGCCGGTTCGATGCCGCGTCCGACCACGCCCATGAACTCGCCGTTCGGTCCCACGATCTTGCGCACGATCAGAATGGTCCAGGCGCCGGAGACGCGGCTGTGCACCGGCTCGATCAGCACGTTCGGCGAGTAAGGATCGTATTTGAAAGTGCGAAAATAGGCGCGATCGGCGACGTTCACTTTGGGGGCCGGCCACGCCGTCGAGGAGTTGATCAGATTGCCTTCGGCATCGATGATGTTGACGCCGCCCATGTAGGGCAGCGCCTCGATCTTCGAGCGCAGCATCCGGTGGACGTCCTGGCCGGAGAGGCGTTTGCGATAGTCCTCTGCGCTTGCGATGCCGGTTGCGCGGACGTGGTCGACGAAATCCTTCTGGATGACCGCGAAATCCTGCAACTGCTGATCGAAATGATGAGCGAGCAGCAGGACGGTGTTTTCCAGCTCGCGCCCGCTGTTGCGCAGCGCACGCTCTCGGAAATTCTGCGCCATCAGGACCGAGCCAATGGCGATGGCCGCGATCAGCAGCGTGCCGCCCACCACCAGCCAGCGGATCGGTCCGCTGCGCACGAAGACCTGGTCAAAGAGGCGACTGCCGTATTTCGTCATCTTGTCGATCGTTGCCGCGCACACGTCAGGATCGAGTCTTGATCCCGAGAACATCCGTTGGTTTACGGAAACGGTGTGGAGGCGGAGTTAGGAAGCGCGGTTAATGCGACATGAACGGCCGTGTACAAAAGCAATCGATGCGCGCGACGCAAGACGTGCAGGAATTGCCGGAAGCTCTCGCGATGCCGGTCAATTCCTGCCGGTCGTGCCACGGTCAACCAAGGCTTAACCATCTAAGATGTTGGCGATCCACACGTCGGCATTGGCACGTGATTTGCGAACATGCCTGCCAACGACACAGAGAGGACTGGACGATGACAAACACCTTGAAGAGCTTCCTCGCCGACGAGCGTGGTGCAACCGCGATCGAATACGGCCTGATTGCCGCCGGCATCGCGCTGGCCATCATTTCCGTCGTGAACGGCATGGGCTCCAAGCTCAACGCCAAATTCGGGTCGATCAGCTCTTCGCTGCGCTGATCGCGCGAGCTCCGCTGCGCGCCAGTATCGTCATCACGATCAGCGCCGCGACGACGTTCGCGGCGGCGCTGATCAGGATCGGCAACGTATAGCTGTGGTTGACGTCATAGGCGAAGCCGGCCGCGCTCGGGCCAACCAGCGTTCCGAACGCCACGCTGGTGTAGAGAATGCCGATGATGCCGCTGACGTTGCGTCCGCCAAAATAGTCCATGACCACAGCGGGCAGCACCGCGACCCAGCCGCCGTAGAACACGCCGTAGACGAAGGCAAAAGCGGCGAGGGTCCAAACATCGTCGGCGACGGCCCAGATCGCCATCGCGAACGCCATTCCGACCAGGACCATGATGAGCGAGCGATCGCGGCCCATCCGGTCGGCGAGCGCGCCGAGAAAGAAGCGGCCTGCGGTGCTGCCGGCCCCGATCACGCCGAGCAGCAGCACCGCAGAGGACGCCGCGACCCCGTGGTCGCGCGCGTAAGGCACGAGATGGACGAACGGGACGAAGGCGCCGAACGAGCAGACCAGACACGACACGTAGAGGGCGACAAACCGCGTCGACCGGACAGCATCGCGCACCGAAGCGCCGCCGGCATTGCTTGCGCCCGCGGCCTCGCGAGGCGGATCGCCGTCGGGTCCGAGGCCGCGGTGCTTCGGATCGTTCTCGATCAGCAGCGACGCTCCGCCGCCCAGCGCCAGTGCGATCACGCCCAGCACCAGATAGGCGCCGCGCCAGCCCACCGATGCGATCAACAATGAGGCGAGCGGCGGCATCGCCAGCGTACCGAGCCCGATGCCGCTCACCGCGAGCCCGGAGGCGAAGCCGCGGCGCTTGACGAACCAGCGTTGCACCGCGCCGATCGCGGGAACATAGGCGCAGCCGAGGCCGAGGCCGACGCCCAGCCCGTAGGCTAGATAGACCTCGACAAGGGAACGTGCCGCGCTCGCCGCCGCAAGTCCGACCGCGATCAGGATCATGCCGGCTATGGCCAGCGGACGCGAGCCGAGCCGGTCGGCGAGCGGACCGCTGACGAGCCCGAGCGCGAAGTACAGAAAGCCCGCAATCGAAAACACGAGCGAGATCGAACCGCGCGAGGCGCCGAAATCGCGCTGGAGCGGCTCCAGAAATGCGCTGAACGTGTAGGCGGAGCCGAAGCCGACGAACATGACGGCAAATGCCGCCGCGACGACGAACCAGCCATGGAAAATGCTGCGCTGAGCGAGCGTGGATTGAATGGTCAATGCTGCCTCCGCGAGCTGATGGAAGGATGGCGACGATGCCAGGACGTGGCCCGCTGGAACGCCGCGCCGGCGCGCACGAGCATGGCCTCGTCGAGATGAGCGGCGACGAGCTGAAACGCGATCGGCAGTCCGTCTGCCGATGCACCACCCGGTAGCGTGATCGTGGGATGACCGGTCATGTCGAACGGGCAGGTGTAACGCTGCAGCTTCGCGATCAGATCCGGCTGCTCGCCGAGCGTCTGGATCATGGCGAGCGTCACCGGCGGGAACGGGTGTACCGGGATCAGCAGCAGGTCAATGGTCTCGAATAACGCGGTGACGCGGCCGCGCAGAGCCAGCCGCCGCAGCAGGATCTTCTGATAATCGAGAGCGGAGTGCGCGCGACCGGCCTCGATCAGCGAGGCGAGCATCGGGCCATACTCGTTCTTGCGGGCAGGATAGGTCGCCTCGTGCGCGACCGCAGCTTCCACCGCGCAATTCGGTGTCCAGTCGGCAATTGCCTGCTTTACGTCGGGAAATCCGACATCGACGATGTCGGCGCCAAGCGCGCGGAACGCATCGATGGCGTCTGCCAGCACGTGCTGTGTCGTAACGTCCACGTCGTCGCTGTTCCAGGCGGCATCGACGCCGATCCGCAAGCCCCGCACGTCCTGTGTGGCCGCGGCCAGATAGTCGGGCAACGGATCGAACAGCGAGGTCGGGTCGTTGGGGTCGTGTCCGGCAATGACGCCGAGCAGCGCGCCCGCATCGGCCGCGCTGCGGCCGATCGGTCCGACATGGTCGAGCGTCGCGGCCAGCTCGAACGCTCCGTGTCGGCTGACGCGACCCCAGCTCGGCTTCAATCCAGTCAGACCGTTGGCGGCGGAGGGCCAGCGGATCGAGCCGCCGGTGTCGGAGCCGAGCGAGCCGAAGCAAAGCCCGGCAGCGGTTGCGACCGCCGAGCCACTGGACGAAATGCCCGGCCAGTAACTCGCATTCCACGGATTCTTCGGCGGCGTCACCAACGGATGGTGATCGGAATAGGCGCCCTCGGTGAGTTGCAGCTTGCCGAGTATCACGGCACCTGCGTCCTTGAGCCGGCGCACGACGGTTGCGTCTGCGCGGGGACGAAAGTCGCGGTGAAGCGTGGTGCCGGCCGCCGTCGCAATGCCCTTGGTCCAGAACAGGTCCTTGAGCGCAATCGGCACGCCATGCAGCGGGCCCCGATACCGGCCTTGTGCGATTTCGGCGTCCGCGGCTTTTGCCTCGGCGATGGCCGTTTCCGCCATCACATGAACGTAGCTGCCGAGATCCCGGTCCATGGCGTCGATACGGTCGAGTTGCGCGCGCGTCACGTCCAGCGCGGAGATGTCGCGCGCCTTGAGGCGTGCTGCGAGCGCGGTGAGTTCGAGATAGTGCAGGGCGTCGGTCATCGGCGCGTGGTCTCCGGTCTGGTGATCGCAATGGGTGCTCGATCCCGAAGGATTCGACACCAGTATAATTAGGATACAGGTGTCGCTTGCTGTCAACCAGTAAATCTGTTTTACTGGTGTTCCAATCTTTGGTGTTCCGATGTCGAAAGAGTCACGCAAATTCCAGGTTCCCGACACGCTGGCGAACGTCTACGATTTCGCCAACACGCTCGATGTTCGCCACTTCACCCATTTCGGCGTGGAGCATCCGGAGAGCGATGAGCTTGGCGGGCCGAAGGAACTTGCGGACTGGATGCGGGAACGCGGCCTTGGCGCCGAGGGCGGGCGTGTTACGCCCGCGATGTTTGAGACCGCGCTAAGACTGCGCGGCGCCTTGCGCGCCTATCTGCAATGTGAGCCCATCGAGCGGCCCCGGAACAGGAGCGTTCTCGGCACTCTCAATGAGGCGCTCGCGCCGTTTCCGTTGCGGGTGGAGGCGCGCGCAGGCCGTGGCGCGATGCTGTCGGCCGCGCGCGAGGATGCGCTCGCAGGCCTCTCGACCATCGCGATCGAGCTTCATGACGCAACGCTTGTGGGAGCGCTGGATCGGCTGAAGATGTGCGCGTCGGAGGAATGCCGCCGGGTGTTCTTCGACCGGTCGAAACCATCGACGCGGCGGTGGTGCATGTCGACGCTGTGCGGCAACCGGATGAAGACGCGTGCCTATCGCGAGCGGCAGCGCGAGGCGAAATAGATCACGGGGCGCTCAGGCGCGGTAGTGCCCCGACTTGCCGCCGAGCTTCTCGACCAGATGGATGCCTTCGATGCGCACGCCGCGTTCGACCGCCTTGATCATGTCGTAGATGGTGAGGCAGGCGACCGACACCGCCGTGAGCGCCTCCATCTCGACGCCGGTCGGGCCCGTCACCTTCACGCTGGCGCGGACGAGGCAGCCTGGCAGTTTCGCGTCGGGCTCGATGTCGACCGTGACCTTCGACAGCGCGAGGGGATGACAGAGCGGGATCAGCTCCGAGGTGCGCTTGGCCGCCATGATGCCGGCGATGCGCGCGGTGCCGAGCACGTCGCCTTTCTTGGCGTTGCCCGAGACGATGAGATCAAGCGTCGCCTTGGTCATGATGACGTGGCCTTCGGCGACAGCGAGCCGCTCGGTCGCGGGCTTGTCCGATACGTCCACCATCCGCGCCTCGCCGGAGGCGCCGATATGGGTGAGGGCAGGGCCGGCTTTCGTCCTGGATTGCCTGGTCTTGGCGGACTTGCGCGCCATGTCAGCGCGTACCCGTCGCGCGCGGCGCGTTCTCGCGCGCGAGCAGCGTGCGGGTGGCGGCGGTCACGTCGGCCTGGCGCATCAGGCTCTCGCCGACCAGGAAGGTCGACATGCCGACGCGCTCGAGCCGGGCGAGATCGGCGGGCGTGAAGATGCCGCTCTCGCCGACCATCAGCCGTTCCGCAGGGATCAGCGGCGCCAGCGTCTCGCTGGTCGCGAGCGTGGTCTCAAAGGTGCGCAAATTGCGATTGTTGACGCCGATCATCGGCGAACGCAGCTTCAGCGCTCGGTCGAGCTCGGCGCGGTCGTGGATTTCGATCAGCACGTCCATGCCGTAGGCGAGGGCGGCGTCCTCGAGATCCTTGGCGGTGGCATCGTCGAGCGCGGCCATGATGATCAGGATGCAGTCGGCGCCATGCGCGCGCGCTTCGATCACCTGATAGGTGTCGAACATGAAATCCTTGCGCAGCACCGGGAGCGACGTCGCCGCGCGCGCCGCCACCATGAAGTCGAGATGGCCCTGGAACGAGGGCGTGTCGGTCAGCACCGACAGGCAGGCCGCACCGCCAGCCTCATAGGCCCTGGCGAGCAGCGGCGGATCGAAATCGGCGCGGATCAGCCCCTTCGACGGCGAGGCTTTCTTGACCTCGGCAATCAGCGCGTAGTCGCCGTTGGTGTGCTTGGCCTTGATCGCGCGCACGAAGCCACGTGGGGCTCCTTGCGCCTTGGCCTTGGCCTCGACTTCCGAGAGCGGCTGCGCGCGCTTGGCGGCTGCGATCTCTTCGCGCTTGTAGGCTTCGATCTTGGTCAGGATGTCCGACATGTCAGGCTCAGCCGTTCGAGACCGCGATCAGATGCTTCAGCCGCGCGCTCGCCGCGCCGCTGTCGAGCGACTTCGCACCGATCGCAACGCCCTCCTTGAGGTCCTTGGCGCGCCCGGCCACGACCAGCGCAGCGGCGGCGTTGATCAGCGCGACGTCACGATAGGGGCTCGGCTTGCCGTCGAGCACGCTCTGCAAGGCGATCGCATTGGCGTCGGCGTCGCCGCCCCTGAGCGCACCGGGATCGCAGCGCGGCAGGCCGGCGTCCTCCGGCGTCACCTCGAAATTCCGGATCTCGCCATTGTGGAGCGCGGAGACGAAGGTCGGGCCGGTGAGGGTGATCTCGTCGAGGCCGTCGGAGCCGTGCACCACCCAGGCGGATTCCGAGCCGAGGTTTTTCAGCACCTGCGCCAGCGGCTGCACCCATTGCCGCGAGAACACGCCGACCATCTGGCGCTTGACGCCGGCCGGGTTCGACAAGGGGCCGAGCAGATTGAAGATCGTGCGTGTCGCGAGCTCGACCCGGGTCGGGCCGACGTTCTTCATCGCCGGATGGTGGGCAGGTGCGAACATGAAGCCGATGCCGCATTCGCGCACACAGCGGCCGACCTGCTCGGGCCTGAGGTCGATCTTCACGCCGAGCGACGCCAGCACGTCGGCGGCGCCCGACCGCGACGACAGCGCACGGTTGCCGTGCTTGGCCACCGGCAGGCCGGTGCCCGAGACGATGAAGGACGCGCAGGTCGAGACGTTGACCGAGCCGGAGCCGTCACCGCCGGTGCCGACGATGTCGACGGCGTCCGCGGGCGCGTCGACTGTGAGCATCTTGGAGCGCATCGCCGAGACCGCGCCGGTGATTTCGTCCACGGTCTCGCCGCGCACCCGCAGCGCCATCAGGAGGCCACCCATCTGCGACGGCGTGGCCTCGCCGGACATCATGGCGTCGAAGGCGGAAGCCGCTTCGTCACGCGACAGGCTGGCGCCGGTCGCCACTTTTCCAATGATCGATTTCAGGTCGTCCATCGCGTGCTTTCAACTCACTGGTTCGCGCCGGTCACCTGCGCGAAGGCGGCCTGATTAATGGTGGTCCCGATGTCGGTTTCAAGCTTGTTGACGTAGGAGGCGACCTGCTCGTCGGTCAGCGCGCGGTCGAGGCTGTCCTTCAGCTTCTTCACCGCGTCGGACGCGGCGTCGACCGCGGGTTCGACGATGTCGGTGACGCGGAAGACGATCACCTCGCTGCCGCCGCTTACGGCGGTCTGTCCGACCCCGTCCTTGGCGGTGCGGAAGGCGGCCGCAACGACGTTGGCGGGCACGCCGGCGGGCGAGTCGTCGCGCTTGAAGCCGGAGGCGGTCTCGACCTTGGCGTTGATCGCGGCGGCCTCGTCAGCGAGCTTGCCGCCCTGTTCGAGCTTCTGCACCATCTCGGTCGCCTTGGTCTTCAGCTTGGCGGCGATCTGGTCCTGGCGCCAGCGCGCCTCGACCTGGTCGCGCACCTCGTCGAGATTGCGGTCGCGCGAGGGCGTGATGGCGAGCACGTCGTACCAGACATAGCCGCCCTTGAACGAGATTGCGTCGTTGTCGACGCCGACATCGGTATTGAAGGCCTGCGACACCACGTCGAGGCCCTGCGGGATGCTGGTGACGGACTGGCCGTTCGGGGCACGGCCGGAGCGGTCGACAGCGTCGATGGTCACGGCAGCGAGGCCGAGCTTCTGCGCCGCGTCGATCACGCTGGCGCCGCCGCCGCGCTCGTCTTCCATCTTGTCGCGGAGATCGCTGACCTTGACGCGGGCGCGCTCGGTGGCGATCTCGCGCTTGATGTCGCCGACGAGGCTGGCGTAGTTCGCTTCACTGCCCGGTTCGATCTTGTCGACCTTCACGATGGACGTGCCGAGACGCCCCTGGATCGGCTGGCTGATCTCGCCTGCGGGAAGCGCGAAGGCGGCATCGCCGACCGCGGGATCGAGCGACGATTTGGTCACGAGCCCGAGGTCGACATCGGAGCTGCTCAGCCCGCGCTCCTTGCCGAGGTCCTCGAACGACATCCCGCCGGCGAGACGCTCGCGTGCCGCCTGCGCCTCGGCGACGTTGGGGAATACGATCTGATGGATCTGGCGCTTCTCCGGCGTGCCGAGCCGGTCCTTGCGCTGGTCGAACACCTTCTTGGCGTCCTCGTCGGAGACCTCGCTCCACTTGCCGATCTCTTCCGGCGAGACCACCACGAAGGAAATCTTGCGATATTCGGGCGCGCGGAACTGGACCTTGTGATCCTCGAAATAGGCGGCGAGGGCTTCGGGCGAGGGAGCGTCGATGGTGCCGGCCTGCGCGGCGTCGAGCCTGACGAATTCGATCGCGCGCTGCTCGCTTTGGAAGCGCGTCAGCACGTCGATCATGGCCTTCGGCGGTTCGAGGCCGGCGCCGATCGTGCCGGTGATCTGCCGGCGCAGCGACACCTTGCGCTGCTCGGAGACGTAGCGCTGCTCGGTATAGCCGAAATTGCGGATCACGGCCTGGAAGCGGTTCGGATCGAAGGCGCCGCCGACGCCCTTGAAGTTGGGGTCGTTCATGATGACCTGGCGGATCTGCTCGTCGGACTGGCCGAGCCCGAGCCGGCGGGCTTCTTCGTCGAGGGCGGCTTCCGCGATCGTCTGCTGGAGCACCTGGCGGTCGAGGCCGAAGGCACGCGCCTGGTCAGGCGTCAGCGGCCGGCCGAACTGGCGGCTGATCTGTTGCAGCCGGTCAGTATAGGTCTGCCGGAACTCGTTCAACGAAATCTCGGTGCTGCCGACCTTGGCCACCGTGGACTGCCCGAAGCCTTTGAAGATGTCGGCGATGCCCCAAACGCCGAAACTGATGATCAACACGCCCATCACCACGGCCATAATGGTTTTGCCGAGCCAGTTTGATGAGGCCTTGCGCATTCCTCGAAGCATTTGGTCCAACTTGTTTGGCAGGAGGGGAACGGGAGCGCGTCTTAATGCAGATTCCGCAAAAGCGCGTCACCAAATTGATCAATCATCATAAAGTGGCGGCTTTCCCCCCGCAACCTCGGGCCTTGGGCGGCGCGGTCCTTCGACGCTGCGGTTAAAAGCCCTTTAGCTCTCTGGAACTGCCGCGACAGCTCTGCTAGCGCATGCACAAACCTCATTTTGCTGGAAATTGACATGACCGACGCCATCCGACCGCTGATCGCCGGCAACTGGAAAATGAACGGCCTCAAGGGCTCGGCTGCCGAATTTGACGCCATGCTCAAGGGCGCGGCAGATGTGGCCGCCAAGGCCGATTTGCTGGTCTGCCCGCCGGCGACCCTGATCGCGGCCTTCGCCGACAAGGCGCGCGGCAGCAAGGTCGCAGTGGGGGCACAGGATTGCCACCCCAAGGCCTCCGGCGCCCATACCGGCGATATCGCTGCCGAAATGCTGGCCGATGCCGGTGCGACCGCCATCATCGTCGGCCATTCCGAGCGTCGCGCCGACCACGGCGAGGGCGATGCCCTGATCCGGCAGAAGGCCGAGGCCGCCTGGCGCGCCGGCATCACGGCGATCGTATGCATCGGTGAGACCCAAGGCCAGCGCGATGCCGGCCAGACCCTGGACATCCTGCGCGGCCAGCTCGACGGCTCGCTGCCGGACGGCTCGACCGCCGCCAACCTGGTCGTGGCCTATGAGCCGGTCTGGGCGATCGGCACCGGCCTGACCCCGACGGCCCAGGATGTCGAGCAGATTCATAGCTTTATCCGGGAACTCCTGACCTCCCGGTTCAGGGCGGCCAGGATGCGCATCCTCTATGGCGGCTCGGTCAAGCCATCGAACGCGGCCGAGCTGATGTCCGTGAAAAACGTCAACGGCGCGCTGGTCGGCGGCGCCAGCCTGAAAGCGGCCGATTTCCTTGCGATTGCGAAGGGCTGCCCCTAGCTAAGTTCAAAGCGCGGCCGTGGCCGATCGGGGGGTGGCAATGCCTCTTCCGATCGTGTAACACCGCGCAACTTCAGGAAAACCCGCGAAGCGCGATCGGCCGCCGTCTCGGCGCTGTCGGCTTGTGACGGAAGGACACTATGCAGACTGTTGTCATCGTCATTCACCTCATGATCGTCGCCGTCATGATCGGCGCCGTCCTGCTCCAGAAGTCGGAAGGCGGCGGCCTCGGCATGGGCGGCGGCGCGGGCTTCATGTCGAGCCGGGGCACCGCGAACCTTTTGACGCGGACCACCGCGATCCTGGCTGCGGGCTTCTTCCTCACCAGCCTGTTCCTGTCCTGGCATGCCGGCTACAGCCGTGCACCTTCGTCGATCATCGGCGCACCGGCGTCGCAGGGGCAGCCGGCCGGCGGATCGCCGATCGCCCCGCCGACCTCAGGCGGCATTCTGGATTCGCTGAAGAAGGCGGACGAGCAGCAGCAGGCCCCGGCTCCGACCGGCCCGCAGGTGCCTCGCTCGCAATAAAGCAGGGGGGCCATGCAGGGCGGCCGCTACCGTCCTGCATCAATAATCCCCATCAAGACACTGTCACCACTCTTAGTTTTGGCTCACCCACAGGCCCGCGAAATATTTCGGGCGGAATACGAATCGCTTTGGCGAATCGAATTCGAGGGATTAGAGGTTAGGTCCCATGGCGCGGTACATATTCATCACCGGCGGCGTGGTTTCTTCGCTCGGCAAGGGTCTGGCTTCAGCGGCACTCGGTGCCCTGTTGCAAGCCCGGGGCTACAAGGTCCGCCTCCGCAAGCTCGACCCCTATCTCAACCTCGATCCCGGAACGATGTCGCCGTATCAGCACGGCGAAGTGTTCGTGACCGATGACGGCGCGGAGACCGATCTCGATCTCGGTCACTACGAGCGCTTCACCGGCCGGCCTGCGACCAAGCAGGACAACATCACCACCGGGCGCATCTACCAGGACATCATCTCCAAGGAGCGCCGCGGCGATTATCTCGGCGCGACCATCCAGGTGGTTCCGCACGTCACCAACGCCATCAAGGAATTCGTCCTCTCCGGCAATGACGATTACGACTTCGTGCTGGTCGAAATCGGCGGCACCGTCGGCGACATCGAGGGACTGCCGTTCTTCGAGGCGATCCGCCAGCTCAAGAACGAACTGCCGCGCGATCACGCCATCTACATTCACCTCACGCTGCTGCCTTACATCCCGAGCGCGGGTGAACTGAAGACCAAGCCGACGCAGCACTCGGTGAAGGAGCTGCGCTCGATCGGCATCCAGCCGGACATACTGCTCTGCCGTACCGACCGCGAGATTCCGAAGGAAGAGCGGCGCAAGCTCGGCCTGTTCTGCAACGTGCGCGAGAGCGCCGTGATCGAGGCGCGCGACGCCGACAGCATCTACGCGGTGCCCGAAGCCTACCACGTGGCGGGCCTCGACGACGAAGTGCTCGCCGCCTTCGGCATCGGATCGCGAATCCCGCCGGAGCTCAAGAGCTGGCAGCAGATCAACGAGCGCATCCGCAATCCCGAGGGCAACGTCACCATCGCCATCGTCGGCAAATATACCGGCATGAAGGATGCGTATAAGTCGCTGATCGAGGCGCTCTCGCATGGCGGCATCGCCAACAAGGTGAAGGTCAATCTCGACTGGATCGAGAGCGAGATCTTCGAGAAGGAAGATCCGGCGCCGTTCCTCGAGCATGTCAACGGCATTCTGGTGCCCGGTGGCTTCGGCCAGCGCGGCGCCGAAGGCAAGATCCGCGCGGCGCAGTTCGCGCGCGAGCGCGATGTGCCGTATTTCGGCATCTGCTTCGGCATGCAGATGGCGGTGATCGAAGCCGCGCGAAACCTCGTCGGCATCGAGGACGCCAACTCCACCGAGTTCGGCCCGACCAAGGAGCCGCTGGTCGGCCTGATGACCGAATGGCTGCGCGGCAACGAGCTCGAGAAGCGCTCCAAGGCCGGCGATCTCGGCGGCACGATGCGTCTCGGCGCCTATCCCGCGGCGCTCAACCGCGGCAGCCGCGTCTCGAAGGTCTATGGCGGCGCGACCGAGATTTCCGAGCGCCACCGCCACCGCTACGAGGTCAACACCGCCTACAAGGACCGCCTCGAGCAGCACGGGCTGAAATTCTCCGGCCTCTCGCCCGACGGCGTGCTGCCGGAGATCGTCGAGTACGAGGATCATCCCTGGTTCATCGGCGTCCAGTTCCACCCCGAGCTGAAGTCGCGGCCGTTTGAGCCTCATCCTCTCTTCGCCTCGTTCATTCAGGCGGCGATGGTGCAGTCGCGGCTGGTGTGATGCCTCAGGGCGCGGCGGTGTAGTCGCGCACGAGGTGCATCGGCGCCGGCGCGACCGGCATTGAAGCATCAGGCGCAAACGATTCTGTGACGATCTTCATCTGCGGCCGTCGCGTCAGCTTGTAGACGGCGGCCGGCGGCACGTTCAGCAAGGCGCGATCCACCAGCTTTGCGCGCAAACCCAGCCGGTCGAGCACTGGCCGCGGCACCGGGCAGCTCATCCCGTAGGTGAACTGATAGAACGCGCCTCCCGGGCGGACGTGACGGAACGCACCGCCGATGATGGAGACGACCTTGCGCGTCGACATATTGAGCAGCGGCAGGCCGCTGACCACGGCGCCGACCGGCGCGCCGTCATAGAGCCGCTCCGTCGTGAGCCGCCCTGCATCCATCCACAACACGCGCGCGCCAGGAAAACGTATTTGCAGGAGCTTCGTGAAGTCCGAACCGTATTCGATCAGCGTGAGATCCTGCTGGCGCACGCCGCGTTTCAGGAGCTTGTAGGTGAAAGCGCCGGTGCCGGGGCCGAGCTCGAGGATCGGGCCGGTCGTTGCGGTGATCTCGCGGGTGATGAGATCGGCTAGGGCAGCGCCCGAGGGCGCGATCGCGCCGACCCGCCGCGGGGCCGACATCCAGGACAGGAAGAATGAGAGGAAATCATTGGGCATGCGCACTCCGGCATTTCGATTGCGCCTCGCAAATCAGAGGTGAGGCGGTCGAAGAGTCGCCTGAGCGCATTGCGACAGCATTGCGCTTGAGACGCAGAGACGAATTGAATCAGCCCTGTTGCAGGGGTGGCAGCGTCATCCTGAAGCACGCACCGCCGTTCGGTCCGTCCAGGACCGAAACGTGACCGCCATGCAGGAGCATGATCTCGTGCACCATGTTGAGGCCGAGGCCTGCGCCGCGATCGAGCGGCGTGAGCCGGTAGAACGGCTCGAAGATCAGCTCGCGCTGATCGGGCGGAATGCCCGCGCCCTCGTCGGTGACTTCGATGCTGGCGGGGCGGCTGACGCGAATGACGATCGTGCCGCGGCGAGGGCCGTGCTGGATGGCATTCTGCACGAGGTTGGTCAGCGCGCGTTCGAGCGCGGCCGCGTCGCCGAGCACGTCGATCCGCGCCGCCGGTGCGTCGAAGGACAGCTCATAGCCAGCCGCGATCGCCAGCGGTGCGAGGTCGGCGGCAACGCCTTGCGCGACGGAGACCAGGTCGACCGCCACGAATGGATGCCCGCAACGGTCGAGCCGCTGGATATCCAGCAATTGCTCGGCAAGCGTCGCGAGCCGCGCCGCATCCTCGATCAGGCGGGTCTTGTCCGGTCCTGACGGCAGCGATTCCAGCCGCGTGTTCAGGATCGCGATCGGCGTACGCAGCTCGTGTGCGGCGTCGGCAACGAAGCGCTTGTGGCGGGCGTAACCCTGATCGAGCCGCGCCAGAGCGTCATTGACCGCGGCCACGAGCGGCACGACTTCGAGCGGAATGTGCTCCACCGACAGCCGCGCGCCGCGCTGATGGATATCGATCCGCCGGGCCTGGTCTGCCGTCGCGTCCAATCCTCTGAAAGCGCGCTGCACGACCATCGGCGTCGCGATGAACGTCGCGGTCCCCATCAACAGCAGGCCGGGGAGCGCGATGCCCAGCAACACGAGCGACGTCGTGAACACCGCCTTGGCGCCGCTGAGTTTCCCCTGCGTCGCCGTGATGACCTGCACGTTGCCAGCGGCCGTGTCGATGCGCTTCAACCGCGCCGCCGGCTTGCGTGGGTCGTCCTCGAAGAGCTGCCAGCCGAGCCGCGCCTGGCTGATCTGGTCGAGGGCGCCGCCGATCCCGGCGAATTCAGCCGGCACGGAGCCTTCACTGAGCGAATGCCCCTGCCTGTCGCGAACCAGCAGCCAGAGGTCGGGGGTCTCCTCGCGCAACGCTTTCAGCTCAGCCGTCGGCCGCAGCGCCAGGCCGCCCGCTGCGTCGCGCGCGAGCGCGCTCTGTACGACGTCGATCACGCGATCTTCGTCCCGTTGGACCAGCACGAAGCCCGTAGCGCACAGCGCGCCGATGATGACGACGACCAAAGCGACGAACAGCGCGGCCTGGAGCGAAAGCAGGCGCCAGCTCAGCCGAGAGCGCAGGCAATATGGGTCGGCGTGCCTGCTCACGGCAGTTTCTTCAGGAGATAGCCGACGCCGCGGATGCCGTGGATCTCCACGTGCGCGTCGGCTTCGGCAAGCTTGCGGCGCAGCCGCGAGACATGCGTGTCGAGGGCGTTCGACTGGATTTCGTCGTCGAAACTGTAGACCGCTTCCTCCAGCGCCGATCGCAGCACGGTCCGGCCCATGCGGCGGACCAGGGCTTCCAGCACAAGGAGCTCCCGCCGCGGCAGTTCGAGCGGAGTCCCGTCGACGCTCGCCTCGCGATGGCCGAAGTCGAAGGCGAAGCGGCCGGCGCGAATGATGTCGGGCTGAAGCCCGGCGGGCCGGCGCAACACCGCGCGCAGGCGCGCCAGCAGTTCCTCCACCGCGAATGGTTTGGCCAGATAATCATCCGCCCCGCGGTCGAGCCCGGCGACGCGATCGGCGAGCTCGCCGCGCGCCGTCAACACGATGATCGGCACACCGTCGGCGCGCGCTCTCAGTTTCGGAATCAGGGCAAGACCGTCGCCGTCGGGCAGCTGGCGATCGAGCAGCACGGCGGCGTGCACGTCGGCGGAAATCGCCTCTTCCGCCTCGGCGAGCGTTGGCACGTGATCGACGATCATGTCGTACCGCTTGAGCGCCGAGGCCAGCGCTCCGGCCATCTCCGCTTCATCCTCGACGAGCAAAATCCGCATGATCCGCACCTGAGCCTCAACCTAAGCATTGTAGCGGCAGTATCATTGCGGCAGCATTGCGGGAACCGGGTGCGATCGGGGCCGGCAGCCATGCGCCAGACGCCGCGGGCCGCATCGGGCAGGGCCGGAGACACCGTCACGGCCAGCCGCTATAACGCCCGACGTCATCAGGGAGGAACAGGAATGATCTATGAAATGCGCATCTACCGTTGCGTGCCCGGCCGCCTGCCGGCGCTCTTGAAGCGGTTCGAGACGGTAACCCTGAAGCTCTGGGAGAAGCACGGCATCCGCCAGGCCGGGTTCTTCACCACGCTGATCGGCGACTCCAACCAGGAGCTGACCTATTTCCTGGCGTGGGAGTCGCTCGCCGAGCGCGAGAAGAAGTGGGGCAGCTTCATGACCGATCCGGACTGGATGGAGGCGCGGGCCAAGTCGGAAGCCGACGGCCAGATCGTCGGCAACATCGTCAGCCAGATCCTGACGCCGACCGCCTTCTCGTCGGTGAAGTAGGGCATTCCCGGCACAGGGAGCCTTTCGAGGAACCTTGGCGCAACCCTGATATTCGAACGGCCCGGGCCGGATGGGGTTGATCCGCCCCTCATCGCCGCTATGGTCGCGGCGAAACGAGGGAATTTGCCTTGAGCTCTTCGAATTCAGCAGCGCCGGTCGTCACCATTGGCACGGTCAAGTTCGGCAATGATCTGCCGATCTCGATCATTGCAGGACCCTGCCAGCTCGAAAGCCGCCAGCATGCGCTGGAGGTGGCCTCCGCGCTGAAGGAGATCGCCGCGCGGCTGAAGATCGGCCTCGTCTACAAGACCTCGTTCGACAAGGCCAACCGCACCAGCGCGTCCGCAGCACGCGGTCTCGGGCTCGCACAGTCGCTGCCGATCTTCGCCGAGATCCGCGCCTCCCTTGGCTTGCCGGTCCTGACCGACGTGCATGACGCCGCGCAGTGCGCCGAGGTGGCGCAAGCCGTGGACATCCTCCAGATCCCGGCCTTCCTGTGCCGGCAGACTGATCTGCTGCTGGCGGCCGCCGCG
Organism: Bradyrhizobium sp. Unk1; assembly: GCF_059512345.1. Taxonomy (NCBI): domain Bacteria; kingdom Pseudomonadati; phylum Pseudomonadota; class Alphaproteobacteria; order Hyphomicrobiales; family Nitrobacteraceae; genus Bradyrhizobium; species Bradyrhizobium sp. Unk1. The sequence continues at coordinate 251,244 of NZ_JCAMOP010000007.1, forward strand.
ACGGGCAAGGTCGTCAACGTCAAGAAGGGGCAATTCCTCGCGCCCTGGGACATGGCCAATGTCGTGACCAAGATCACGACCGCAAACAATCCCAATGTGCTCGTCACCGAGCGCGGCGCCTCGTTCGGCTACAACACGCTGGTCTCTGACATGCGCGCGCTGCCGATCCTGGCGCGCACCACCGGCGCGCCCGTGATCTTCGACGCCACCCATTCAGTGCAGCAGCCGGGCGGGAAGGGGACGTCCTCGGGCGGCGAGCGTGAGTTCGTGCCGGTGCTGGCGCGCGCCGCCGTCGCGGTCGGCGTTGCCGGCGTCTTCATCGAGACCCATCCCGACCCTGATCGCGCGCCCTCGGACGGGCCCAACATGGTGCCGCTGCGCGATTTCGAAGGACTGATCCGCACGCTGATGGCATTCGACGCGGTGACGAAAAGCACAACGCGCTGATGTCCCAGCCTGCGATCGGGCCGTCGTCCGACCAGAAGTTTCCGCCCGCGATCAATATCATCGCGCTCGCGAGCTTCTCGGCGGCGTTGTCCACGCGTGCGCTCGATCCCGTCCTGCCGCATGTCGCTGAGGATTTTTCGATCAGTATTACGACGGCCGCCAGCATCGCGGCCGGCTATGCCTTGATCTACGCGCTGGTTCAGCCGGTGATCGGAGCGGCTGCCGATCTGTTCGGCAAGGCGCGGTTGATGACACTGTGCCTGGCGCTGCTTGGCGTTTCCTGCATTCTTGGCGCGGTCGCGACCACCTTCTCGGGCCTGTTCGCGAGCCGCATCCTCGCCGGGATCGCCTCCGGTGGCGTGTTTCCGGTCGCTCTCGGCCTGACCGCCGACCTCGTAGCGCCCGCCAAGCGGCAGGTCGCGATCGGCCGCACGCTTGCGGGATCGATGACGGGCAATCTGCTCGGTGCGACCGCCTCCGGCATCATCGGTGAACTCATCGGCTGGCGCGGTGTGCTCATGATGCTTGGCGCGCTCGGCCTGATCGCGGCCGTTGCGGTGGCCGCGGGCTTTCGCGGTGCCGCGCTGACGGCGCAGCCGAAGACCGATCTGAAGGCCTTGCGGCAGGGCTACCGGACCATCTTCGCCAACCCCAACACGCGCTACTGCTATTCGGCGGTCTTCGTCGAGGGCTGCTGCGTATTCGGCCTGTTTCCGTTCATCGCCGCGCTGCTGTTCGATCTCGGCGAGAAGTCGCCGTCGATCGCGGGCATCGTGATCGCGGGCTTTGCGATCGGCGGACTGTTCTACACTTTCACGGTCTCACGCTTCCTGCCGTGGCTCGGCGTCAAGGGCATGATGATTGCGGGCGCGGGCCTCGTCGGACTGCAACTCGGCGTGCTCGCCTTCGGTCCCGGATGGAAGCTGCAATTCGCCAGCATGCTGGCGATGGGCTGGGGTTTCTACATGATCCACGGCTGCCTGCAGGTGTTTGCCAGCGAGCTGTCGATCGGGGCGCGGGCAACGGCGATGTCGCTGCATTCGTTCTTCTTCTTCATGGGGCAGACCGTTGGCCCGATCGCCTATGGCCTTGGCCTCCAGCACGGCGGCAAGGTGCCGACCCTGCTCGCGAGCGCTGCGATCATGGTGGTGCTGGGCCTCGTCTGTGCCCGGCTGCTCAAGCCGCGGGCACCCTCGGACGCGCGGGTCTGACGGGAGTATCGAACCCTGTCGTCAGCGGCGAACGAGACCGGCCGCGCCGCGTCCGGCGTGCTGAAGGCCGCCGCCAACCTGTCGCGCCAGTCGACCTCGCTGACGTCGGAGGTCGACGGCTTCATCAGCAAGGTGAGGGGCGGTGACGTAACGCGCGCACCGAACTCACCTGGTTGAGCCGGTCCAGCGGAGCGCTGCGCTATTTCGCTCCACCAGCCGCGATCGGCTCCATGCCGCTCGCGATGATCGCTTCGCTGGCTGCGGGTGAGGCGAGGAACTGGATCAAGGCACGGCCGGCCTCGGGCTCCTTCGAACCGGCCGCGATCCCGGCCGAGAAGATCGTGATCTTCTGCAATTCGTTCGGTAGCGGTCCGACGATGTCGATGCCCTTCACGGGCTTCAGCTCGCTGATCTGCTGGAAGCCGAGCTCGGCCTCGCCGTGCGCGACGATCTCGCCGACGGGTGTTGCGGGAATCTTGCGTGCCTTGTCCTTCATGACGTCGGCGATGCCGAGCTTGTCGAACATCTCGGTCGAGACGTAGACGCCGCTGGCGCTATCGGAATAGGCGATCGTCTTGGCCGCCAGCAGCGCGCGCTTGACCGCCTCCACCGAGCCGATATCCGGCTTCGGCGCACCCGATTTCACGGCAACGCCGATCGGCGATCTGGTGAGATCGACCTGGCTGCCGGCCTCGACCTTGCCCTTGCCGGCGAGGTCGGCGAGGGCATAGCCCACCATGATCAGGACGTCGGCGGGTTCGCCGCGCTCCAGCCGGACCGGGATCGCATTGGTGGTCGTCCCCATCGACGGCCCATATTCCGTTAGCACTTTGTTGCCGGTGGCCTTCTCGAATTCCGGCACGAGCGCCTTGTAGGCAGCCGTCAATCCGCCCGAGATCATCACATGGACCTCGGCAGCTTCGGCCGCGCCGGTCAGCCACAGGACGGTTAGAACGCCGAAGGCAATGTTGCGGAATGTTGCTGATATCGATGTCATCGTCATTCGTCTCCAACTAACCCCGTCCGCGATACGGTGCGACGCCTTGCTCCGGCACCCACAATCCCTTCGGCACGCGGCCGGTCTGCCAGAACACGTCGATCGGGATGCCACCGCGCGGATACCAGTAGCCGCCGATGCGCAAGAACTTCGGCTTGATCTCGCTTGCGATGCGCTTGCCGATCATGACGGTGCAATCCTCGTGGAATGCGCCGTGATTGCGGAAGCTCGCGATGTAGAGCTTGAGCGACTTCGACTCCAGCAGCCACGGGCCGGGGGCGTAATCGATCATCAGATGCGCGAAATCCGGTTGTCCCGTGACCGGGCAGAGCGAGGTGAATTCCGGCACGGTGAAGCGCACCAGATAGTCCGTGCCGTTTTGCGGATTGGGCACGCGGTCGAGTTGGGCTTCTTCCGGTGTGTGCGGCCATTCGACCGCGCGCCCGAGCTGGAGGGATTTTTTCGCCATCGTCGTCACATCCTGTTCGAGCATGATCCGGATCCGGAGGGCCGCGTTAGCGCAAAGTGGGCACCGGTTTTCCGAAAGATCATGCTCAACTAAAAAACCGGAGCGCGATAAGATCGCGCTCCAGAGGGTGTCGGGATGGACGCAAATGTCGCCGTCGTCAACCAGCCGCGATCGTCTGGATCACGACGATCCGGTCGTTGCCGGACTCGCAGCCCCAGAGCTCGCCCGGGCGGCCGTCGAGCTGGCGCACATTGGCATTGGCCTTGTCGCTGGCGAAAACGTTGAACCGCTCGGTCGTGGGATCGAAGCGGACAATGGCATTGGCGGAGAAATCGGTGAGCCAGACCTTGTCCTTGTCGTCGACATAGACGGCATAGGTACGGGGGCGATCGCCCGGCAGCTTCCAGGTTTTCCAGGAGCTGTTGGCGGGATCGTGCACCGAGACGTGACCGCTGTTCCACTCGCTGACCCAGATCCGGCTTTGCGAATCTGACCAGACCCGCCGCGACCCCTGGCTCGGCGTCGGCGGCTCGACAATGGCGGCATTGCCGGTCGCAAGATCAATCTTCGCGATATGGCTGCCGGCCAGCGAGGCGTATCAGACCTCGCCCTTGGGCGTCACGGCGATGCCGTAGGGGCCAACACCCCTGGGTACCCTGAACACGTCCATCTCGCCCGATCCCGGCTTGAGCCGACCGTAATAGCCGGACTGGCCGGTGAACCAGTAGGTACCGTCCTTGTCGAACACGCCGGTGTTGAGATTGGCGTAGGCGAATTTTTCGGGCAGGCGGAATAGCGTGACCTTGAGATCGCCGGGATCGACCCGGGCGATCGCGTTCTGGCCGCCCTCGGTGATCCAGGGGGCACCGTCGGGGCCGATCGTCACGCCGTGCGGTGCGGCGCCCTGGCCGAGGCTGACTGTCTTGAAACTGCCATCCCGGGGGTCGAGCCTGCCCAGCATGCCCTTGCCCTGCGCCGTGAACCAGACCGTGCCGTCGCGAGCGGGCGCGAGGTCGTGCAGGCCGATGCCGGCGCTGATGGGGAAGTATTTTGCCCGGAACGGGCCTTCCTGCGCAAAACTTGGGCGGACGGCGAGGAGGGCGGCGCTCGAGGCAAGAAACTGGCGGCGGTTCATGGCGTTACCCCGACTGTTTCAGATTGAGGTTGGACGCGCAGAGCAGGCGACTTCAAGGATAGTCCGAGCCCGCTCACGCGTCAGTCGAAGCACGCCGTCCAAGCGTTCACATTTGCTTGCGGCCCGTGTAAGACCCCCGGCACCGATCAGCCCTAACGAACGGAAGTGCACATCATGACCGCCATCATCGACATCATCGGCCGCGAAATTCTCGACAGCCGTGGCAATCCCACCGTCGAGGTCGACGTCGTGCTGGAAGATGGTGCGCTCGGCCGTGCCGCGGTGCCGTCCGGTGCCTCCACCGGCGCCCATGAGGCGGTGGAACTGCGCGATGGCGACAAGGCCCGCTATCTCGGCAAAGGCGTCACCAAGGCGGTCGGCGCCGTCAATGGCGAGATCTTCGAGGCCCTGAGCGGCCTCGATGTGGAGCAGCAGGCCCAGATCGACCAGATCATGATCGACCTCGACGGCACACCGAACAAGAGCCGGCTGGGCGCCAATGCCATCCTCGGCGTCTCGCTCGCCTGCGCCAAGGCAGCCGCGAACTCGCTCGACATGCCGCTCTATCGTTACGTCGGCGGCACCTCGGCGCGTCTCTTGCCGGTGCCGATGATGAACATCATCAATGGCGGCGTGCATGCCGACAATCCGATCGACTTCCAGGAGTTCATGATCCTCCCCGTGGGCGCGTCGTCCTTTGCCGAGGGCCTGCGCTACGGCGCGGAGGTCTTCCACACCCTGAAGTCCGAGCTGAAGAAGGCCGGCCACAACACCAATGTCGGCGACGAGGGCGGTTTCGCCCCGAACCTGCCGTCGGCGGACGCCGCGCTCGAATTCGTCATGAACGCGATCGGCAAGGCCGGCTACAAGGCCGGCACCGACATCGTGATCGGCCTCGACTGTGCCTCGACCGAGTTCTTCAAGGACGGCAAGTACGTCTACGAAGGCGAGGGCAAGACCCGCTCGATCTCCGAGCAGGCCAAGTACCTCGCAGACCTGGTGTCGCGCTATCCGATCGTGACCATCGAGGACGGCATGTCGGAAGACGACATGGACGGCTGGAAGGAGCTCACCGACCTCATCGGCAAGAAGTGCCAGCTGGTCGGCGACGATCTCTTCGTCACCAACGTCAAGCGCCTGGCCGAAGGCATCAAGGCCGGTCGCGCCAATTCGATCCTGATCAAGGTCAACCAGATCGGCACGCTGACCGAGACGCTCGCGGCCGTCGAGATGGCGCACAAGGCCGGCTATACCTCGGTGATGTCGCACCGCTCCGGCGAGACCGAGGATTCCACCATCGCCGACCTCGCGGTCGCCACCAATTGCGGGCAGATCAAGACCGGCTCCCTTGCGCGTTCCGACCGCACCGCCAAATACAATCAGCTCCTGCGCATCGAGCAACAGCTCGGCAAGCAGGCGCTCTACGGCGGCAAGGCGGCATTGAAGGCGCTGGCATAAGCCGGCGCTCCAGCTAGGACAGGGGAGGATCGACATGAGCGACGGCAAGACCGGACTGCAACTGCGTTCGCTGATCAAGACGAGCGGTGAACTGGAAATCTCGCTCGTCGACGTGCCGACTCCCGAGCCCGCCGCGGACGAGGTCGTCGTCCGCGTCGAGGCAGCGCCGATCAACCCGTCCGACCTCGGCCTCCTCGTCGGCGCGGCCGATATGAGCACGGCGAAGGCGTCCGGCACCAAGGACGCTCCCGTCATCACCGCGAAGGTGCCGGAGGGCGCGATGCGGGCGATGGCTGGCCGGCTCGACGAATCCATGCCGGTCGGTAACGAAGGCGCGGGCGTCGTCATCAGGACCGGCTCGTCCGATGCCGCGAAAGCGTTGATGGGCAAGACCGTCGCCGTGATCGGCGGCGCGATGTACGCGCAGTACCGCACGCTGAAAGTGCGCGAGTGCCTGCCGCTGCCGGCGGGCACCACGCCGGCCGAAGGCGCCTCCTGCTTCGTCAATCCGCTCACGGCGCTCGGCATGACCGAGACCATGCGGCGCGAGGGGCACAAGGCGCTGGTGCACACCGCGGCCGCCTCCAATCTCGGCCAGATGCTGAACAAGATCTGCATCAAGGACGGCATTCCGCTGGTCAACATCGTGCGCAGCAAGGAGCAGGCCGACATCCTGCACAAGATCGGCGCCAAATACGTCGTCGATTCCACCGCACCGAGCTTCCTCGGCGATCTCACCAATGCGCTGGTCGAGACCGGCGCCACCATCGCCTTCGATGCCATCGGCGGCGGCAAGCTGGCCGGCGACATCCTCAACTGCATGGAAGCCGCGATCAACAAGACCGCCAAGGAATACAGCCGCTACGGCTCCAACGTGCACAAGCAGGTCTACGTCTACGGCGCGCTCGATATCCGCCCGATCGAGCTGCCGCGCGGCTTCGGCATGGCCTGGGGCGTCGGCGGCTGGTTGCTGTTTCCGTTCCTGATGAAGATCGGGCAGGCGGACGGAGCCAGGCTGCGCCAGCGCGTCGTCGACGAACTGAAGACGACCTTCGCCAGCCACTACACCAAGGTGGTGTCGCTTCAGGAGGCGCTCGATCCCGCCAACATCGCGGTCTACGCCAAACGGGCCACCGGCGAAAAATTCCTCATCAACCCGAATAAATCTTCGTGATGTGCCGCGGCACACCATCCAAAGAAGGACTTGCCTTCTGAGCGAAGCGCGGGAACATTCGCGCCGCAATTGAAAGCGGGGCAACCGCAAAGCATAGAAGGGGACACTTCCATGACTGATCTGAATCGCCGCGACCTGCTCGCGGGCGCGGCGGCTATTGGCGCGGCGGCCGTAACCGGACTTGGACCGACCACTGCCAGTGCCTCGGTGCCGCAAAGCGGGGCGCAGGCGCCGGGCTTCTATCGCTACAAGGTCGGCAGCTACGAGTGCACCTCGATCAACGACGGCGCGCGCACCTTCCCGATGCCGGACAAGTTCGTCGTCAACCTGCCGAAGGAGGAAGCGCTGGCCGCGGGCGAGGCGGCTTACATGCCGAAGGGCATGGTCACGGTGCCGTTCAATCCGCAGCTTATCAACACCGGCTCGAAGCTGGTCCTGATCGACACCGGCAACGGCGTTGCCAATCTAGAGCCGAGCAAGGGCGCGGTCGGCCGCACGTTGCAGAACCTCGCCGCCGCCGGCGTCGACCCCAAGAGCATCGACGTCGTGCTGCTGTCGCATCTCCATCCCGATCACACCAATGGCATTCGTCTCGCCGACGGCGCGCTGGCCTTCCCGAATGCGGAGATCATGGTGCCGGGGAAGGATTGGGAGTTCTGGGCGAGCGACGAGAACGCGGCCAAGGCTCCGAACGACATGACGAAGAACTACTTCGCCAACGTGAAGAAGACCTTTGCCGGGCTCGAATCCAAGGTCACGAAATACGAGTGGGGCAAGGAGGTCGCGCCGGGCATCACCTCGATCGCGACGCCCGGCCATACGCCGGGTCATACCTCGTTCGCGGTGGCCTCTGGCGACAAGAAGGTGCTGATCCAGTCTGACGTCACCAACATTCCGGAGTTCTTCCTGCGCAATCCGGATTGGCACGTGGCGTTCGACAACGATCCGGCACTGGCGCAGGCCACCCGCCACAAATTCTACGACATGGTAGTAGCCGAGAAAGCGACCGTGATCGGATTCCACTTCACCTTCCCCTCGGTGGGGCATGTCGAGAAGGATGGCGCGAAATACCGCCTGATCCCGTCGGCGTGGAATCCGACGATCTGAATAGGGCTAGGGGTGTGCGAGAAACATCAGGCCGCCCTCGGGCGGCCTGATTGTTTTTGGATCGTGGCGACCATCTGCTTTCGAGAAACTCAGCGTTTCCAAATGGGACCGGTTCATGCACTTGCATCCATCGGTCGGGATCGCTTAAGTGCCGCCCGGAACTTCCGCTCAAGCCCTCAAGGACAATCCATGGCCTACAACATCGTCGTGATCGCCGGCAGCCTGCGCAAGGACAGCTTTTCGCTGAAGATCGCCAATGCGCTCGCAAAGCTCGCGCCGGCCTCGCTCAAGCTCGAGGTCGTCACGCTGGCAGGCATCTCGTTCTTCAACCAGGACCTCGAGGGCGCGCCGCCTGCGGACTGGCTGGCCTTCCGCGAGAAGCTGCAGAAGTCGGACGGCGTCATCTTCGTCACCCCCGAATACAACCGCGCGATCCCGGGCGTGCTCAAGAACGCCATCGACGTCGCTTCGCGCCCCTATGGCAAGAGCTCGTTCAACGGCAAGCCCGTCGGCATCATCTCGAACTCGCCGGGCCCGCTCGGTGGCGTCAGCGCCGCCAAGACGCTGCAGAATATCCTGCCGGGCATTGCCGGTCCGATCCTGCAGCAGCCGGAGATTTATCTGAACGCGGTCGGCGATGCCTTCGATGCGGAGGGGAACCTGACCAAGGAATCCCTGAAGCCCGTCCTCCAGGCCTATATCGACGCGTTTGCTGCGCACGTGGCCAAGCACCACGGCTGAGGTTTTTCTTCGTCATGGCCGGGCAAAAGCGCGAAGCGCGTCTTCGCGCTAGATGTCCCGGACATCGACGCCTTAGCCCGTGGTGATGAAGAACGTGGATGCCCGGCACAAGGCCGGGCATGACGGCCGGGGGCAGGGATTGGAACGCGAAGGGGGAGGCGATTAGCACTCCCTTAACCAACCTGCCGCATCTTCCCAAGATGGTCTCCCGCGCGCGTCTGAAATCGATCCTGACCGGCCTTGCCCTCTATGCGATGGCGGCCGCTATCGTCGGCTATTTCGGCGTCAACGCCTACACCGGCAAATACGGTCTCAACGCCCGTCAGGAACTCGACCAGGAGATCATCGCGCTGACGAGCGAGCTGGCCCAGCTCAAGCGCGAGCGCGCGAAGAGCGAGCAGCGCGTGTCGCTGCTGCGGACGTCGCGGATCGATCCTGACATGCTGGACGAGCGGGCGCGCTATCAGCTCGATTATGTCAATCCGCACGATCTCGTTCGGATGATCCCGGCGAAGTAGCGCTTTCCGCTGCATTCGAAACCAGCATCGAAAGCCGCTACAGAAATCCGTAGCAATTCTACCGAAAGTCGTAGGCTTGGAACCGGGCTGCCGCCTTGACGGCAACGCGCCAACGGCCCCATGGCTTCTGCCGTCGTCGGCCTGAGTTGACGCAGATCAACCGGGCCGCGCCGGCACAGCCTAGACTGCCACCCGGAGGAAACAGTGATGAATGGGCCAATGTCCCGGCATCACGCGGCCCGCGTCGAGGCCGCCATTGCGTCAGGCCAGGCCGCACGCTCGGCGCTGGTGGCCTCATGGCGCCGTTCGTCCCGATTGCATCATCTCGATCCCGCCGGCCGCAGCGCGCCGATGCGGCTGAGTGATGTCGAGTTGCGGCAGGCGCGCGAGCGCGTCGCGCCGCTGCTCGCCGCCGCGCAAGGCGCGATGGACCGGCTCTATCAGGCGGTCGGCGCGAGCGGCTGCTGCGTGCTGCTCGCCGACGGTGCGGGCGTGCCGGTCGACCGCCGCGGCACAGCGGTGGACGATGCGACGTTCCAATCCTGGGGCCTGTGGACCGGCGCGCTCTGGAGCGAGGAGCATGAAGGCACAAACGGCATCGGCACCTGCGTCGTCGAGCAGCGCTCGCTGACGATCGACCGCGACCAGCATTTCTTCACCCGCAACACGCTTCTGAGCTGCACCGCCGTTCCGATCTACGACCACGAGGCGGCCTTTGCGGGCGTGCTCGATGTCTCCTCCTGCCGCGCCGACCGGACTGACGCGTTTTCCAATCTGATCGCGCTCGCGGCAGGTGAGGCGGCGAGGCGCATCGAGGCTGATCTGTTTCGCCGCGCCTTCGCCCATGCCCGCATCGTGCTGACGCAAGGCGCCGACGGCCAGTCGACCGGGCTCGTCGCGGTCGATGCGGATGATCTCGTGATCGGCGCGACCCGCTCCGCGCGGGTGGGGCTCGGGATTGCGCCGGGCAGGGCGCTGCAGCCGGTGCCCGCGGCTGACCTGCTCGGCGGCGATATCGCGCATGACCATCTCGCCGGCGGCCAGCGCGCGGTGCTGCAACGGGCGCTGCTGCGGGCCGGCGGCAATGTGTCGGCCGCGGCAAATGCGCTCGGCGTCAGTCGCGCCACGCTGCACCGGAAGCTGAAGCGGTTCGAGGTTAAGCACTGAGCTTCCTTCGTCATTGCGAGCGCAGCGAAGCAATCCAGAATCCTTCCGCGGGAACAGTCTGGATTGCTTCGCTGCTTTCGCATTGACGATGTGGATGCCGCGAGCACTCCATTTAGCCTTCGCCTCGCCCATGACTGTCGCAGAACTGCGACAGGTTACCCCGGCCATCGCTCCCGCCCGGGCTGACAGGAAAACGCTCCCGCGACATCGTCGGCGCAAGTCGTGAACACGCGACGAATTGCGCAAACAGCAAACATCGGGAGTGATCAATGAACAAGGTGGAGTTCCTCGGCGTCACAAAAGTTCCCTTCGCCGAACGCTATGACAATTTCATCGGCGGCAAATTCGTCGCGCCGATCTCCGGCAAGTACTTTGACAACGCCTCGCCGGTGAACGGCCAGATCGTCTGCAAGATCGCGCGTTCCGATGCGCAGGACGTCGAGGCCGCCCTCGATGCGGCGCACGCCGCCAAGGCCGCCTGGGGACGCACCAGCGTCGCCGAGCGCGCCGCGATCCTGAACCGGATCGCCGACCGGATGGAAGAGAACCTGGAGCGCCTTGCGATTGCCGAGACCTGGGACAACGGCAAGCCGATCCGCGAGACCCGCGCCGCCGACCTGCCACTCGCGATCGATCATTTCCGCTATTTCGCCGGCGTGGTGCGCGCACAGGAAGGCTCGATCGGCGAGATCGACCACGACACCATCGCCTATCATTTCCACGAACCGCTCGGCGTGGTCGGCCAGATCATCCCCTGGAACTTCCCGCTGCTGATGGCGTGCTGGAAGCTCGCGCCGGCGCTCGCCGCCGGTAATTGCGTCGTACTCAAGCCCGCCGAGCAGACGCCGGCCTCGATCATGGTCTGGGCCGAGATCATCGGCGATCTCCTGCCGCCCGGCGTCCTCAACATCGTCAATGGCTTTGGCCTCGAAGCCGGCAAGCCGCTCGCGTCCAGCCCGCGGATCGCGAAAATCGCCTTCACCGGCGAGACCACGACGGGCCGGCTGATCATGCAATATGCCAGCCAGAACCTGATCCCGGTCACGCTCGAGCTCGGCGGCAAGTCGCCGAACATCTTCTTCAACGACGTCACCGCCGAGGACGACGACTTCTTCGACAAGGCGATCGAAGGTTTTGTGATGTTCGCGCTGAACCAGGGCGAGGTCTGCACCTGTCCGAGCCGGGCGCTGGTCCATGCCGATATCTATGACCGCTTCATGGAGCGAGCGCTGAAGCGCGTCGCCGCCATCAAGCAGGGCGACCCGCGTGCGGCCGACACCATGATCGGCGCGCAGGCATCTAGCGAGCAGCTCGCCAAGATCCTCTCCTATATCGACATCGGCAAGCAGGAGGGCGCCAGGGTGCTGGCCGGCGGCGGTCGTGCCGAGCTCGGCGGCGATCTTTCCGGCGGCTTCTACGTCCAGCCGACGGTGTTCGAGGGCCACAACAAGATGCGAATCTTCCAGGAGGAGATCTTTGGTCCCGTCGTTTCGGTCACGACCTTCAAGACTGATGACGAAGCGCTCGCGATCGCCAACGACACGCTCTATGGCCTGGGAGCCGGCGTCTGGAGTCGCGATGCCAACCGCTGCTACCGCTTCGGCCGGGCCATCCAGGCCGGCCGGGTCTGGACCAACTGTTACCATGCGTATCCGGCGCATGCCGCGTTCGGCGGCTACAAGCAGTCGGGCGTCGGTCGCGAGACCCACAAGATGATGCTCGATCACTACCAGCAGACCAAGAATCTCCTGGTCAGCTACAGCCCGAAGAAGCTTGGCTTCTTCTGATCGGGCAAGATCTGATCGGGCAAGATCTGATTGGGCAGGAGAGGGCGGCGCAACCTTGCGCCGCCCCCTCCGTCGTCATCCGTCTGTCAGAGTCTTGAGACAAGACGACAGCGCCGACCGTATTCGGTTCGGCGCCCGCGGCATTCGAAGCGATGCCGGGCAAAGACGGAGGCTTGGTGATGCGGAACAGTCGTTCGGGACGGACAATGGGTGTCGCAGCGATGCTGTTCGGCGCGGCGGTGCTGCCCTTGTCGATGGCAGTTGCACAGTCCGGCCCGGCGCCGGCTGGCGCCAAACCCTTCCTGACCGTCGATGGAAAGGCGCCACTGGTCCTTGGACATCGCGGCCTGCCGGGCCTGGTACCTGAAGAGACCGAGGCGTCGTACGACCTCGCCGCGGCGCTCGGGACCGATGCGCTCGAAGAGGATTTGCACCTGACCAAGGATTGCGTTCTGGTCGTGCGTCATAACCCCTGGCTGAGCGACAACACCAACATTGCCGAGGTGGCGAAGACCAATGCGGCCGTCGCCGCCCGCAAGCGCACCGTGCCCGGTGTGCGCGTCAAGGCCCCGTCGGCCACCGGCGTGCCTGCCGATTACCTGACGGATCTGAGCGACCCGGCCGATCCCAAATCGGTGCTGAAGTCGCTGATTGTGGACGGCGAGGATCATACCAACGATTGGTCGATCAGCGACTTCACCATGGCCGAGCTGAAGCAATGGATCGGCGGCACCACCTATGACGCGGCCAACGAGCGGCCGAAAGTCTTCAACGGCAAGCTCCCGATCATCAGCTTCCAGGACGTTATCGACATCGCCAAGGTCAAGAGCAAGGAGACCGGGCGGTCCATCCTCGTCTATCCCGAAACCAAGAACCCGACCTGGAACAATGCCCAGGCGATCGCCAATGGCTGCGGCGTGGCCGGCAGCCGTCCGCTCGAGGATGCCCTGATCAAGATCATCAGGGATAACGGCCTCAACACCAAGGACGCTCCCATCCTGGTCCAGAGCTTCGAACCCGGCAGCCTGAAATATATGCGCAGCCACGGCCTTCAGACGCGGCAGGTCCAACTCGTCGACGGCAACGGAATCGACTTCAAAACCGGCAAGGTCCTCCTCAACAACATCACGAATTCGCGCCCGTTCGACTGGACGGTTGCGGGCGATGCGCGCTTGTACGATGCGATGTTGACCCCGGATGGGCTTGCCGAGATCAAGACCTATGCCGAGGGCATCGGTCCGTGGAAGGCCTATATCGTTCCGCTCAAGATCGCGCCGTGGAAGGACGGCAACGCCGATGGCACGCCCTACAAGGGATCGACGCCGGAGGCTTCGACGCAGGACGCGACCAGTCTTGTCGCGGACGCGCACAAGCTCGGTCTTTTCGTGCATGTCTTCACGTTTCGGAACGAGAAGAAATATCTCGCCGCCGACTATCGCGGCGACCCGAGCCTTGAATATCTCAAATTCTACCGGCTCGGCGTCGATGGGGTCTTCAGCGACTTCACGCATACCGGCGTTGCCGCCCGTGCGACGTATTTGCGCGAGTTGGGCTGGTAAGGCCGGCACGGCGAATCGGACGCGCGTGGGATTTCGGATACAAAACACCGCGTCCGATTTCTCTGCGTTGCCTGCTCACGTTCCCTTTGCTGACCGGTGAGCTAAAGTTGCCCGATCGGCGCCAAAGGTTTTGCAAAGTTTCGGTCACGTTGCAGTGCGGCATAATGAAAGTCGCGCCATGCCGCCGCGGTCCTTTCCAAGGGCGTTTGACTTGGGTTAGAGAGGGCTGAAGTTTTCTCTGACCCGGAATTCCCATGGCCGCACCCAAGAAAGCCGCCGCAAGCACTCCACAGGACAAGACCGACGGCGGTTCGCCCCCGGAATTCACCAGAGAGCAGGAGCTCAAGGCGCTCCGCGACATGCTCCTGATCCGGCGGTTCGAGGAAAAGGCCGGCCAGCTCTACGGCATGGGCGCGATCGGCGGCTTCTGCCACCTCTATATCGGCCAGGAGGCCGTGGTGGTCGGCATGCAGATGGCCCTGAAGCAGGGCGATCAGGTCATCACCGGCTATCGCGATCACGGTCATATGCTTGCCACCGGCATGGAGGCCAACGGCGTCATGGCCGAGCTCACCGGCCGGCGCGGCGGCTATTCCAAGGGCAAGGGCGGCTCCATGCACATGTTCAGCAAGGAGAAGCACTTCTACGGCGGCCACGGCATCGTCGGCGCCCAGGTCTCGCTCGGCACGGGTCTGGCCTTCGCCAACCACTATCGTGGTAACGACAATGTCAGCGTCACCTATTTCGGCGACGGCGCGGCCAACCAGGGCCAGGTCTACGAGAGCTTCAACATGGCGGAGCTCTGGAAGCTGCCGGTGATCTACGTCATCGAGAACAACCGCTACGCCATGGGCACCTCGGTGTCGCGCGCTTCGGCGCAACAGGATTTCTCCAAGCGCGGTGCGTCCTTCAACATTCCCGGGATGCAGGTCGACGGCATGGACGTCCGCGCCGTGAAGGCCGCGGGCGAGGAGGCGGCGACCTGGTGCCGCGCCGGCAAGGGCCCCTTCATCCTGGAGATGCAGACCTACCGCTATCGCGGCCATTCGATGTCCGACCCGGCCAAGTACAGAACGCGCGAAGAGGTCGAAAAAGTCCGCCACGACCAGGACCCGATCGAGCAGGTGCGCAACCGACTGCTCGCGGCCAAGGTGACCGAGGCCGATCTCAAGGCGATCGACGCCGAGGTCCGCGACATCGTCAATGCGTCCGCCGACTTCGCCCAGCATGATCCCGAGCCGGATGCCGCCGAGCTCTGGACCGACATTTATCGCTGAACGCGCGCAAGCTTTCTTTTGGAGTCGATATGCCAATTCAAGTGCTGATGCCCGCGTTGTCGCCCACGATGGAGAAGGGCAACCTTGCCAAGTGGCTGAAGAAAGAGGGCGAGACCATCAAGTCCGGCGACGTCATCGCCGAGATCGAGACCGACAAGGCGACCATGGAGGTCGAGGCGACCGATGAAGGTACGCTCGGCAAGATCCTGATCCCCGAGGGCACCGCCGACGTTGCCGTCAACACGCCGATCGCGACCATCCTCGCCGATGGCGAGAGCGCCGCCGATCTCGCCAAGGCGCCGGCCGCGCCCGCGCCGAGCGTCGCGCGGGAAGTCGCCGAATCCCGCTCGCCGGTCGGCGAAGGCAAGCCGATGATCTCGGCGCCGAAGGCTGCGGCTGCCCCTCCGGCCGTCGCCGAACCCGATCCCGAAGTGCCCGCCGGCACCGAGATGGTGACGCAGACCATCCGCGAAGCGCTGCGCGACGCGATGGCCGAAGAGATGCGCCGCGACGCCGACGTCTTCGTGATGGGCGAAGAGGTCGCCGAATACCAGGGCGCCTACAAGGTGACGCAGGGCCTGCTCCAGGAGTTCGGCGCCAAGCGCGTCATCGACACGCCGATCACCGAACACGGCTTTGCCGGCATCGGCGTCGGCGCCGCCATGACCGGGCTGAAGCCGATCGTCGAGTTCATGACCTTCAACTTCGCCATGCAGGCGATCGACCAGATCATCAACTCGGCCGCCAAGACGCTCTACATGTCCGGCGGCCAGATGGGCTGCTCGATCGTGTTCCGCGGCCCGAACGGCGCCGCCGCACGTGTCGCTGCCCAGCACAGCCAGGACTACTCGTCCTGGTATTCCAACGTCCCCGGTCTCAAGGTGGTCGCGCCGTTCTCCGCAGCGGACTACAAGGGCCTGCTCAAGGCTGCGATCCGTGATCCCAATCCGGTGATCTTCCTCGAGAACGAGGTGCTCTACGGCCATACCGGCGAAGTGCCGAAGCTCGATGACTTCGTGATCCCGATCGGCAAGGCGCGCATCGTGCGCTCGGGCAGCCACGTCACCATCATCTCCTGGTCGAACGGCATGACCTATGCGCTGAAAGCTGCCGACGAACTCGCCAAGGACGGTATCGAGGCCGAGGTGATCGATCTGCGCACGCTGCGGCCGATGGACACCGAGACCATCGTCAACTCCGTCAAGAAGACCGGTCGTGCGGTCACGGTGGAAGAGGGCTGGGCGCAGAGCGGCGTCGGCGCCGAGATCGCCGCGCGCATCATGGAGAACGCCTTCGACTATCTGGATGCGCCGGTCG
The DNA here is from genome assembly GCF_059512345.1 of Bradyrhizobium sp. Unk1. Classification (NCBI taxonomy): domain Bacteria; kingdom Pseudomonadati; phylum Pseudomonadota; class Alphaproteobacteria; order Hyphomicrobiales; family Nitrobacteraceae; genus Bradyrhizobium; species Bradyrhizobium sp. Unk1. The sequence continues at coordinate 267,608 of NZ_JCAMOP010000007.1, forward strand.
CGCGCGTCTCCGGCAAGGACGTGCCGATGCCCTATGCGGCGAACCTGGAGAAGCTCGCGCTGCCGTCGGCAGCCGAAGTGGTCGAGGCCGCCAAAGCCGTCTGCTACAGGTAGACCATGGCGGGCCCGAAGGAGCAGCCATTGCCACCCGACGTCCTCGCCCGCGACGATGCGGTCGAGATCCTGCGCGTATTCGTGCTGGACGGCGGGCTGTCGATGGCGTTCCAGCGCGCCTTCGAGGAGCCCGACATGTGGGGCCTCCTGCTCGTCGATCTCGCCCGCCACGCGGCGCGCGCCTATGCGCGCGAGAGCGAATACACCGAGGAGGACGCGCTGAGCCGGATCCTCGAGATGTTCCAGGCGGAGATTGAACGGCCAACCGATACGGGCACGACGACACCGCGCGGGAAGGGGCACTGATCGTGGCGATCGAAGCCCATCATTTCGATTTCATGCTGGAGGCGATCCGCGAGGCGGAGGCCTCGATCGCGCAGGGCGGCCTGCCGATCGGCGCCGTGCTGACGCGCGGCAACGAGATCATTGCCCGCGGCCACAACAACCGCGTGCAGGAAAAGAACGTCATTCTCCACGGCGAGATGAGCTGCCTGCGCGAAGCCGGCGTGATCTCGTTCCACGACACCGTCATGTACACCACGCTGTCGCCATGCTCGATGTGTGCTGGCGCACTCGCTCTGTTCAAGGTGAAGCTGGTGGTGATCGGGGAATCCGTCACCTTCCCGGGCTCCAAGGACATCCTCGACAAGTTCGACATCCCCTGGATCGACCTTGCCGACGACCGCTCCATCACCATGATGAAGAATTGGCGTTCCATCCCTGCCAACGAGCGCCTGTGGCAGGGCGACATCGGCAACTAAACCTGGTCGTCTTCGCTGTCGGAGACGACGTATTGAAAAGTTCTTCTTGAGGTCAGCATGCCCATCAACATCCTGATGCCCGCTCTCTCGCCGACAATGGAGAAGGGCAACCTCGCCAAGTGGCTGAAGAAGGAAGGCGACAAGGTCAAATCCGGCGACGTCATCGCCGAGATCGAGACCGACAAGGCGACCATGGAGGTCGAGGCGATCGACGAAGGCACGATCGCCAAGATCCTCGTGCCCGAGGGCACGCAGGACGTCCCGGTCAACGACGTGATCGCCGTGCTCGCCGGCGAAGGCGAGGACGTGAAGGCGGCTGGTGCCGCCAAGCCCAGCGCTTCGGCCGCACCTCCGAAAGCCGCTGAAGCGCCCGCCGCCGCGCCGGCTCCCGCAGCTGCGCCTGCCGCGCCCAAGGCTGCGCCGCCGCCTGCCGCCGCACCGGCGCCGCAAGCCGCAGTTCCAGCCGCGCAGAGCAACGGCCATGGCGGCCGCGTGTTCTCATCACCGCTCGCACGCCGTCTCGCCAAGGATGCCGGCATCGACGTGTCGATGGTCACAGGCACCGGCCCGCACGGCCGCGTGGTCGCGCGGGACGTCGAGCAGGCCAAGTCCGGCAAGGGCCTGAAGGCGCCTGCCGCTGCGCCGTCCGGCGCGCCCTCGATCGCGCCGACCATGTCGGACAAGCAGATCCTGTCGCTGTTCGAGCCCGGCTCCTACGAGATCGTCCCGCATGACGGCATGCGCCGCACGATCGCGCAGCGCCTGACTGCGTCGATCCAGAACGTCCCGCACTTCTACCTCACCATCGACTGTGACATCGGCAAGCTGCTCGCCGCGCGCGAGGAGATCAACGCGGCTGCTCCCAAGGACAAGGAGAAGAAGCCGCTCTACAAGATCTCGGTCAACGACTTCGTCATCAAGGCGATGGCCGTTGCGCTCCAGAGAATCCCGAACTGCAACGTCAGCTGGACCGAAAGCGGCATGGTCAAGCACCACCATTCCGACGTCGGTGTCGCCGTGGCGATGCCCGGTGGCCTGATCACGCCGATCATCCGCAAGGCAGAGACCAAGACGCTCTCCACCATCTCGAACGAGATGAAGGATTTTGCTGCGCGCGCCCGCTCGCGCAAGCTGAAGCCGGAAGAGTACCAGGGCGGCACCACGGCCGTTTCCAACCTCGGCATGTTCGGCATCAGCCACTTCACCGCCGTGATCAACCCGCCGCATGCAACCATTCTGGCGGTCGGCACCAGCGAGGAGCGGCCGGTCGTCCGTGGCGGCAAGATCGAGATCGCGCATATGATGAGCGTGACCTTGTCCTGCGATCACCGCGCCATCGACGGCGCGCTTGGCGCCGAGCTGATCGGCGCGTTCAAGCAGCTGATCGAAAATCCCGTCATGATGATGGTCTGAGATGGCGCATGACGACGCGCTGGCCCTGGATCTCGATGCTGGTCTCGCTGATCCTCACGCTCAGCCCGCTCGGCCGCGACATCGTTGACTCCGCCTTCTTCGCCGGCGAGGCGCTGTCGCGCAACATTTGGGCGCCGATCGCGCTCACCATCTTCGCCGTCATGGCGGCCGCCATTCTCTCGGAATGGCTGATCAGAACCTACATCCGCAATCGCCGCGCCCGCGGCGCAACGACCGCTTGAGTTGAACGGGAGCCGCCATGGCCGATACATCCTTCGACGTCATCATCATCGGCTCCGGCCCTGGCGGCTATGTCACCGCGATCCGCGCCGCCCAGCTCGGCTTCAAGGTCGCCATCGTCGAGAAGTCCTATCTCGGCGGCATCTGCCTGAACTGGGGCTGCATCCCGACCAAGGCGCTCTTACGCTCCGCCGAGATCTACCACTACATGCAGCACGCCAAGGATTACGGTCTGTCGGCGGAGAAGGTCTCGTTCGACCCGAAGGCGGTGGTGCAGCGTTCGCGCGGCGTCTCGAAGCGGCTGAATGACGGCGTCGGCTTCCTGATGAAGAAGAACAAGGTCAGCGTGATCTGGGGCGCGGCCTCGATCGACGCGCCCGGCAAGGTCACCGTGAAGAAGTCCGACGTCGAGGGCCCGAAGGGTGCGCTGGGCGAGGGGGCTTACCAGGCCAAGCACATCATTATTGCAACCGGCGCGCGGCCGCGCGTGCTGCCCGGGCTCGAGCCCGACAAGAAGCTGATCTGGACCTATTTCGAAGCGATGGTCCCGGAGAAGATGCCGAAGTCGCTGCTGGTCGTCGGCTCCGGCGCGATCGGCATCGAGTTCGCCTCGTTCTTCCACACCATGGGCTCCGAGGTCACCGTGGTCGAGGTGCTGCCGCAGATCCTGCCCGTCGAGGACGCCGAGATCGCCGGCCTGGCCCGCAAGCGCCTCGAGAAGCAGGGCATCAAGATCATGTCCTCGACCAAGGTCACGAAGCTGGAGAAGAAGGCCGACAGCGTCGTCGCCACCATCGACGATGGCAAGGGCAAGCCCGTCACCACCGAGTTCGAGCGCGTGATCTCGGCGGTCGGCGTGGTCGGCAATATCGAGAATCTCGGTCTCGAAAAGCTCGGCGTCAAAACGGATCGCGGCTGTATCGTCATCGACGGCTACGGCAAGACCAACGTCCCCGGCATCTACGCCATCGGCGACGTCGCCGGTCCCCCGATGCTGGCGCACAAGGCCGAGCATGAGGGTGTGATCTGCGTCGAGGCCATCAAGGGCCTGCATCCGCATCCCATGGACAAGGACCTGATCCCGGGCTGCACCTATTGCCAGCCGCAGGTCGCCTCCGTCGGCCTCACCGAAGCCAGAGCGAAGGAAAGCGGCCGAGAGATCCGCGTCGGGCGTTTCCCGTTCGTCGGCAACGGCAAGGCGATTGCGCTGGGCGAGGACCAGGGCCTGGTCAAGGTGATCTTCGACAAGAAGACAGGTCAGCTCCTCGGCGCCCACATGGTCGGCGCGGAAGTCACCGAGCTGATCCAGGGCTACGTCGTCGCCATGAACCTGGAGACGACCGAGGAAGAGCTGATGCATACGGTGTTCCCGCATCCGACCCTGTCGGAGATGATGAAGGAAGCCGTGCTCGATGCATATGGAAGGGTTTTGAATATTTGATGGGCGCCATCGCCGCCCGCCGTCGTCATTGCGAGCGAAGCGAAGCAATCCAGACGGCTTCTGCGGAAAGATTCTGGATTGCTTCGCTGCGCTCGCAATGACGAGCAGAGAGCCGTTTGCAAAATAAGAAGGAAACCAACCCATGCACGACAACGACAACCTGACCATCGAACGCCCGACCTTCGTCACCCATCTCGAATGCGCGATGGAGGGCGATCATTACGCCGCCGACCAGGTCCACAATCTCTCCAAGGCCGGCAAGCCGCTCTTGGTGCGCTACGATCTCGCGGGCGTGAAGAAGGCGCTGACCAAGGATGCGCTTGCCCAGCGTCCCGGCGACATGTGGCGTTACCGCGAGCTCTTGCCCGTGCGCAAATGCAAGGACATCGTCTCGCTCGGCGAGGTCACGACGCCGCTGATCCGGCTGCCGAAGCTCGGCGCCAAGCTTGGCGGCGGCGAGATCATCGTCAAGGACGAGGGACGCCTGCCGACCGGCTCGTTCAAGGCGCGGGGCCTCGTGATGGCGGTGTCGATGGGCAAGGCGCTCGGCATCAAGCACATGGCGATGCCGACCAACGGCAATGCCGGCGCGGCGCTCGCAGCTTACGCCACGTCGTGCGGCATCAAGACCACGATCTTCTGCCCGGCCGACACGCCGGAAGTGAACGTCAGCGAGATCGAGCTTCAGGGCGCGACCGTCTATCGCGTCAACGGCTATATCGACGATTGCGGCAAGATCGTCGGCGAGGGCAAGGCAAAAGTCGGCTGGTTCGACACGTCTACGCTCAAGGAGCCGTACCGTATCGAAGGCAAGAAGACGATGGGCCTGGAGCTCGCCGAGCAACTCGGCTGGGACGTGCCCGACGTGATCTTCTATCCGACCGGCGGCGGCACTGGCCTGATCGGCATGTGGAAGGCTTTCGACGAGCTGGAGAAGATCGGGTTCATCGGCTCCAAGCGCCCGCGCATGGTCGCGGTGCAGGCGTCGGGCTGCGCGCCGATGGTGCGGGCCTATGATGCCGGCACCGAGCATGCGACGCGCTGGGAAGACGCCCACACGATCGCGTCCGGCATCCGCGTGCCGCAGGCGATCGGCGACTTCCTGATCCTGCGCGCGGTGCGTCAGAGCAAGGGTTTTGCCATCGCGGTCGACGACGACAAGATCTCGTCGGCGCTGAACGAGGTCGCGCGCGAGGAGGGGCTGCTGCTATGTCCCGAGGGCGCCGCCACCTACGCCGCCTACAAGGACAGCCTCGCCGACGGCCGCGTCAGCAAGACCGACCGCGTGATGCTGTTCAACTGCGCGACCGGCCTGAAATACCCGCTGCCGCCGGTGACCCGCACGCTCGATCGCCACAAGCCGATCGACTACACGCAGTTCTAGAAATCTCTCCCTCTCCCCGTTCTTACGGGAGAGGTGGGTGAGGGGCCTCTCTCCGCGAATGAAATATTCGTGAGACCTGTATCCCCTCACCCGAATTCGCGCTGCGCACGAATTCGACCTCTCCCCGCAAGCGGGGCGAGGTGAAGAAAAACACAGAGACATCGCTGGGGAGAAGACAATGAAGAAGGCCATCTGGGCCGGGCTGCTCGGTATCCTCGCTCTCACCGGCGTCGCCCGCGCCGACGACTATCCCTCGCATCCCATCACCGTCATCGTTCCCTTCGCCGCCGGCGGCCCGTCGGACGCGATGGCGCGCGTGCTCGCCGAGCGCATGCGGGTGACGCTCGGCCAGCCGCTGGTGATCGAGAACGTCACCGGCGCGGGCGGCTCGATCGGCGTCGGGCGCGCCGTGCAATCGGCGCCGGACGGCTACACCATCTCCTTCGGGCATCTCGGCACCCATGTTGCCAACGGCGCCGTCTACAAGCTCAAATACGACCTCGTCGCCGATCTCGAGCCGGTGGTGCTGCTGCCGAGCAATCCGATGATCGTGGTGAGCAAGAACGCGGTGCCCGCGACCTCGCTGAAGGAGCTCATCGATTGGCTGAAGTCGCGGCCGTCGCCGCCCACCGCCGGCACCGCCGGCGCGGGCTCCGGCAGCCATATCGCCGGTGTCTATTTCGAGAGCGTCAGCGGCATCAAGCTGCAATACGTGCCCTATCGCGGCACGGCGCCCGCGCTGAACGATCTCATCGCCGGCCAGATCGACGTCATCATCGATCAGACCTCCAACTCCATCAACCAGGTCCGCGCCGGCACGATCCGCGCCTATGCAATCACCGACGACAAGCGGCTCTCGTCGGCACCGGACATTCCGACGGCTGCCGAGGCGGGGCTGAAAGGCTTCAACATGACTTTGTGGTCGGGCCTGTGGGTGCCGAAGGGCACGCCGAAGGAGATCGTCACCAGGCTCAATGCGGCCGCCGTGGAAGCGCTGAACGATCCCGCCGTGAAGAAGCAGCTCGAAAGCCAGGGCCTCGAGATGACGCCCAAGGATCAGCTCACGCCCGAAGCGCTCGGCGCCCGCCAGAAGGCCGAGATCGCAAAATGGTGGCCGATTATCAAGGCTGCCGACATCAAGGTGGATTGAGGCGGCTTGCCTCTTCGGATGCGGCCACAACGTCAAGTCGCCGCACCCTGTGGAGCAATCAGGTTCACGCGGCGCCGCGTTACGTCTTGGCTTCGCTGTGCTTCGACAGGGCCTGCTCCAGGCAATTGATCAGAGCCGGCGTGGAAAACGGCTTCGCGAGAAAGCAGATGGCGCCGGCTTTCAGCGCGCGGTCGCGCACGGCATCGTCGGGAAAGGCGGTCATGAAGATGAACGGCGTGCGGTGACCAAGGCCGCGCATATGCATCAAAAGATCAACCCCGCCCATGACCGACATCTGCACATCCGCGATCACGCAGGACGTCGTCTTCAGTTCGGCCGACTGGAGAAATTCGAGGGCAGAGCCAAAGATGCAGACGGTGTATCCCCGCGACGTCAGGAGATTGTTCGTCGCAAGGCGGACTGATGGATCATCGTCAATGATGGAAATGACCGAGAGGACTGACAAGATGATCGCTCCTGATCGGGGAGCCGCCGATCATGGTGCAGCACCCACCGGAGGGTGAGCCCTCGGGGCGAGCTTGAAAAGCATACTTAGGTTTGCACCTTTCCCCTTGGGCGCGGGATTCCGAGCGTCTCGGTCATTCTGACGAGATCGGCCAATGACTTCGCGCCCATTTTCCGCATGATCTGCCCGCGATAGATCTTGACGGTAATCTCAGCCAATCCAAGCTCGGCCGCGACTTGCTTGTTCATCAGGCCGGACGCAACCAGGGCGAGAATGTCGCGCTGACGCGCCGTCAGGCCCTCAAAGCGAGCGCGCACGCTTGATACCGACTTCTCGGCATCGCGCCGCCTGCGATCCCGTTCGATCGCAGCCTGGACTGCATCCAGCATGTCCTGGTCGCGCACCGGCTTGGTCAGAAAATCGATGGCGCCACTCTTCATGGCCCTGACGGTCATCGGGATATCGCCATGACCGGTGATGAAGATGATGGGCGTGCGAATGTCGGCCTTCACGAGGTCCGCCTGGAGGTCGAAGCCGCTCGAGCCGGGCAGGCGGATGTCGAGCACGAGGCAACTGGGGACCACCGGCGGCTTGGCTTCCAAGACCTCCGCCGCCGAGCCGAAGGCCTCCACCCTGAGGCCGACCGATTGGAAGAGATTGGTGAGCGCACGCCGCATCGACGGATCGTCATCGACGATCAGGACGATCGGATCATCGGCCGCCGCCTGTGCCTGCGCCTGTGTTGGCTTGGCCTGGTCAGTCACGACGCGGCCTCGTGTGGGAAGGGCAGGGCAATCTGGAATGTTGCACCGCTTCCCTCATTTGGAAATGCCGAAAGCCGGCCCGCATGAGCCTCGATGATCGATCGGCAGATTGATAGTCCCATCCCCAGGCCGCTCGACTTTGTCGTGAAGAACGGCATGAAGATGCGGTCTGTCACGTCGCTGTCAAGGCCGACACCGCGATCTGTCACGGTAAGGAGCAAGTGCCCGTCGCCGTCCCGACTGGACCGAATCGCCAGCTCGCGCGGGAGCTCGACATTGGCTTGCATGGCTTCGATCCCGTTCATGACGAGGTTGATCAGCACCTGCTGGAGCTGGATCCGATCGCCGCAAATGTTGGGCAGGCCGGACGACAACTCCATCCGCACCGACACGGCATGGGTGGCGAGCTCGCGCCGAACGAGGGCCATCACCTCCCTTACGACCTGATTGATGTCGACTGGGACCATCTCGATCTCGGTCTTTTTCGCGAGCGCCCGAATCCGGCGGATCACCTCGCTCGCCCGATTGGCGTCCTCGACGATCCATTCCACTGAACGACGCGCAGCGTCGAGATCGGCCGGGTCGCGGCCGAGCCAACCGATGCAGGCGTCCGCATTGGAAATGACAGCGGCAAGAGGCTGGTTGATTTCGTGGGCAATCGAGGCGGTGAGCTCGCCGAGCGTCGTGATGCGCGTGACGTGAGCGAGCTCGGCTTGCGCTTTGCGCAGGGCATCTTCGGCCTGCTCGGTGCGGATCGCCGCCGTCACGTCGCTGCTGACGCCCCTATAGCCGAGGAAGTTACCATTCTCGTCATGGAAGGGCTTGCCGCTGGTGCGCACGTAAATCGGAGATCCGTTGCGATCCTTGCTGCGGTAAACCAGGTCGCGGAACGGAAGGTGGGCATCGAGCGCAGCGCGATGCTGCTCCCACTTCTCGGGCTCGAACTCGGCATCGGGCGGAATGTCCCAACGGGTCAGCCCGATCAAGCCCGTCGGCACCGGACTGGCCGTATCGGCGTGTTCCGATATCCGGGTGATGCGGTGATCCGGCCCGGTCTCCCAAAACCAGTCCGATGCGGTTTCGGCATAGTCGCGGAATCGCTGCTCGGATTGCTTGAGCTCGTCAAAGGCCTTTTGCAGTGCTTCTTTTGCGGCGAACTGCTCGGTGACGTCCACGTGCGTGCCGATGATTTCCATCACATCGCCATCGCCGCCCTTCACAGGATGTCCCTCCGTATGGACACGTCTTATCGAACCGTCCGGACGCGCAATCCGAAAGTCGACTTCGAAGGGCTCCCCTTGGTGGATTGCGCGGCGTTCCACGTCGGCAATTCGTCGAAAGTCATCGGCGAGGATCCGTTGCTGGAAAGCCCGCGCCGGGACATTGGTCTGCTCCGGCTCAAATCCGAACAGGCGGTAGAGTTCAGCCGATCGGTAGGCAAACTCCTGACGACGCACGTCCCAGGCCCAGCTGCTCGTATGGCTGAGGCGTTGGGCTTCGGCCAGATAGGCCTCGCTGCGGCGCAGCCTCTGTTCTGTTTCCTTTGCAATCGTGACATCGGTGACAGCGCCGGCGAACTCGATGCGCCCGGATGCACGTTTCACCGCGCGTGCCACGGAATGGAGATATTTGATCGATCCATCCGGCATCAACAGGCGATATTCATGGTCGAAATCCTCCGCTTCGCGGAAGGCTCGATCAAGGGTCTTGCGGACCGCATCGCGGTCCTCCGGATGGATGCGCTGAAAAACGAAGCCCAGGTTCGGCTGCATTGCCGGGTCACATTGGAAAATGCGAAAGGTTTCCCTCGACCAGAAGATCTCGCCTGTCGCGGGGCTCAAGCCGAAGCTGCCCGTGCGGCTCAGTTCCTGCGCCTGGGCGAGGTAGGCCTCGCTCTGCCGCAGCGCATCCTCCGCCTCCTTGCGCTGGGTGATGTCTTCGCAGGCGACCAGCACGACCGGCGTGCCGTCGCCGCGCAGCATCGCCTTGGCGTTTTCACGGACCCAGAGAACCGAGCTGTCTTTGCGGATCTTGCGAATCTCCCAGGTGTGCGACTCGTCGACGGTTTCCAGGCACAATCCGACGCATTGACGGACGAAGTCGCGGTCTTCCTCGAAAAAGACGTTCAGCACGGATTGGCCGGTCAACTCGGCCTCCGTGTAGCCTAATTGTGCGGCGCCAAACGTGTTCACGTTGAGCACCGTCCCAGCCGGATCGACCATGAAATACATGACCGGATTGTGCTCGAACACCTCGCGCCACTGCTTCACGGCGTCGCGTAGGTCGACGATGTCTTGTCGCGAGTCACCGCCGACCGCGGGACTGTCCTTCTCGCCGGTGCCGAAAGATCGAAGCGCCGCGAGGCCGCCGAGCAGCAATTGCGCCGCCGAATTCCCAAATTTCGCGATTTGGCCAGGCATCATCGCGGGCGTCCCGGCTCGCTGGAGCCGAAGCAAGTAGAGCACTTTGCAACCAGGGGAGCAATTCCCTCCGACCAAAGTAGAACTACGCTCCGAAACTCGCGGCAGCCGTGCAGCCTGCCGGCCTTGCGCCGTATCGTTGCGATGTGTGGCGAAGGCCCGAAAAACTACGGGACAAACCTACGTATAGCTCGCGCATCCCAAGTCATAGCGCACATTTACCTCCGTACAATTGAGTCGTCCGTTGCATGCGGATTAGTCTCACAACCATCGAGGGGACGCGATGTGCAAGGCCACAAGCCGGCGATTAGTTCGATGTGCTGCCGATAGGCCTGCGTCCATTGCCCGACCTGCCGCACGATTGGCTGGTCGCGATTGAGAGACCGCATTTTTCACTGACGAGCGTGGATGGCCGTGCGTCAGCGCACGCGCGAAGCCACGACCATGAGAGCCGGGAGGAGAATTATGTGCGATACGCCTGAACACTCCGAGCGTGGTCCTGCTGCAAAAGCCTGCGCTGTCTGTAGCGGCAAGTTTGGCCTGATCCGATATTATTCCTGGCGAACGCCGCTGTGCTCCAGAAAATGTGTCGATCGCTTCAGGGCGCGCCGCGAACGCGACCGCCGATGGTTGTTTCGATCTCAGGCGGCATGAGGATTAACCCTTCGATCGGCTCCATTCGGCAATTCTGAACCGGAGGCTGCGTGCTGAACCATGCTTGCAAGCTCCTCTTGATGATCGCGCTGCCGCTTCCGTTGATGGCGGGAGTGAAGGCCGACGAGCTCGGACAGGATGGTGCACACCGTCATCATCCGCTCCAGGATCAGCTCCTGCACGAGAAGTTCTATTCCAGCTGGCACATGCCCGACAATCCTGTGCTCAGCTGCTGCAACAGCGCGGATTGCTACCCGACCGAGGTGCGATACGTCGACGGCCGGATCTTTGCGCGACGCCGGGAAGACGGTAAGTACATCCTCATTCCATCCCAGAAGGTCGAGCGAAACAGGGACAATCCCGACGGCCGCAACCATCTTTGCGCGCCGCCGCCGTCCGCCTCTCTGGTCGACACGGTCTACTGCTTCGCGTTGGGAGGTGCCACGTGAGATTCATATTGGTGAACGGCAGGACCCCTTTCCGCAAGACATTTTGTCTATGGTGTTGCGAGGAGATCAGCGGCGGTTATCTGCGCGACGCGAAGACGTTGCTGCCCTATTGCGGCTACGCGTGTTACGCGCTCCATCACGAAGCGGCGCCGGTGATCGAGAGGCGAGCGCAAGCGGCGTCTTGAGCAGGCGGGTGGGCGAGGCGCATCGGCTGATGCGGCTGCTGGCAGGGGAGGACAGGACGTTGAAATTCATGCTCGTCAATCAAGGCCAACCGCGCCATGGCGTGACCTGCAGCGCGTGCGCCCGGCCGCTGGGCTCGAGCTACGTCCGGCATGTGTCCACGCAACGGCAGTACTGCGAGTATGATTGCTACCGCCGATATCAGCCGACGAGCATGGAAGCGCTCTGGCCTTACCGCAGTTCGCTCGAGGTGATCACGGTGTTCGCGGCCATTTCGAGCTGGAGCTGGATGATGCAATTCGGCGCGCTCTCGGGCGCCCTGACGGAAGCATTTCTGCGCGCGCACGAACCTTCTGACCACGGAAGGAGGTGACGGCTAGCCTGACGATGCGAGCCGCGCAGAGTGGTCGGCCGCAGTCACTGCATCCAGCTTCGCGCCGCGTCCAGCCCCGGCGTTGCGAAGCTAGGGCGCGGCGGCTGCGGCCGCTGCCGTAGGTGTCGCGCTGACTTCGTGCGTCGTGACGCGTTGCTCGGACTTCGCCGTGGCTGTGCCACTGCCCTCGAACCGGGCGCGGTAGACCAGCACATTCTCAATCACGCGCTGGACGTAGTTGCGTGTCTCCGACAGCGGGATGCGCTCGACCCAGTCGACCGGATCGACCTTGGGGTCGCGCGGGTCGCCGCGCGTCTGCACCCATTCGCGCACCCGGCCGCGGCCGGCATTGTAGCCGGCGAAGGTCATGATCTGGTCGCCGCGATATTCCGACAGCAGCGCGCTGAGCTCGGCCGCGCCCATCTGCGTGTTGTAGACGGGATCTGACACCATCCTGTCCCAGTCGTAGGTCAGGCCAAAGCGCTTTGCGGTATCGCGGCCCGCCTCCGGCGTCACCTGCATGAGGCCGACCGCGTTGGCGGGTGACTTGTCGCGCTGGTCGAACGAGCTTTCGGTGCGTGCCACCGAATAGATCACGCTGGTCTCGATCGCGGGCGCGACCTGCTTGTGCTCGGGAATGCCGATGGTCGGGAAGGCGTAATGGTCGAGCGCAAGCCCGCGCGCCAGCGCCGACTTGCCGACCTCCAGCATCACGCGCGCATCGTTGCGCCGGCCGGCGAGCTCGCCGAGCGCTTCCAGCGCTGCGACGTCGGTGCTCTCCTTGGCAAAATCCTCGGCATAATAGAACACCATGTCGCGCTCGCCGACGCCGTAGAGCATCTCGGCGGCGCGCACACGCTCGTCCGCGGGCTGTGCGTCGGCCGCGGCCAGCACGGGCGAGGGCGGGCGCAGCTCGATCCCGTCGAGGCCGAGCCTGGCACGTGCGAGCTGGCCGTAATAGGCGGTCGTATAGCGCGCAGCGGCCTGATAGCTCATGCGCGCATCCGCCGTCGCCCCCATCGCCTCGGCCGCGCGGCCGCGCCAGTAGTGCGCACGCGACAGCGCGATCGGATTGGCCGAGCCTTCATCGATCGCGGCGAAATGCACCATGGCCGCCTTGGGATCGTCGAGATAGCGCAGCGCGATCCAGCCGCACATGAAGTGGTAGTCGACGCGATAGACTTCCATTGCGGGCACCGCCGCCGCACGCACCACGTCGTAGGCGGTCTTGAACTTGCCCTGGTCGAGCAGCTTTCGCGCGAGCAGGCGGCGCTCGCGCCACCAGGCATCGGTGTCCTGGGCCGCCATCGTGTCGGGCGCGGCGGCCAGGATCACCTCGGCGGCGTCGTCGATGCGGTCGTTCTGCAGATGCCACTGCGCGCGGCACAGGACATAGCCGAGATCGCGGCGTGCTTCGGTCGAGACGTCCTCGAGGTAATCCTTGGCCTTGTTGGCCTTGCCGGTGACCGCCGAGCAGGCCTTGACGATCGCGAGCGCATCTTCGCCGAGCCGCTTGGCCGCGCGTCTTGCGGCGGCGTAGTCCTTGGCGCCGAGGCGCTTGTCCATGCGGGCGCGATGATCGTCAGCGGTCAGGAGGTCGCGGAACGCCTCGTAGGAATCCTCCTCGCTGCGCTCGGTTAGTTCGTCCGTACGCCAGGCCTCGCGCACCAGACGCGTAGCCCTGTCATTGTCGCCTTCACTCAGGAGCACGCGGGCGAGCGCGAACTTGCCCTTGGCGCTGGTCGGCCGGTCCATCGTGAATTTGTGCACGGTCGCCGCGTCGCTCTTCTCCTGCCACAGCCGCGCTTCGGCGCGGCGGCGGAGCAGGGCGTTGCTCGGCCAGTCCGGATTGACGGCGAGGAAGCCGGCGTAGCGCTTGAAAGGTGCTGTGCTCTCGGAATGGCGCAGCATGAACCAGTCGGCGAGCTTCTGTCCGGCCGGATCGGCAATGCGGTCGCGCGCCGCGCTGGCATCGTCGGTCTTGCCCTTGCGCGCGAGATCGATGGCGTCCTTCAGCGCGGCGAGGTCGCCGGTGAGCGGCGGGGCTGCCTGCTTGTCCGAGGGCTCGTCGTCCTTCTTCGGCTTGCGTTTGGCCTCGGCGTGCTTGCCATGGCGCGACTTGACCGCAGCATGGCGCGGCTTGCCGGCTTTCGCCTCATGCGTCTTCTTCGACGCGGACGATTTGTGACTGCTCTTCGCTGCCAGCTCGGTTGGGATCAAGGCCAAAGCGGCCACGGCAATGACACACGCGAGCGAGCGTAGGCACTGGTTCATTCGATGGTCCCCCTGCGAAACCACTACAAACCAAGGTCCGCGACGACATGCGGCTTGAGAATCAAAGACGACACCCAAAACGATGCCACGACATCGTTTCGCAGTCCTCACGCTCCTTCAACAATGCGGCAAAATACCGATGGGAACTCGAGAACTTCCGAAATGGCGGAAAGGGGAGCGTCTTTAAGCTTTGTTAACGAACGGGGCTCGCGCGACGGTTGCGTGCGGTCAGGGGCGTCGCAAGGGCCAGATTGCGCGTGTTCCTGCCGCCAAAACCGGTGTATTGAGTTCCCAACCGGTCCTTTCAGCTCTTACCCCCACCGCTCATGCCACTTTTCAACCAGTCGATCAGGCGCAAGATCGTCGGGATCGCCCTCGGATTGATCGTCCTGATGCTGGTCACTGCGATTCTTTCGATGGTGATGTCGAGCCAGGTCGGCGTCCTGCTCGACGAGCTGACCGATCGCTACATTCCGGCCTACGGCCATCTGGCGCGCGCCAACATCCGCTCGCTGGAGCGGTCGGTGGCGCTGCGGCGGATGGTCATGATGAAGATGCAGGCGCCCTCGGAGGAGGAGGCCTACGCGGCGCGCCTGCGCGAATTCGAGGAGGCCGATCGGAAGATCGACGAGGAGGCCGAGGCCGCGCGCGCGCACATCAACGCGATCATCGACGACAAGAGGACGCCTTCCGACAATGCCGGGCTGGCGCGGATCGAGACCCGCATCGAAACCGTCCTCACCGAGCTGCGGCAGGCGATGAACGAGGATCACGCCAAGCTGCTCAAGGAGGTCGACGCCAAACAGATGACGGAGGCGCGCGGCACGCTGGAGCATCTCGACACCATACGCGACCAGTTCAACCAGAAGATCGATGCGATCCGCGCCGACATGCTCAAGCAGGTCTTCGCCAGCACAGCAACGGTGATCAGTCGCCAGCGGCAGGCGATCATCATTTCGGGTGTCGTGACATTGCTCGCGGCGATCGTCGGATTTGCTTTCGCGCTCCTCGTCTCCAGCGGCATCACACGGCCGGTGCGGCTGTTGCTCGCCGGCACCCGCGAGGTCGAGGCGGGCCGCTTCGACAAGACCATCACGGTCTCGACCCAGGACGAGATCGGCGAACTCGCCGCCGCCTTCAATCGCATGATCGAGCAGCTGCGGCACAACGAGCGGATCCGCGAGACCTTTGGCCGCTACATCGATCCCAAGGTGGCGCAGGGGCTGATCGACCGCCCGGAGGTCGCCATCGACGGCCAGCGCCGGGTGATGACCATCATGTTCTCCGACATGAGCGGCTTCACCTCGATGAGCGAGGGCATGACCCCGCGCGGCCTCGTCAAGGTCATGAACCACTATTTCACGGTGATGTCCGCGCCGATCCGGAGCCATCGCGGCGTTATCGATAAATATATCGGCGATGCCATCATGGCCTATTGGGGGCCTCCCTTCATCGAGGAGGACGAGCCGGCGCTGTTCGCCTGCTACGCCGCCATCGACATGGCCGATGAGGTGCCGGCGTTGCAGAAGCAATTGCCTGACCTGCTCGGTATCCGCGCCATGCCAGGCCCTTGCGATCTGCGCATCGGGATTGCCACCGGCGAGGTCCTGACCGGCAGCATCGGCTCCGAGCTGATGATGAGCTTCACCGTGATGGGCGATGCCGTGAACCTCGCTTCGCGGCTCGAACTGGTCAACAAGATCTACGGCACGCGGATCCTGATCGCGCAGGCGACGGCGGACGCGATCGGCTCTAACCTCGAGCTGCGCGAGATCGATCGTCTCGCAGTGGCCGGCCAGAGCGCGCCGCAGGCCATTTTCGAGGTGATGAGCAAGGCGCACGGGCTCAGCGTCCCGCAGGAGAGCCTGCGCGCGCGCTACGCCGAAGGCCTCGCCGCCTACCGCGCGCAGCGCTTCCACGAGGCTCGCGCCGCGTTCAATGCAGCGCTCGAAGCGGTGCCCGGCGACGGCCCCTCGCGCACGCTGCTCGGCCGCATCGCGCAGTTCGAGGCCAATCCGCCGGACGCCAATTGGGACGGCGCCTGGCGGCTGGAGCAGAAATAGCCGTCGTTGCCGGGCCGGCACCGGCCTCGCCGGAAAAAACGCTTCTACTCGATAACGATGTTCGCCGTGACCTATTTCTCAGGCTTAGGTTTGTCGTCCCTTGAGGCGTTTGACGGGGACACGCCGATGACAGAACTTCATGACAGGCTGGAACGGTTCGAGACGCTCACCGCCGAATGCGAGCTGATTGCCAAGCTCGCCACCGACAGCACCAAGCGCGAGTTCTATCTGAGACTCTCGGAGCAGTATCGTCAGCTGGCGGTGGATATGCGGAAGGTGATCGCGACCAAGGCTGCGGCCTGACGCCTGCTGCAATCCGTTCTTAATGTTTGGCGGGCATCCTTCGGGATGCGAGCGTCACGATCCATGATTGCTCGCGGTGGGAATGTCGAGATCCGTTGCGGTGCGGCGCATCTCGCTGACGTCGCTTTGCCGCTCCTTACCAGGGCAATCCCATGCGCCTTGTCGCAGTCCTCATCTTCGCGCTCATGACGGCCGCCTGCAACCAGGAGCAGGACATCACCGGCTCGACCCCGGTCTGCGCGATGCGGAGCTACAGCTCCTACAATCCCCGCGACATGAACCAATGCGTCGCCGCCTGCAAGGCGTGCGACCACGGCAACACCGTTACCTGCTCCACGTCATGCACCCTCAAGGGCGCCCACTGAGCGGCGACGCTGCCTGGAGCTGACGGGCTGACGGTGCTCGGGCACCGGAACGATTCACATGGGTTAGTCATTGAAGCGGCAGGCAGGACGCGGAGTCCTATGGAATGGGTATGCTCGATCCCGGTCGGTTCCTGGTGTCGTGCTCGCATTGCGATGCATGGCCGATGGCGGCCAACGTCAAACGTTCGAGCTGGTCGGCGTCGCCGCATGAGGTCCGCTTCGTATGCTCGCGCTGCCGCCGCGAGGAGACCGCCATCATCTCGGCCTCCGGTGAGCTGACCCCGATCCGGCGGAGCGATGCTCCGCTGCGCGACGTCACCGCGGCCTGGGCTCAGGCCCAGCGGCCAAGAGGTCGGGCGTAGCCCGCCCGTCACAAGACCAAGAGGGCGGGCCTAGTCAGCTCTGCGCAACGCCCTGCGCGGTCTGGTTTTGGAACCCGGCCTACGCCCACGCGTTTCCGCTCCGACATCAACGCATCGAGGCCCTGCGAATGATCAGCGAGCATTTCGACACCCGCACCCGGATCAACATGAAGCTGGCGCTGGATCGGGTCTGCCGCAATCGCCCGGTCGGCGAGGACCATTGCTTTCGCAGGTCCGTTGCCGAGAACATCATCCGCTGCGCGCTCACGGGCCGCACCGGCATCGGCCAACTCGTCGATGCCGGCGAGCGGGCGATGATCAGGACGCGTTCGGAGCGGGAGCCGGCCTGATTGCGCCAGCTCAATCTCCGGTGCGGCGCGCTGACCGTGATGCAACCGTCCGATTGACTCTCCGCGTGCCCGCCCCGTAGATTGGCCGGTGACGGTTCTCCTCACGGAGATCAAAAGGGAACGTGGTGCGAGGTTTTCCCGATACCGGGATATTCTCAACGCCACGGCTGCCCCCGCAACTGTAAGCGGTGAATCTTTCGTCATGTGCCACTGGGAATCTCGGTCCTGGGAAGGCGACGTAAGGTAACGACCCGCGAGCCAGGAGACCTGCCGTCAGCCGTGGTCACACGCGAAGATGTCGGTCGGGGAGTACAGACATTAGCTTCACCGGAGCAATCGATCGCTCCGCCGTGAAACCTCGTTCGCTGTGACGTGCCACTGACGTCATACCGAGGTTACAAGAGTGTCCCGTATTGTCTTTGCCGCCAGGCGCTTCTGCGCCGGCCTTGTCGCGTTCGTTTCCCTGTATTCGCTCGATCTGTCCATTGCCCAGGCCCAGCAATCGGCATCGCCCGATCTGCTGCCGCCGGTCGAGGTTGCGCCGACCGAACGTGCGACGAAGCCGCAAGTCGCGCGGCGTGCGCCCGACCAGCCCGAGCAGCGGCGCGTGGCTCGCATGCCGAAACCCGAGCTGTTGCCGGCGTCGCCCCCTGTTGCCGGCGTATCCGCCGCCAACCTGTTTCCGACGGTCGTCGTCAGTCCGACGGGCGTTGTCACGCCGACCAATCTGGTTGCGAGCTCGGTGACCGTTCTGACCGCCAGAGACATCGAGCGCGATCAGCGCCGGACCGCATCCGATGCGCTGAGCGCGGTTCCCGGCCTCAACCTCGTGCAGACCGGCGGTCCCGGCGGACAGACGTCGATCTTCATGCGCGGAACGAATTCCAACCATACCAAGGTCCTGATCGACGGCATCGACGTCAGCGATCCCGGCAACCCGAACCGTTCGTTCGATTTCGGCCAGTTGCTCACCTCCGACATTCAGCAGATCGAGGTTTTGCGCGGCCCGCAGAGCGGTCTCTACGGCGCAGATGCGCTGGGTGGCGTGATCTCCGTCGTAACGAAGAAGGGTGACGGTCCCGCTCGCGCGACCGGCTCGGTCGAGGGAGGCTCGTTCGGAACGTTCAATCAAACCGCAGGCCTGAGCGGTTCACAGGACCACTTCAACTATGCCTTCAACGTCGCGCATTTCCGCGCGAACGACGTGCCGGTGACGCCGGTCGAATTGCTGCCGCCGGGGCAGAAGGCGATCGGCAACTATTACGACAACATGACCTATTCGACGAAGCTTGGCGCCGAACTGACCGAAAACCTGACGCTCAACGGCGTCGCGCGTTACACTGACGCCACCCTGCGCTTTACCGGAGACACCTTCGATCCCGTCGCATTCGCGAGCTTTCCCGCGGCCGCGCAAAGCACGCAGACGGTGCACCAGCTCTTCACGCGCGGGGAGGCGGTTTGGTCCGCTCTCGACGACCGGATGAAAAGCTATTTCGGCGTCAACTACACCAACCACTGGAACCACAACGTCTCGCCCGGCGACGTGATGCCCACGATCACGACCGGCGATCGCGTCAAGTATGATTGGCACACCACGACCCAGCTCGCGCCCAACAACAATGTCATCATTGGTGCGGAGCATGAGACCGAAACACTGCAAACGGCGACGGTCTCGGCGCAAAACGTCAACAAGGCCGGATATATGGAGCTGCAGTCCCAGTTCCGGGATCGCGTCTTCTTCACGGCCAACGTCCGGCAGGACGACAACGAGCGGTTTGGAGAGCATCCGACCTTTCGTCTGGCGTCTGCCGTGATCGTGCCGGTCACGGATACGAAGTTCAAGGGTAGCTACGGCACCGGGTTCAAGGCGCCGACGCTCAACCAGCTTTACGTCAGCTTTCCCGCGTTCTTCTTCTTTGCAAATCCCAACCTCAGGCCCGAGGAAAGCGTCGGATACGACGCCGGCTTCGAGCAACCCTGGTTTGGCGATCGCGTTCGCATCGGGGCGACCTACTTCCGCAACAACATCACGGACCTGATCCAGAGCACGTTCGATCCCGTGACATTCACGAGCACCAACACCAATATCGGCAAGGCGATCACGGAGGGCACGGAGAGCTTCGTCGCGGCTGCGATCACTGACCGGCTTCGCGTTCGTGCCGACTACACTTTTACCCGCGCGGTGGATGCGACGGCGGGACTGGAGCTGCTGAGGCGTCCGAAGGAGAAGTGGAGCGCAAATGTCATCTGGAATCCGATCGACCCGCTCACATTGTCCGCAACAGTGTTGCACGTCGGGAGTTTCGTCGATGGTAACCGCGACTTCAGCATTCCGCGTCTGCTGGCTCCGGCCTACACCGTCGTCAACGTCGCAGCCGAATATCTGGTCACCGACCAGGTGAAGGTATTTGGCCGGGTCGATAATCTCGCCGATGTGCACTATCAAAATCCGACCGGCTTTCTGCAGCCGGGACTGGGCGTCTATGGCGGCATTCGCCTGGCGAATTACGACGTCAGATAGCGAGAGAGAGAAGCCTCATGACGACGGCCGATCCGCTCATGGACCTGATCGCAAGCCAGCTTGCCGACGCTGAGGCCGGCTGGAGCATCGGCACGTTCGGTGCCATTGCCGAGTTCACACGCGAGCCCGGTGAGGACCTCGACATGGAGCAGTCGCGCAACGGGGGCAGCGTTGTGACACAGAAGGGTGGGATGCGCGTTGTCTCCCACCCGGATCTGCGCCTGATCGCATCGGAATCGCCGACCACGGAGAGCTGGAGCCACCGCATCGCGCTGTGTCTCCCGCGTGAAGCCAGCGCCATGAGCGGTCGTACCGTGCTGACCGAGCTCGGTCCGGATATCGAGGCGCTCCTGACGAGGGATCGCAGCGGCATCCTGTTCGACCTTGGCCTCGGAACGTTGCAGATCGACGCCTGCATCCGCGTCAGCGATGCCGATGCCGTCGCCGCGCTCAGGAGCCGCACGGGCCAATCCGTGTTCGCGCCCGAAAGCGACGCCATGCGGATCATTTTGGCCGCCAATCCGCACCGCGTCTTCATCAGCCGCATCGGGCGCGCCGAGGTATTCCAGCCGATCCCGCCGCCGGGTGGGCGAAGCCCTGACGGCCCGCACACCCACGTCCTGCCAAAGCTGCTCGCGCATCGCCGCACCCATTCTGCGACCGAGCCGCTGCCTGCGGGATGGATCCCCTGCGCGCATCTCTATCCGGCCCATTCGCTGCGCGATCAGCTCGGCCGCAAGCGCGCGTTTCGGCCGGATCATCACGCAGCCTTCCAGGCGCTGCTCGACCTCTATGGGCTGCCGGAGCTAACGGCGTGCAAGGGCGCCGTGGTCGAAGCGGTCGCGAAGGGGCGGGGACCTGAGACGGTGACGTTTCCATCCGATCGCACGGCGCGCGCCGCCGTTCGCGTGGCCTTGCGCCAATTGGCGGCCATGGAGCCGCACGCCGCGACACTCGCCGCCTGGCTTGCCGCCCACGACCGGCGCGATCCAGCCGAGACTGAAGATCCCATGGACGCCCTTCACTGAGTCAGACGTGATGCCGCGTTCCAGCAAAAATGTGCTACAAATCCCACAAGGAGATCGTTCCATGACTGTCACTATCCTGCCGCCCCACGCCGACCGTTTCCGCCTTCACCCGGTCGCGTCGCGCCTCGCGCCGATGTTCTGCTTTGCGCTGCTGACGGTGTCATGCGCGCTCGCGAGCTTCGCCCTTGCCTGCGCGACGCCGTTTGCGGCGTTTGCCGTCGTCGCCGCCGCAATGCTGCCGATACGTCCGGCGCTGCTCGTCGTCACCGGCGCCTGGCTCGTGAACCAGACCATCGGCTTCGGCGTGCTGCATTATCCCATTGATGGCAGCACCATCGCATGGGGCTTTGTCATCGGTGCTGCCGCGTTGCTGTCGACCGTGGCGGCATCGACCGTGCTTCGTATGCTGCCGCAGGGGCGCATGCCGCTGATGCTGGCCATCGCGCTCGTCGCCGCCTACGCCGCCTATGAGCTCGCGCTGCTTGCCGCGACGCCGTTCCTTGGCGGAGAGGGCGCGTTCACTGCGGCCATCGTGACGCGCATCGGGCTGACCAGCGCCGTCTGGCTCGCCGGCCTCGTCGCCGCCTGCGAGATCGTCCGCCTGGTCGATCCGTTCGGGCGCGCGATGCGGAACGCCTAATGCTGGATGTGCGTCATCCCTAGGGTTGCGCGCGCCGGGCGGGAATTCCCGCATTCCACAGGGATCACCGCTTCCGGCCCGCAACGAATCGTTGACACCCGGCTGCATATGTCACCACATGTGGGCGTCACGGTTCCGCTGGATCGCAAGATTTAGTGGCTAAGAGGGAAGCCGGTGAACCGCGCGAGAGCGTGGAATTCCGGCGCTGCCCCCGCAACTGTCAGCAGCGAGCTGCTTCCGAACAATCGTCACTGGTGCCTTTCGCGCCGGGAAGACGGGAAGTGGGCGACGACCTGCGAGCCAGGAGACCTGCCGCGACAATCTGAACGTCCACGGGCGGGGTGTCCGGCGGTCGCTTGCATGCACCGCCCGGCAACTCTGCCGCCGGCGTTTCAGCAGCGTCCTTCCTTACAGCCCCGTTCAAACACAACGCGCGCATCACGGGGCCCTTTGATGTCACTGAACCTGCACGACGCGGACACCGCTTCCGCACCCATCGTTCATTTGCGTCCACAATTGCTTGCGCCTGCTTCGAGCGAGCCGGCCATGCAGATCATCCGTCGCAATGGAAAAGTCTCGCCGTTCGATTCCGCCAAGATCGCGGTCGCCATGACCAAGGCGTTTCTTGCGGTCGAAGGCACCAGCGCGGTGGCCTCGCGTCGCGTCCACGAGAGCGTGGAGCAGCTGACGGCCGAAGTCGTCGCTGCGTTGATGCGGCGGGCAGGCGAGGGACGCACCTTCCATAT